>JAJHOH010000001.1:3600000-3905000 GCA_021651055.1 Candidatus Manganitrophus morganii
TATTTAAGGAAAAAAGTAGACGAAGGGTATCCCAAAAAGTTGATTCAGACCGTCCGGGACATCGGGTATAAAATCTGCGGTTGATCGCTTCCTTGTCGCCGATTCCTCCATTGTGCTCCTCTTTTTCTTTTCTCTTTTAATTTCTTTCTAATCTTTTCCTCATCTGTTTTTCACCTTATCTCGTTAAGCTAGATTTACTAGATGAAAGTAGACGGATGCTCAACGTGAAAAAACCGAGGGGGAAAAAAATGTCTTCACTCACGCTGAACGATATGGCCCAAAAGGCTATCTTCAATCCACCTAGGGAAAATAAAAGAGTCGTTTTCAATGAAGAGATCCTTCTCTGGAAAGGAACATCGCTCCAGACGAAGAAGCCTCCCCGGTCCGCGATCATCGGAAGAGCCAAGAATATCAGCAACGGGGGGGTCTGCCTCGTTACAAAAACAAAGCTGGAGATCAATCAGTTCCTGAGAATGGCCTTTAAGCTGAAATCGGTTCCGATCAATATTCCGACCCTCGTCGAAGTGAGATGGGTGGAGAAGGTATCCGATTCCTACTTCAGGGTCGGGGCCCGGTTTATTTATTAGGGATCTCATCGTCCTCTGTGATCGTTCTCTCTCCTCGGTTTGCGCCGGAATGGAGGATCTTCAGGGTGGAAACGTTATTTCCTCCCCCGCTTTTTTTCATGCTCTTTGTCCGTCACCAGATCCTCCGGACAGGACCGGTTCTCCATGGGTGATCAGGCCAAAACAAGGGAAGAGCTTCTCAAAGAGCTGACGACGCTGCGCGCCCGCCTTAACAAAATGGTGATCGCAAAGCGTCTTGCGGTGAAGAAAAGGGTGCGGGCGAAAAGAAAAGGAACCCTCCCGTACCGAAGAGAGCGCAATCCGACCCGGGCGCAGAATCAATTACTCTCCTATATCGCCCACGAGCTGAAGACCCCTTTAAACAGCCTCCTCGGATTTATCCAATTGCTGCGGAATGGAACGTACGGGATGCTCACGCCGGAGCAATCTCAGGCGATCATGCGGATGAATGTCGACCTTTTGGAGTTTGTTCACCTGGTCAACAATATCTTGGATTTTTCGAAAATCGATTCGGGCAAGATGCCGGTTCAGGTGGTGGAGACGAACCCCCGTGAGCTGCTCGAGCGGGTCTCGATGCTCTTTGAGCCTTTTCTCCGTGAGAAAGGACTTCAGCTGGAGCAGAGAATCGATCCCGACTGTCCGGACATCGTCATGACCGATCCCTTGAAGATCAAGAGCGCCCTCATCAACCTCCTGAGCAACGCGATTAAATTCACGCCGAAGGGAACGATTCAAATCGGTCTCTGCTCTCTTCCGGGGCAGAGGGGGATTCGGCTCTCCGTCTCGGATATCGGCATCGGGATCGCACCGCAGGAACTCCCCCATCTTTTTGAAGGAAATCAGCGGGAGGTCGTGAGAGAATCACCCTCTCTTTATGGCAGCGGGACCGGCTTGGGGTTGGCCATTGTCAAAAAAATGGTCTCCGCGCTTGGAGGGACCATTCGCGTTGAAAGCGCATTGGGGGTCGGGACGACGTTTACCCTCGATATCCCGGAGAGTTCTTGTTCCTGAAGGGGATCTCTCCGGCACCCGCGGGAACAAAGTCAGGCCGTATATCCATTGCGATGAAATAGGGAGCGTGTATGCGTATCTTAATCATTGAAGACGATGAGCGAATATTGGGGTTCTTGAAGCGGGGCCTGGAAGGGGAGGGGCATGCCGTCGACCTTGCCCTCAACGGAGAGGACGGCCTCGGTTTTGTGAAGATGCGTTCTTACGACGTTATTCTTCTCGATGTCTATCTCCCCGAAATGAATGGAATAGAGGTGTGCAAAGAATTAAGGCGTCAGCGGAGGATGACCCCGGTCTTGATGATGACGGCGAAGGATTCGCCGGAAGTTCAGCAAGAGGCCGTTCGGGCCGGGGTGAATGATTACCTTCCGAAACCGTTTTCGTTTGAGCTGCTCCTGGCGAAAATAGACGCATTGGGTCTCTGTACGATCCCGCCTGAAAACTTATCCTAAAAAATACGCCTCGGTCTCGGTCCGATAGGTCTTAAACGGATCTTCCATCGAGAAAGGTTTTTTCCCCTCGATATAAAAACTCGACCAGTTGATCACATAGGGGGTTTGCCGTTCCAAGAGAGATCGGATCAATTCTCCCCGCGCGGAAGCGCGCGTATTCCGGGGGGGACATTCCACCGCCAGATCGATGGCATCGTCGGTGGTCCGACGGAGGGCCTTTCCTTCTTCTTCCAAGGCGACGGCGAGCCCGCGAGAGCGGTTGAGATTATGGTACTCCAGATCGAGGCTGGCCATCCAGGGGTCCTGCCAGTCGACCCCTTCCGCCTCTCGAAACGACTCCAGAAGCCACCATTTTGAGATCCAGTCGATCTTGCCGACCAGTCGTTCCGGATCGGCGGCGAGCGCCTCCAGCGTCTTTCCCCATTCCGAGATGATCCAATCGGTCTGATCATCCTTTCCGGCGAGCGTTCGTTCCGCTTTTTGTTGAAGAAGGGATTGAAGCTCGACGGCGGAAATCCGCTTTCCGTTCTGAAGGGTGACGATCCACTGCCGCTCCGGATCGCGCGAGATCTGCCTTAAATCGAGAACAGCGTCCGCCAGCGCCAGATCGTCCGGAACCGCCCCTTCCTCGATCAGGGAAAGCATGATGGAGGTGGTTCCGAATTTCAGCGCGGTGGCATATTCGAGCATGTTGGAGTCGCCGAGGAGAAGGTGGATGCGCCGATACCGGTTCGGATCGGCCAGCGGCTCATCGCGGGTGTTGATGATGGCGCGGTTGAACTGGACCCACTGGTAGAAATCGTTGACGATATGGTCGGCCCGCTGCGAGATCTGAAAGTCGATCTGCGGCAGTGCCCGCTCGCCCAGAGCGACCCAGCCGTCGGGGACCAGATGCGCGCCGACCCGCCCCGTCCCGGTGAAGATCTGGCGGGTCACCAGGAAGGGGATCAGCTGGCCCAGGCCGTCGTAGGAAAAGGGGAAGTCGCGGGCGACGAGGTAATTTTCATGTGATCCGAAGGTGGCGCCGGTTTCATGATCGACATTGTTTTTGATGATCGAGACCCGTTCTCCCAGCCCCAAGGCTTCGACCGCCTCCTGCAAGATTCGGTCTCCCGCCCGATCATAGGCAACCAGATCGGTGAGGGAGAGGCACTCCGGTGAAGCATACTCCAGATGTCCCATGTCGATATAGATCCGGCCGCCGTTGAGAAGAAATCCGCCGTTTCCCGGCGGCTCGTCGTGGGCCCGATGGTGCAGGTCGATCAACCCGAGTTTTTTCTTTTTGAAGATCGTCTCTTTGATTCGGTACGCGATCCGCTCAGGCGAATCGTTCGGGCGCTCTTGATTCACCAGACAGCCGTATTCGGTTTCGAGACCCATAATCCGCGAAAGCATCTATTTCAACCACCCCTTCAGCGCCTGTTCGATTTCGTCATGAGAAAGGGTCCGGTATTTCGAGCTCCCCGGCTGGGTCCGGTCAAGAAGGGCCGCTTCGAGGGTGTGCGATTCGAGCGACCGCTTCAACAACGGATCGAGCTCCTTTGGCGTCGGGGGGGCGCCGGCCTCTTTTTCCGCCTCCAGATCGGTCGGAAGCTGAGAGACCGCCCAGGTTCTCAGGGCAATCTGCAGGGCCTCCTTGAGCGACACGGAGTGGGTCTCCCCGGCGGCATTGAGAAAAGCCGCCATCCGCTCGCTCATCGGCGCCGTCGGCGCCAGGACCACCCCGCGCTCCTGCTCTTCGAAGACCCCGTCATAATTCAGATGGAAGAAAAGCGCCTTGCCGGAGAGGATGCCGATCTCCGCCATCACGATCTTTGCAATGTAGGGAGCGTGAAGCACCTCTTCAAAGGCCTGCTTGACCATCGGCGCCAAAATAAATTTCATCAGCCGGCGGACCGTGACATCGACCGGGGAGCGATTGAAGCCTTCCACATGGGCGGCATCGAGGACGACATTTCGCAGCTTCTCCAGATCGGCCGGATGGCCGATTCCGCCGAACGCGATCTGGTCATACACTTCATACAGCTTCGACGTGCCGGCGCCGAGGGTCGCCATCAAGACCCCGTTTTCATAGGGGAGGGCGACGATCGGGCTGCCGGCGGAAAGTTGTTCTTCAAGATAATCGCGCCGATTTCGAACCGCTTCGACCCATCGGTAAGGCTCGTCATAAACCATTTCTCTCTTCCTTTCAGAAGTCAGATGTTATCCGATGCCCAGCCCCGGTTCTCCCGCGGTAGAGCGGCCGACGACGTTTCGTGAATAGAGCGATTCGAGTGTTTTCTGAGGAATTTCTCGGACCCCTTCCATCGTGACCAGTTTAATCACCGGGTAGAGATGGGCTTCTCGGTTGCTCCCGCCGGTGGCGGCGTCGAATTCGGCCGCCGTCTCCAGGAGTCGCATCGTCAGGGTGATCGCCGCCTCCTCGGAGAGCTCGGCCAGCGGGCGCTTCCCCCAGCGATTCTCATACTGAAGGATTCCACGAATGGCCGGGGAACCGGAACCGGAGGTGGTGAATTCAACCGCTTCGAATCCGGCGCCGAGAATGTCGTAGAAAAAGAGCTTCCCTTCTTTCCGCGCCACATCGTAAACAGCATAGATGGGGGCGACGGCGCCGATCCCCTGGATTGCCATCGGGATGTTTTCCTTGAGGAGTTTCGAGAGGGCGCGGACCTTTCCTTCAAGGCTCAGCTCCTGAAGCTGGCTGCGCCGATAATACTTGAAGGTATGCTCCATCACGCGGGCAATTTCGAAGGCGGTCGCGGGGACCCCCGCGATCGCCATCACCGAATGGCGGTCGATCTCGAGGACCTTGTCGGTCCGGTCGTACATCACCGTCGTTCCAGCGGTCGCCCGGCGATCTCCCGCAACCAAGACACCCTCTTTGTATTTCAGTCCAAAGATGGTCGTTCCTTGCGTCAGGGCGATTTTGCTTTCAATCGGCTCTCTCCCTTCCGGAAGGGTTCCCGGTCCTAATTTATAACCGTTGGTTTTGAGAAGAGACCAAAAGTCACCATTATGCATCGATTATTCTCCGGTTCTCTGTCGGTACCGCTCCGCCTGTTTCGGATCGACCTTCCGCATCCGCTTTAAGAGATTTTCCTTGCTGGAGTCGGTGTCGGGACGCTTCGGTCCGGTCTCCTCGCGCGGTTTTTCGAGCGGGTTCACCGGGCGTTCCCGTCGTTCCATGAATTCGGTCATGATCTTTTCTCCTATGAATTAAAAATCTCTTTGAAGTTGGCGGCCGCCCCGATGCGGGCTCGCAGCGCGGCGATCTCGGCCGGATCGAACAGGGTGTTCATCTCCAAGGTTTTATTGAAGAGTCCATTTTGAAAAACCACCCGTTCCCATTGGATTCGCTGGATCTGGTCGTAAAACTTTTCGATGCAAAGCCCTCGGATCGCGGCGCGAGTGTCGGCGGGGGGGGTCGTCATCGCATCTTTGATCTCCGCTTCGGTGGAGAGCCGTTCCATCGCTCCTTCCATCTCCAGACCGATGAAGAGCCCCCGGTCGGGGGAGAGGTTGTGGTATTCGAGATCGAGACCCCGAAGGCGCGGGTCGTCCCATCCGCACCCTTCCGCCTCCATGAAGGTTTCGAGCAGCCATTTCTTGGCGACCCAGTCGAGCCGGTTCGTCAGCATCATCGGGTCGATTTCGAGGTCGTTCAACACCTCTTCCCACTTTGCCAGGACCCATTGGGTGTCCGGATCGGCCTCCTGCCCGAACGCCTTCTGCGCCGCGGCGAGGTAGAGACGCTGGTGGTCGATCGGCGAGATCTCTTTCCCATTCATCCGCTTGATCGGTTTTTTGCAGGTCGTATCAAGCGAAACGGCGTGGATTGCGGCGACCGGCTCCGGGATCGCCGCCGCGGGCGCCGCGCCGATTTCGATGAGACGAAGGGTCAGCCAGGTGGTCCCCACCTTCAGCGCGGTGGCGGTCTCCGACAGATTGGCGTCTCCTAAAATTTGATGAAGGCGCCGATATTGGTTCCGGTCGGCGTGGGGCTCGTCCCGCGTGTTGATGATCGGCCGGCGGTCCATCGTATCGACCGACATCTCCACTTCGACGAAATCGGCCCGCTGCGAGAGCTGGTAGACGCCGGCCCGGTATCCATCCCGGCTCTCGATTCCGACCTTCCCCGCCCCAGCGAAAATCTGCCGGGTCACGAGGAAGGGGGTGAGATCGCGGATGATTTTGTCGAAAGGGATCGATCGGGGGAGAAGGTAGTTATCGTGGCAGCCGTAGCTGTGGCCGTAAAAGTCGGTGTTGTTTTTGTAGAGCTGGACCGCCGGATTCCCGAGGGCCGCGTTCCGCCGGTCGGCGCAGGCCTGGACGATCCGCTCCCCCGCCTTGTCGTGGATGACGAGATCCCGAAGCGACCGGCACTCCGGGGTCGAATACTCCGGGTGGGTGTGGTCGTTATAGAAGCGGGCGCCGTTGGTCAGGGCAAGGTCGCTCTTCATCTCGTGAAAGGAGAAGGGCCGGTGGCGGTCTTGTTTCTCGAACGCTTCCTCTTCTTCATCCTGCGCCAGCTTATCGGCCCGGAATCCGCGGGCGTCCTGCCGGGGGTCTTCGCCGCTGTAATCCCATCCGGGACGAAAGGGACGGGTGAGATAGGCGCGGACCAACTCCATCGACTCCACCACCGGATCGACCGCTTCTAAGTCTTCCCGGGTAATTCCATACTCGGTTTCGATCCCAAAGAGCTTCAGCATTAGATAACTCGCTTCTCGGGTTTGGGCCGGTCCTTTTTGTCGAGCAGAGAGAGGCCGACGACATTCTCCGGATCGACGTCGATCAGCTTCAGCCAATCTTCGACGATGTCGTTGGGGGGGAGGATCTCTCCCTCTCGGTATTCGGTCTCCACGGCGAGGGTGACGTCTTCAATCGTGATTCCCTCTTCCCCTTCGCTGATGGTTCGTTTGATCGCCCGCTCCTTGGCCCGTTGGATGATCGACGCGATGAGGGCGCCGCTGATCAGGTCCGACCGGTGGAGGATCTCGCGACGGCTGCTCCGAAGCTGCAATTCCAGAATCTGCTGCGCCGGACCTTTTGAAAAGATCGCATCGACCCCCGCCTTGATCAAGGCCTGACGTGCCTGCGCCGGATCATTGCCCTGGGCTTTCATCAGACTCGGCGCGAGGGGAACTTCCGGGGTCACGTAAATGCCGAAGATCTCCTCGGTGCCGGTCCGGTCGGGGCGATTGATTTTGATCTTCCGGTCGATCCGTCCGGGACGTAGCACCGCCGGGTCGATCAGGTCGGGGCGGTTGGAGGCGAGGATAATCACCATCTCCTTGAGCGATTCGATTCCGTCCATCTCGGCGCAGAACATCGGAACGAGGGTGCTGAGGATGTTGTGAGAGCGCATCGAGCGGCGTGTTCCGAGGATCGACTCCGCCTCGTCGATGAAGATGAAGGGGAGGTAGCCGGCCCCCCGTTTTTCGCGGGCGCGCGCGAAGATCTCTCGGATCATCCGCTCCGACTCGCCGAGCCACATGTTCAAAATCTCGGGCCCCTTCACGTGAAGGAAAAATTCTTCGACCTGCGGGTTGCCTTGATCTTTCAGTTTCTGGACCAGGCTATAGGCGGTCGCTTTCCCGATCAACGTCTTGCCGCAGCCGGGGGGACCGTATAAGAGGAAGCCCTTCGGCTGGGAGAAGTTGTACTTCTTGAAGAGGTCGGGGTAGAGGAGGGGATGCTCGAGTGTATTGCGGATCGCGTCGATCGCCTCCTTCTGGCCGCCGATCTCTTCCCAGGAAACTTTCGGCGTCTCTTCCAGGAAATACTCCCGCCGCTGGGCGTTGTTGACCTTCTCCACGGCGACCCGGTGGCTGGCGTCGATCCGGACCTCATCGCCGACCTTCAGTTTTTCTTCGGTCAATTGGGAGGAACGGATCAGCAGAGACGACTGCGCTCCGACATCCTGCCCGACGCGAAGCCGGCCGTCCGGGAGAAGGTCGGTGATTTTTTGAACCAATCCGTTCCGGTCATAGCCGATGGCGCGGAGGACGACGAAGGCTTCATTCACCAAGACCTGCGTGCCGATCTGCAGCGCTTCCGGTTTGAGGCGCGGGTCAACATTCGTGTAATAGTCCGCCCCGCCGACCACGATGTGCGCCAGATCGGGCGCGGGGAGTCCCAGGAGGGTGCCGATCCGGTTGGCCGGCGCGGTGACCTTTTCCACCACCTGATTCAGCTTCTTGATCTCCGATTGAACCTGTTGGAGGTTCAGCTCCCCTTCGAGGATCTTGCCCCGCAGCGCATTCATTAAAGAATAGCGGGGATCTTCCTGGGGGGTGGACGCAAGGATGCGGTCGATCAGTTGGAGCGGGCCTTGAGAGCGCTTTTCCTGCGGAGTTTCCCGTTGCGGCGAATAATATTTGGATGAGTCGCTAATGGCGGTCTCCTTCCTTAATAATGAGGGTAATAAAAAATTCTAAACCGCTGGGAGGGGCTTGTCAATCATCATATGTTGTGTGATCCTCTTGAAAGGGGCGCGGCCTCGATTTCGACGCTCTTTATTTCTAATAAAATCCCCGCATACATTGTCTTCCCCGGCGGCTTCGGATACAATGACTGAAACCTTTCGGAGGTCCCCTCATGAAGACCCTTCAAGATCTCAAGCCGCTCATCGAATACCTTCAAGAGATACAACATCTTTCCAGCGCGATTTCGATCTTTCATTGGGACCAGGAGACCTACATGCCGCCGGGGGCGGGACAAGCGCGGGCGGAGCAGTTGTCGTCCTTGGGCGGTTTGGCGCACGACAAGAGCGTCGGGCCGGAAATGCAGCGGCTTCTCTCCCAGTGGGTTGATTTGAAGAGCGGTGGAATCAAGGGGGAGTGGGACGAGGCGCCGCAGGCGCTTTTGAGAGAGGTTTGGCGAGACTACGACAAGGCGACGAAGCTTCCATCGGAATTTGTCCGGCGGTTTGCGAAGGCTTCGTCGATCTCGGAGCAGGTCTGGGTGGAGGCGCGAAAGAAGAGCGACTTCTCGCTGTTTATGCCGCACCTCAAGACGATGGTCGATCTGAAGAAAGAAGAGATCGGCTATATCGGTTACAAGGATTCTCCTTACGATGCGTTGCTTGATGCGTATGAGCCGGGGATGACGGTGGCGCAATTGGTTCCCCTCTTTGCCGCATTGAAGCAGGAATTGGTGCCGCTGCTTGAGAAGATCGTCCACTCGCCGGTCCAGCCGAAGTGCGATTTTCTCCGCCGCTCTTATGCGCCTGAGAAACAGCTGGCTTTCGGCCAACAGGTTTTGGATGCAATGGGCTTTGATTTTACTACGGGCCGGCAGGATCTCTCGGCGCATCCCTTCACCACCTCTTTTCACCCCACCGATGTCCGGATCACTACGCGGGTGGACGAGCATGATCTCCTCTCCTCCCTCTACAGCTCGATTCACGAGGGGGGGCACGCCCTCTACGATCAGGGGCTCCAGGCCGATCTCTACGGAACGCCGCTCGGCGAGGCGCGCTCGCTCGGGGTTCATGAGAGCCAATCCCGTCTCTGGGAAAACGGCATCGGCCGATCGAAGCCGTTCTGGGGGTATTTTTATCCGATCCTTCAGAAGACCTTTCCGGAAGGGTTGAGGGGGGTCGATCCGGAAACCTTCTATGCGGCGGTGAACACCGTCCGCCCATCGCTGATCCGCGTCGAAGCCGATGAGCTGACCTACAACCTCCATATCATGGTCCGGTTTGAAATCGAGCGGGCATTGATCGAGGAGAATCTTCCGGTCGAAGAACTTCCGTCGCTCTGGAACGAGAAGATGCGTCAATACCTCGGCGTGGTACCCGACTCCGACGCCCACGGCGTCCTTCAAGACATCCACTGGTCGGGCGGGGCGATCGGCTATTTTCCGACCTACACTCTCGGCAACCTCTATTCGGTTCAGTTTTTGAATCAGGCGAAGAAGGAAATGCCGGGTCTCGAAGGGGAGATCGCGAAGGGGAATCTCCTGCCGTTGAAAAAGTGGCTGAACGAAAAGATCCACCGGTGGGGAAAACAATATCCGACCGAAGAATTGGTCCGCCGCGTCACGGGGGAACCCTTGAACCCAACCTACTTCGTTCAATATTTGAAGGAAAAATTCGGTCCGATCTATCGCGTGACATAAATCTATCTGTGGTATGCCGGCCGGATCAATCCCTTGACATCGGATCATCGAACCTGTATGCTTCCTGAAAAATTCAGGATAGCTATGTTTTTGAGTAAAAAAGCCAAATATATTACGCTTATTATCCTGGCTTTTTCCTTTCTCAATCTCTCTCTGGCCAGTGCTTGCATGGTTCCCGATTGGGCGCCGAAAGCCGACGATTGCTGCGTCCTGCCATGCAAGACCGTCACATCGCCGGAGCTGGCCAAAAGTTTCTGCAACCTGTCCGATCAGCAACGCTCCCTTCACGCAGGACCCCAGCTTTATATGCCCGCCATTCTCGTGGAGGATGGTCTTGCTTTGATTTCCCGCTCCTGTAAGGCCCCGCCCCCTGTTATTTTGTCCAGAATTGATTCAGATCAACCCCTGTCCCAACCTCGTGAGGATCTTTTTATCCTCCACCGTACCCTTCTGCTTTAAACCGATCCACTCCAAATCTCGTCACGACTGATTGCGCTCGTTTCTGAAAAATCAGAGTGCGCGATCGCTCATCTTATTTCACCCATATTGATATCTGCTGGAGTGGTCTACGATGAAACGACTCCTCTTGTCCTCCATTTTATTAATTGGCGCGATTGTCATTCCGATGGTCACATCTGCCGCCGAAGAAGCAACTCCAACCTTGCGCTTGGAAGAAGTGCTTCAGGAGGTCATCCAACGGAATCCGCAGGTCCGCGCGGCCGAGCGGGGGGCGCGCGCCGCAGAAGCGCGGATCCCGCAGGCGCGCGCCTTGGAGGATCCCCAGTTCGGGGTGATGCAATGGTCGATCCCTTCCAACTTCAATCTCTTCGATGCCGATGAAACCTGGTATACCCTCTCCCAAAACTTTCCCTTCTTTGGGAAGAGAGCGCTCCGCGGCGATATCGCCAAGCTCGAAACCAGCATGGCGAGTGAAGAGTCCCGTGCGGTTCGTTTGAAAATCGTCAAAGAGGCGAAGCAAGCTTATTATGATTTCTTCTTCACGCATAAGGCGCTCGACATTCACCACAAACAGGTGGTGCTGGCGCGACGATTCTCTATCATCGCCCAGGAGAAATTTGCCGTCGGGGAGGTCGGCCAGCAAGATGTGATCCGCGCCCAGGTCGAGCTGCTTGACCTCTCCAACGCATTGGTGACGTCGGAGCAGGATCGGAACGTTGCGGCGGCGCGGCTCAATGCGCTCCTCGATCGCCTTCCCGATGCCTCTCTAGGCGTCCCCGAAACGCCGACGATTCCGGCCGTTGAGCCGGAATTAGAGATGCTGCAGCGTGAAGCCGAAGCGGCCCGGCCCGAAATCCAGATGCAGGCGCTGGCGATCCGACGCGGGGAAGAATCGGTCGCGCTGGCCGAGCGAGATCTCTTTCCCGATGTCGTGGCAGAAGTCGGGTATTGGGATGTCCACGACGGCTCGAATCGTTGGATGGCCTCCATCAAGATTAACCTCCCCTGGATGAATAAGAAGAAATATGATGCACGCATTCGAGAAAATGAGGCGGAGCAGTCGCGCGCTGAAGCCGACCGCCAGGCCGCCCTCAATGAGACCCAATTTCGCATTAAAGACCTCTTTGTCCGTTTCCAGACGGCCAAGCGCCTTGCCACGCTTTACCAACAGGGAATCCTGCCGCTGGCCGAGCAATCGTTAGAAGCGGCCGCCGTCGGATATGAAGCGAAGAAGAATGATTTCCTCACACTGATTGATGCGCAAGAGAACATCAAGAGATTGGAACTGACTTATTTTCGGACACTGGCGGAGATTTGGAAGCGTCTCGCCGAACTGGAAGAGATGACGGGAAAAATGTTTTAAGCAAATAAGAAACAGGAGGAGACAAAGATGAAAATCTTTCGAAAAGCTCGAAGGGGAACCACATTGGCTGTTTTGCTTCTGACCCTCTCGGTCATTGGTTTCTACATGACGCAGAATCGCGCCATGGGGGATACAAAAGCGGACGCGCCAATGAACGAGCAGGATGGGACACCCGATGGCATGGAAGAGATGGCGATGGATATCGATGAGACCGGCCGGACGACGGCGATGCTGACCCCGGAGAAAAAACAACGGATCGGGGTCAAAGTGGCCGAGGTTCAGGAAAGAGAGATCGAGAAGGTGATCCGGGCCGCTGGACGGGTTGCCTATGATGAGCGAAAGCTCGCTCGAATCAACCTGAGGGTAGACGGCTGGATTCAGGATCTCTTCGTCAATTTCACCGGTCAAGAGGTGAAAAAGGGAGAGCCGCTTCTCACCCTCTACTCTCCCGATCTCCTCTCCACCCAGCAGGAGTACCTGCTGGCGAAGCGGGGTTGGGAGAGGCTGGGGGCCAGTCCGATCGCCGAGGTGCGGGAGACCGGAGGCGCGCTTCTCGCCTCAGTGCGAAGAAGACTTCTTTTGTTCGGGATTACCGAAAGGCAGATTCAGGAACTGGAGGAGCGGGGAGAGCCGCAGACGGCGATCACGATCACCTCCCCGATCAACGGTGTCGTCACCCATAGAGAGGGGGTCCAAGGGATGCGGGTCACACCGGAGGCGACCCTCTATGAAATTGCCGACCTCTCGACCGTCTGGGTGATTGCTGAAGTCTATGAGTCCGATCTTTCATTTGTAAAAGAAGGGCAAGAGGCCGCCATGACCGTGGCCGCCTATCCCGGCGAGATCTTTCACGGAAAGGTGGCCTATATCGATCCGTTTCTCAACCCTCAGACCCGGACCGTCCGGGTACGGCTGGAGCTTCCGAATCCGGGGCTCAAGCTCAAACCGGAGATGTTTTCTCAGGTCGATCTGAGATCCCGTCTCGGGAGGGGACTTCTGGTCCCCGAATCGGCCGTTCTCGACGCAGGTCTGCGCCAGATCGTCTTCGTCGATCAAGGGATGGAGATGTACGCGCCGAAGGAGGTCAAGGCGCGTCGGATCGACGGGTCCTACCTCATCCAAGAAGGGCTGAACCCCGGAGAGCGGATCATCACCTCGGCCAACTTTCTGATCGACTCGGAGAGCAAGCTGATGGCGTCGGCCAACATGATGGGAGCGCTCGGTATGGCCGGCATCCGGATGGAGCAGGCCGAAATGGGTGAAATGAAGATGGATGGGATGGAAGTGCAACCTGAGGGAGAGCAGACCCTTTCTGGTCCCCAGAAGAAAAAGAAAGGAGATCTGACCTTGATCCTCGCTACGAAACCCTCTCCCCCCATCGATGGAGAGAACCTTCTTCATCTCGTCGTAACCGATGCGGCAGGAAAACCGATCGAAAATGCGAAGGTCGTCTTCTCCTACACCATGCCGATGCCGGGAATGAAGGCCGCCAAGATTCCCGCCTTGTTTAAGAACGGACAATACGAAGGCAAAGCCAAATTCGGGATGGCCGGAACGTGGGAGGTGACCGCATTGATGACCGTTCCTGGCAAGCCGGAAGTCCAGGAGACATTCACCCTGGAGGCCGGCGGCGAAATGGAAGGGATGGAAGGAATGCCGGGGATGTAGGCGACCCGAAAGGTCGAGGCGTACAGCCATTATACAGGGTCCAGACAACATGATTGAAAAAATCATCGACTATTCCGCTCGAAATAAATTCCTTGTCCTCATCCTCACCGCCTTTCTGGTCGTGTGGGCCATCTGGGCGATACGGCGTGTTCCGCTCGATGCTATTCCGGATCTCTCCGACACCCAGGTGATCCTCTTCACCGAGTGGCCGGGCCGAAGCCCGACGTTGATCGAAGATCAAATTACCTATCCCGTCATCACTTCGTTGATTTCCGCCCCGAAGGTGAAATCCGTCCGGGGACAATCGATGTTGGGTGTTTCGTATGTCTACGTTATTTTTGAAGAAGGGACCGATCTTTATTGGGCCAGAAGCCGGGTCTTAGAATACATGCAGGGGGTCACCGGCAAGCTGCCGGAGGGGGTGACGCCGACGTTGGGACCCGATGCCACCGGCGTCGGCTGGGTTTATGAGTACGCCTTGATCGATGAAACCGGACGGCATGACCTTGCCGAGCTTCGCTCTTTTCAGGACTGGACCCTCCGCTACTGGCTCCAATCGGTGCCGGGGGTCGCTGAAGTCGCTTCTGTCGGAGGCTTCGTCAAACAATATCAGGTCAATGTCGATCCGAACCGGCTGGCGGCCTACCGCATTCCATTCCACGAGGTCATCTCCGCAATCCGGGCGAGCAACAACGACGTGGGGGGAAGGGTCTTAGAGCAGGCCGGCCGCGAGTATATTATCCGAGGCCAAGGCTATATTCGATCGACCGAGGATATTCGAGGGATTCCACTCGGCACGGATGGCAATGGAACACCGATCCGGGTCTCGGATATCGCAAATGTGGCGATCGGACCCGACATTCGGCGGGGGGTGACGGAATTAGACGGCAAAGGGGAGGTGGTCGGCGGGATCGTCGTGATGCGCTTCGGCGAGAATGCGTTAAATGTCATCGACCGGGTAAAGGAGAAGATCAAAGCGATTGAACCCTCTCTGCCGGAAGGGGTTAAGATCGTCCCGACCTATGATCGATCCGACCTGATTCAGCAGGCGATTGAGACACTGAAGCATACCTTGACGGAAGAGCTGCTGATCGTGAGCCTGGTCATCCTCCTCTTTCTCTGGCATCTCCCGAGCGCCATCGTTCCGATCGTCACCATCCCGATTGCGGTCATTTTATCTTTCATCCCGATGTATTACTCCGGGTTGACGTCGAACATCATGTCGCTTGCGGGCATTGCCATCTCCATCGGGGTGTTGGTCGACGGCGCCATCGTGGAAGTGGAAAATGCTTATAAAAAATTGGAGCGATGGGAATCGGCCGGTCGGGTCGGCGATTATCATGAAGTCCGGTTGAAGGCCCTCAAAGAGGTCGGCCCCTCGGTTTTTTTCTCGCTGCTCGTTGTTGCCGTGGCTTTTATCCCGATCTTTACCCTTCAAGGTCAGGAAGGAAGGCTCTTCAAACCGCTGGCGTTTACCAAAAATCTGACGATGGCGATTGCCGCGGTCCTGGCGATCACGTTCGATCCGGCGATGCGGATGCTCTTCACCCGGATGAATCCCTTCATCTTCCGGCCCAAGTGGCTCTCCCGGATCGCCAATCCTCTTCTGGTCGGGAAGTATTATCCGGAAGAGCGGCACCCAATCAGCCGGCCGCTCCAGCGGATCTACCACCCGATTCTGGAGTTTGTTCTGCGACACCGCTGGCCGGTCGTGATCTCCGCCTTCCTCATTGTTCTCCTTACTATCCCGATCTATCTTCGCCTCGGCTCCGAATTTATGCCTCCGCTCAATGAGGGAACGATCCTCTATATGCCGACGACCCTGCCGGGCATCTCGATCACCGAGGCGACCCGGATCCTTCGTCTTCAAGATCAGATGTTGAAAGAATTCCCGGAAGTGGAGCGGGTCTTCGGAAAAATTGGAGAAGCGAAAACTGCCACCGACCCGGCTCCGTTGAGTATGGGGGAGACCGTCATCACGCTGAAGCCGAAAGCGCAATGGCGCGAAGGGATGACCTGGGACAAGTTGATCGCGGAGATGGACAGAAAACTACAATTTCCCGGCGTTGCCAACATTTGGTGGATGCCGATCCAGACCCGGACCGAGATGCTCGCCACCGGTATCCGCAGCAACATTGGAATTAAGGTCTTGGGGCCGGATCTCGAAGAGATCAACCAGATCGGCCGGCGGATCGAAGGGGTTCTGGCGCAAATGAAAGAGACCCGCTCTTCATTCTTTGAGCGGGTGACCGGAGGCTACTATCTTGATTTCGTCATCGACCGGAACGCCGCTGCGCGTTATGGACTTCGGGTGGACGAGATTCAAGAGGTCATTGAAACGGCCATCGGCGGCAAGAATATTTCACAGACCGTCGAAGGCCGGGAGCGCTATCCGATCAACGTCCGCTATGCCAGAGAATTCCGGGATGACATTGAGAAGTTGAAAAGAGTCTTGGTCCCGACGCCGGCCGGCGCTCAGATCCCGATGGCGCAGCTTGCTCAAATTGAATACAACGAAGGGCCGTCGATGGTTAAAAACGAAAACGGCATGCTCGCCGGCATCGTTTTTGTCGACACGGCGTGGTCCGATCTCGGCGGCTATGTGAAAGAAGCGCAGCGGGTCGTCGCGGAAAAGGTGAAACTTCCCCCCGGTTATTCGCTCGTCTGGGCAGGACAGTATGAATATTTGCTCCGAGCCAGAGAGCATTTAAAGGTGGTCCTTCCTCTGACCCTCTTCATTATCTTTCTGCTGCTTTATCTCAATACCGGCTCGACGGTGAAGACGCTGATTGTCTTGCTGGCGCTCCCCTTCTCGGCGGTCGGCGCCATTCTCTTTCTCTTCCTGCTCGATTACAACATGAGCATCGGTGTTTGGGTCGGATTGATCGCCTTAATGGGGCTCGATGCCGAAACCGGGGTTTTCATGCTGCTCTATCTTGACCTTGCCTATGAGGATCGGAAGGCGAAAGGGTTAATGCGTAATGCATACGATTTGAAGGAGGCAATTACCGAAGGGGCGGTGCATCGGCTTCGGCCGAAGGTAATGACGGTGAGCGTGATGCTTCTCGGTCTCCTTCCGATTATGTGGTCGACCGGGACAGGATCGGACTTGATGCGCCGAATCGCCGCCCCGATGATTGGCGGGATTCTCACCTCATTTATTTTGGAGTTGCTGGTCTATCCGGTTATTTATGAAATATGGCGGGAGCGGGAGCTAAAAAGCATGCTCAAATAACTGCGGAAACGTTTTCAGGTGACCCGGAGTTGTAAGTGCGAATTCAAATCTTTCGTCATCAAAATCCCGCTATGGTCCTGACTGAACCAAAAGCCACGCCCCTTCCGAAAGAGACCAGTAAAGGGCCTGTGCCTCCTCTTCAGACAGCGTCAGGCGAAGATCGGGATAACGCCGATCAACGATGAGGCGTCCCGCTTCCCAGGAGAGAGTGGTGGCCGTTTCTTTAACCAGACGCAGCCCCTTTTCAATCCGTCCACAATCACATTCCTGAAGCACAGAAACAATCGAGATCATCAATCCATCCTCAAAGTAGAGCCGGTACCGGGAGGGCATGTCGCCGACCGCCACAAAGACCGATTCGGTGGAGAGAAGGGGAGAAACCGGGGGGGCTGAAGCTTCTGAAGCGTTTGAAGGGGGAATCTCTTTTTCAATCGTCGGAGTGGGAGGGTATTTTTTGAATAAGCGGTATGCCGATCCGGAGGAGACATTCTCCTTACCGAATGAGACGTCGCTGAAGTGAAACTCCTTTAGAGCAAGGCCCTTTATTTTTAAGGTCAGCCGCCGGGCGGAGAGATCGAGAACGGTGTAGACGATCCCTTTCTTGGCGAGATCCAACTCGGTTTGGAGAGTTTTTTCCTTCCGCCGGGCGTCGGATCCTTGCGGATCGGCCTGGAGCGCGGTGCGCGGGACCAGGAGAACGAGAGAGAGCACGAGGATACAAAAGGCCTTTCCCGTGTTGGGAAGGGGCTTGAGTTGGAGAAGAATCAACTGGAAGTATTGCTTCATGATGGGGGTGGGGCTCAGAAGATATAAATCGGCGCCCCGTTCGGCAGGCGTTTGTAGACGACCTCCAGATCTTTATCGGCCATTCTAATACAGCCATGCGTGACGTTCTGCCCCAACATCCGGGTGTAGAGGGTGCCGTGAATGAAATAACCGTTTCCGAAGGAGATCGCATATTCTCCCAGCACGCCGGCCTCGATCCGGTCATCGGCATCGGTCGGCAGGGCCTCCCCTTCTTCGATAAATGCCCAGTCCGGTTTGATCCAGACCGGATTTCGAATTTTCGATTTAACGTGGAACTCACCCCGGGGGGTTTCAAAGAGCCAGCTTCGGCCGGGGTTTTTCGGATCGGTCAAGGTGGTTCCGCTCCCTGTTGAAACCACCGCCTGGTAGACGACCTTCTCTCCCTGTTTCAGGAAGAGGCGGTTTTGAGCCGTATCGACGACGGCATAGATCCCTTTGGGAGAGAGGGATTGAATCGCCTTGCGGAACTTTTTATCTTCGATGTTCAATTTGGATGGGACGGGCTTCTTAAAGCCGGCGGAGGCGACCTTCTTTCCCGAAGGTGTCGAGGCCGCGGTGGCCGGCGTCTTGGTTTCGAAAGAAAAGAAGGAGACCGTGAGGAGAACGATTCCGAGAAGGAAGATCCCCCATCGCGATTTCCATCGGCCGTCTTGAAAGGATCGAAAGCGGTTTCGCATGGCGTATCCTACAGAGCAAAATCGGTCGATGTCAAGTCATTTGTAGTTCCCACGATGGTGACGGGGGTCCCGTTGGGAACCCGGCTGAAGAGGTCATCCATCTGGTCGTTGTCGAGGGCGACGCAGCCCAACGTCTCCTCCAGACCCTCGTTCCTTCCGCCGTGAATTTCGATCAGCCCGCCGAGTCGCTTGGCCCGTTTGATCCGGGTTCGGTCCCGCTCGTTCGGGTAGTTGATCAGCAGGGCCCGGTGGTACTTCGTCTCTCCCAGGTCTTTCTTCAAGATGACCCGGTAGGCTCCTTCGGGGGTGGCCCCGTCGCCGACCGACCGCTTGTCGTTCAGCCCATTGAACCCCAGATTGATCGGATACACCTTGATCGGGCGCTCTCCCTGATAGACGGTCAAGGTTCGTTCGGCCTTGCGGACGACGATCACCGGAGCGGCGTTCCTTCGGGACCAATCGAGTGTTTCGCGCACCCACCGCCGCCAGCGGACCACATTTTTCCGCTCCAGGTAGCGGTTCAGGGTCGCGTTGATCTCCCGCTCGGCCGGTTCGAGAAGGGTCCGGGCCCGTTTTGCCTGCTCGCGCGCGGCGCGATACCGGCCTTCGTCGATGTCGTGCCGGGCCTCCCCGAGGAGGAGCTCCGCCTGAACCGCTTTCTTTCGCGCGGGCCTCGTCAGAAAGAGCTTCTCCGATTGCTCCCGCAGCCGATTGGCGAGCGTCTCCACCGACCGGACCTCTTCAACGGCCGACTCCCGGGTCTTGTTTTTCTTCAAAGAGACCGACTGCAGAAGGATCTCTCCTTCGGACGAGAGGGAGGTCAAGTGGTTGCGGATCTCGTCATATTCCCGAACGACAGACCACCTTGCACGCTCGCGTGAAAAGGTCTCTTTAAGAACTTGGGCCCGTTCTTGATATTGAAGATATTCTTCCGGTGCGAATTCTTTGGCCCCGGTGTTCCAGAGGGCCTTCTCGATCCGGTCCACCTGCTCGAGTTCTATCAGAGGGGGAGGCTCGCTGCAGCCGCTCAGGCTTGCGCCGAAGAGGGCACAAAAAAGGGCCCGAGAGAGGACCCTCCAAAGTGCGGAGGACCCTCCCCGGGCTTTTCCTTCCTTGCGCAATGCGGAATGAAACCGATCTGCCGCCATCAGGCCTTCTTCTTTTTCCCTTTTTTCGACTTTGCTTTCGCCGCCTCGGCCGCTTTCACCTTCTCAACGGCCTGCTCCACTTCGGCGCTGATCGAGTCGGCTTTCTCCTTGATCGGTGTTGCTTTGGAGATGGCGTCGCGGTAGTCGCCGTGGTCGATCGCTTGCTGGACCGCCGGCATCGATTCAGTCAAAGCGGCGACATCAGCATTCAGCGCCGCCAGATCGGCCTCGCTCCCTTTCCCGGCGGGAGCTTGGGCCAAGAGCCCCTCGGCCCTTTGAACGGC
This sequence comes from Candidatus Manganitrophus morganii, assembly GCA_021651055.1. Taxonomy (NCBI): domain Bacteria; kingdom Pseudomonadati; phylum Nitrospirota; class Nitrospiria; order Candidatus Troglogloeales; family Candidatus Manganitrophaceae; genus Candidatus Manganitrophus; species Candidatus Manganitrophus morganii. The sequence continues at coordinate 3,619,816 of JAJHOH010000001.1, forward strand.
CTGCGTTGCGGCCGCTTGGACCTCTACCGCTTGCACCTTCGCCTCTTCTTTTTTCTGGGCGCTGACGCTCTGGAGCTGATCGGCCTCCTGGCGCACCTCGGCGAGCATCTTCTCCGCCTGCTCGTAATCTCGGAATGGCGCCATCTTCTCTTCCTGGGTTTTGACCTCCTGCATTGCGGCGTTCAATTTATCGGAGAGCGCCTTGTCCTCATTCGGCAGGTAGTCCGATGAACCGGCCGCTCGGGTCGTTTCGACCGACTTCTGTGTTGCTTCAATTTCGGCGGTGGGTGCTTTGGAGCATCCCCCCAGTGCCCAGATCGCCACGATCCAGGCCGCCAACGTCACTTTGCCAAAATTCTTCATTGTTTTACTTGTTCTCCTTGTATTTTATTTTGATTCGATTGATCGATCAGGGTATCCCACATGGAAATGCCTGCACACAAACGATCAGATTGTACACCGTTGTCCCGTTCTGCGCAACAATTCTATGTAAAATCTATGTAAAAAAAGTCTTGCCCGCACCCCCCCTCGATCGAAACTTCGGTTTCGTTTCGCCCCGATTCGGCTGGGAGGGCCTCGCCAAGGATCGGTAATGAGTCATTTTGAAATTCCAAAGTCGTCATGCCCGCGGAAGCGGGCATCCAGAGGTTTTAAATCACTGGATTCCCGCCTGCGCGGGAATGACAATCCAGAATTGATTCCAGACTGAGTCACTACCCAAGGATCTCACCTCTTGAATCGTGGTAAGCCTTAACCTATAATCAATCGGACTGTCTTTTTCCATGCTCGGTCATCCCGTTGCGACCGTTCCGGGGTGACGCGCTGCATCATTGATAACAATGCTGTTTTTTCCAAGGCATGATGTCTCTGTGATCTGCCAAAGGAGTTGCTGCATTGATATGAGAGGGGAGATCCGGGTCGAGAGTGAATATGGAAAGGGATCGACCTTCACCGTCCCGCTTCCAATCTGAAATTAACGGAGTAATTTATATGGAAAAGCCCCATCAGCACGAACTCCTTCGAGACAAGCTCGACAGCTACCGTCTGCTCGTTCAAGAGGTGAGGGATTATGCGATCTTCCTCCTCGATCTTCAGGGAAATGTAAATAGCTGGAATGAGGGGGCGGAGCGGATCAAGGGGTACCGGGCCGATGAGATTATCGGCAAGCCGCTTTCGCTCTTTTATCCGAAGCAGGAGATCGAAAATGGGAAGCCGTTCAAAAACCTCGCCGCGGCGCTGAGGGATGGGCGGTTTGAGGATGAGGGGTGGCGGATTCGGAAAGACGGCTCGCGGTTTTGGGCCAACGTGATCATTACCCGTATTCAGGATGACCGGGGAAAGGTGATCGGGTTCTCTAAAATCACCCGCGATCTGACCGAGAAAAAAGAGGCGGAAAATGTGATCAGAACGAGCGAAGCGCGCTTCCGTCTCTTGGTCAACGGGGTCAAAGACTATGCCATCATCATGCTCGACCCCGAAGGGAGGATTACGAGTTGGAATGAGGGGGCGGAGCGGATCAAGGGTTACCGGGTTGAGGAGATTATTGGAAAACACTTCTCGATTTTCTATCCGGAGGAAGACAAGGCAAACGATAAACCGAATGATGAGTTGAAGAAGGCGCTTCAACACGGGCGGTTTGAAGATGAAGGGTGGCGGATTCGGAAAGACGGCTCGCGGTTCTGGGCCGAATCGGTGATCACCTGCATTCGGGACGCGGCGGGAGAAGTGATCGGCTTCTCCAAGGTCACCCGTGATCTCACGGAGCGAAGAGCGGCGGAGAATGAGATCAGAAAAATGAACGTGGACCTGGAGCACCGGGTCAAAGAGCGGACGGCGGAGCTGCAGGCGGCCAACGAAGCGCTCAAGCAGCGGACCAAAGAGGCGGAGGAGGCGAGCCGGATGAAGTCGCAATTCGTTTCCAATGTTTCCCATGAACTAAGAACACCGCTCAATGCCATTATCGGTTACACCTATCTCATCGGCGACCTCTGCAGGGAGGCGGGGGAGGAGCAGCGAACCGCCTTGGAAGGAATCGAGCGGAACGCGGGGGATCTGCTGCAGTTGATCAACGAGGTACTCGATCTGTCGAAGATCGAGGCGGGAAAAATCTCTGTTGAGCAAGGAGAGGTCGAGATGGCCGGTTTGCTCAAGGAGCTGGTGGAAAATATGGGCCGGCTGACGGAGGGGAGGCCGGTCCGGGTCGATTACAAAGTGGCCCCCGATCTTCCCCTGATCGAATCGGATGCCGGAAAGATCAAACAGATTCTGGTCAATCTTCTGTCGAATGCGATCAAGTTTACTCCTGAGGGGAGGGTGACGATGGAGGCGAAGGCTTCCCCTGCGAAGGGGGGGATCGAGGTGGCGGTTCAGGATACCGGCATTGGAATAAAGCCGGAGGCGCTTCCGAAGATCTTCGAGGCGTTCTACCAGTCCGACGCCGACTCCACCCGTGAGTTCGGCGGCGTCGGGCTCGGCTTGAGGATTGTAAAAGACCTGGTCGAGCTACTCCAGGGGGAGATCCGCGTTGAAAGCGAATATGGCAAGGGCTCGACCTTCACCCTTTTCCTCCCTTATCGGCTTTATTATCGTGTTTGATCGGCGGCGGAGCATTGTGTCAAGTCCCTGTCGCGTATAAGACGATAGAGCCTCTTTTCAATCGAGTGTCGAAAGTTTAAATATCCCCATTGCCTCCCGAAATCTTCGAGCCCTTCTTCCAGGCGGATGTGACCATGACGCGCCGGCATGGAGAGGTTGGTTTGGGGGCTGGCGATCGTGAAGGATTTTCTTCGATTATTGAGAGGAGAGATTCGGATCGAAAGCGAACCGGGCAAGCGGTTGATCGTTATTCTGAGTCGATCTTCCCTCCTTGTAAAAAGCCGTTTTATCAAGTAAAATAAAACGTTTTCTGTGCAAGGGGGGGTATGTCTTTACTGACCACGCCGGCGATTGTCCTCGGGAGCATCAAGCTCGGCGAGGCCGATAAGCTGGTTACCTTCTTTACCGTCAAGAAGGGAAAGCTCAAGGGGGTCGCCAAAGGAGCCCGCCGTGTGAAGAGCCGGTTCGGGGCCTCCCTGGAGCCGTTTACCCACTGCAACCTCGTCGTCTTCGAAAAGCCGGGAGACAAATTGGCCCGGGTCAATCAGTCCGACATCGTCCACTCTTTTCAAAAACTCCGGGAGAACTGGGGGGAGATTCATCTCGCCTCTCATATGGCCCATCTGGTGCAGCGGATGACCCCGGAGGGGGAGCAGAATCTCTTGGTCTACCGGCTTCTTTTAGAGGGGCTGACCTTTCTCGAGCGGGGGGCCGACCCGGAGCTCTCCACCCTGCTCTTTGTCGTCCGCCTTGTCTCCTTTTCCGGTTATCAACCCCGTTGGGATCGCTGCCTCAAATGCCATCGGCCGATGGGGGAGCGAATTTACTTTTCCCCCGCCGACGGCGGGACCGTCTGCACCCAATGCGCCCATGGGCCGCTGGCGACGATCTCGCAGGGGACTCTCGCTTTTCTCCGGGCCTCTCAGAAGATGGACTATACCGTCGCCCATCGCCTGAAGCCCTCCCCCGCCATGCGGTCGGAGATCCGGACCATCTTCGGCCAACATATGACCTACATCACCGGGATGCCGGCCCCCGCCTGGGCCGCGGAAGCCCCTTCGGCGCCGAGCCGATCTTAATGTTCCTGTCTTAGTGATCTGTATCACTCCCTCTTTCTTTTGAATGTGCTTTGGTATATATTACTTCCGGCTAAACGTTCATAGGTAAACCGGAGAACCGAAAGCGTGACATTTTGCAACCTCCCCCCTCTACGCACCTCTCCATCGAAACCCCCGGACCAGACACTCGAATGCCTCCTCTGATCGATCCCTTTTCTCGAATCGAAAATACTTTTGCGGCTGCGCACCGTCTCCCTTCCCGTCGTTGGAATGTTGCCTGGATGGTGCTGCTCTGTTTATTTGGATTGATCAGTCCGCTCGAAGCGGCCGAATCCCCGAAACTCCGTTATGAAAAAGCATTGCAACTGGCCCGCGACGGAAAACATGACGCGGCCCTTCCGATGCTTCGACAACTGGCGGAGGAATTTCCGAAAGAGCCTTTCTACCTCTACGATTACATGACGGTGCTCAGCTGGGCGGGACGGGATCAAGAGGTTCTCTCCCTTCGATCGCGCGTCGATCTTGCAGCGGCCCCCCCTTATCTTCTGGAGACCCTCGGCCGATCGGCCCGCAATATCCGGGATTATCCGCTGGCGATCCATTTTTATGAAATGGCGACGAAAAAAGCGCCCGAGCGGGTGGAAAGCGGGCTCGGTCTCGCGCGCGCCTATTCGGATAACGGCGCCCCTCAAAAAGCGATTCCCCTCCTGAAGCGCTTGGATGAAAAACATCCAAAACGAGTCGACATTCTCGAAGCGCTTGCAGAGGCCTACCGGCTCGATCAAAAAAACATCGAGGCATTGGCCGTTTACCACCGGATCCTGCATCTGGATCCGGAACATCGGGAAGCCCGGCGCCAGCGCATCCTGATCGCCGCACAATTGGGGGCCCATGACCTGGCGGCCTCCCTGGCGCGCGAGAAGCCGGAGCTTCTCAGCGATGAAGAGTTTGAAAGAATTATCGGCGATCAGGCGGCGCAGTCGATCCGCTTTCAAAAGGCCGACGCCGCCATCCCGCTTCTCCAAGAGCAATTAAGCCGCCTGGAGGGGCGAGGCCAATCGAGCTCGCCGGCATATCAGCGCGCCCGGTTCGATCTGATGGCGGCTCTCCGGGACCGGGAAAGGATGGAAGAGGCGATCGCACTTTATGAGGCGCTGTCGGCCGAAGGGGTCGAGATGCCCGACTATGCGTTGCGCGCCGCGGCCGATGCCTACATCCACGAACAAGATCCGGAGAAGGCGCGCGATATTTATTTGAAGATTCTGGAGCGCAATCCCGACGATTTTGACGCCAAGCTCGCCCTTTTTTACGCCTATTTTGATACGGGAGAATATTCCTCCGCCCTGAAATTGATCGATACAGTGGCCGCCGAAGAGCAGGACCCTTCGCGAAAGTTGCGCGCCGAATCGGTCGCCGCGATGGGGTATGCCTGGGCGGGGCAGCTCTCCAAGGCTCAACGGCGTTTTGAATTATTGTTGGAGCGGCAACCGAACGATCCCTATCTCCACTCGAACCTTGGATATGTTTATTTGTGGCGGGGCTGGCCGAGACGCGCGAAGGAAGAATTCCAGCTGAGCCAGTCGATCGAACCGGAGGTGCTCGATGCGCAGATCGGCGAGGTCGGAGCGGAGCGCGATCTTTTCGAATTTCGCGCTGCGGAAGAAGGGATCATCGGGCTTGAAACACGCTACCCGGATCATCGTCAGGTAGAAAGACTCCGGCGGAGTTGGAACATCCACAACATGCGGGAGCTGCGGGTGGCGGTGTCGGGCCGGCACAACAGCGGGACACAGGAGGGGGCGAAAGATCTCGCGATCGATCTCCTGCTCTACTCGCGTCCCCTCGATTACAATTATCGCGTTTTTGCGCATGGGTTTTACAGCCGCTCCGAATTTCCGGAAGGGGACGGCCTCTACCGGCGTTACGGCGCGGGCCTCGAATATCGCGCGCGGGATATCAAAATCGAGGGGGAGCTTTCGACCGGCGCTTCGCCCGATACCGAATTGGGGCTCAGCCTGCGCGCCGCCTGGATGCCGAATGATTTCTGGACCTGGGGGGCGACTCTGGACACCTACAGCAACGACGTGCCGCTGCGGGGCCGCCTCAACGAAGAGGTGAAGGGTTGGTCGGTCGGCCTGAGCGCCGGTTATCGATTTCACGAATCCCGTTCAATCGGGGCCGGAGTCCAATGGCTCGATTTCAGCGACGGCAACCGCCGGATCACCTATTCCTTGGTCGGATATCAACGTTTGATCAACCGCCCCACCTACAAACTCGATGGCCGGCTCGGCTTCTACGGCTCCAACAACACGCTGGAGAACGCCTCGTATTATAATCCGAGCAGCGATCTGTCGGCCGAAATCGGCTTGACCAACGAGTGGCTGGTCTTCCGCCGTTATCAGCGATCATTTTTACATCGCCTCGGAGGGACGGTCGGAACGTACCTGCAGCGCGGTTTCGGATCGAACGGCACCTGGGGCGTTTTTTATGAGCATGAGTGGAATCTGAACGATCGGCTCTACCTGCTCTATGGGGTCGGACGCTTCCGCCCCGTTTACGACGGCGTTTCAGAGACATCGATCCGCTGGTATGTGACATTGAACTGGAGATTTTAGGCATGATCCGACGGGCGGGTCTCGCGCTTCTCATCATCATGATCGGGGTGACCGGGTTTTCCCCTTCACCGGCCATGGCCGAGAATCGCTTTACCGTTCTCGCTTATCACGACGTTCGGGATGAAGGGGCCGAGCCGGGGGTGGTCACCCTCCGGACCGAGACCCTCGTCGCGCACTTTTCCTGGCTGCGGGAGCAAGGTTATAAAGTGATCAGCCTCGAAGAGATCGTGGCGGCGAATGAGGGACGGCGCCCGCTTCCGGACAATGCGGTGTTGCTGACGTTCGACGACGGCTATCAAAGCATGTACACGCGGGTCTACCCTCTCCTCAAGTTGTTCAACTACCCCGCCGTCGTCGCGGTGGTCGGGAAGTGGATGGAAGCCGGTTCCGGCGAGCGTGTCGCCTACGATAAGGAGCAGGTGCCGCGGGAACGTTTTCTTTCCTGGAGCCAGGTGAAAGAAATGGTCGATTCCGGTCTGGTGGAGGTTGCCTCTCACAGCGATGACCTGCACCAAGGCCTTCTTGCCAATCCCCAGGGAAATGATCAGCCGGCGGCCACGGCGCTCCGATACGACGCGGAGAGCGGCCGTTACGAAACGGGAGAGGCCTATTTACAACGGATCCGCCGTGATCTCTCTCAAAGCATTCAGGCGATCGAACGACACACCGGCCGGAAGCCGCGCGCCGTCATCTGGCCTTACGGCAGCTACAACCGGGAAACGATCGAGATTGCACGATCGCTCGGCATGACAATCACGATGGGGCTCGACGGCGGACCGAATGACGCAAGCGACCTCTCGGCGCTCCGCCGGGTGTTCATCATGAACAACGCCTCGCTGGCCGATCTTGTTTCAGACCTGCGTCACTTTGCTCCGCCGCGCCGGATCCGGGTCGCGCAGGTCGATCTCGACTATATTTTTGATGAAGATCCGGCGCGGCAGGAGCAGAATCTCGGTCTTTTACTCGACCGGGTCAAACAACTCGGCATCAACACCGTTTATTTGCAGGCCTTCGCCGACCCCGATGGGAACGGCAGCGCGGAGGCGCTCTACTTTCCGAATCGCCATCTCCCGGTTCGCGCCGATCTTTTTAATCGCGTTGCCTGGCAATTGCACAAACGGGCCGGCGTGCAGGTCTATGCCTGGATGCCGGTGCTTGGATTTACATTTAAAGAGGATCATTCCCTCTCGAAGTTCTCGGTACAAACGGAAGCGCCAAGCAGAGCTTCACATGGACCGACCGGACACCCTCGGCTTTCGCCTTTTCATCCGGCGGTCCGGAATGCGATCGGAGAGATTTATGAAGACCTGGCTAAGCAGGCTTATTTCTCCGGCCTTCTCTTCCATGATGATGCTTATCTTTCCGATTTCGAAGATGCCGGGCCCTGGGCGCTGGTTTATTACAGAGACCGATGGAGCCTGCCGCATTCCATCGCCGAGATTCGCCGCTCTCCCGAATTGCACAACAAATGGAGCCGGCACAAGACCGAACTCCTTGTCGATTGGACAAAAGAGCTCGCCGATCGGGTCAGGGTGTTTCGTCCCGAAATCAAAACGGCCCGGAATCTCTATGCCGGCGTGGTTTTGAATCCCGAATCGGAACAATGGTTCAGCCAGTCTCTCCCGGTCTTTCTGGAGAGCTACGATTACACCGCAGTGATGGCGATGCCCTATTTGGAAGGGGCCGAAGATCCCGATCAATGGCTGCAAACGCTGGTCCGGCGGATCGCCGCCGTTCCCGGCGGGCTGGACCGGACGGTTTTTGAATTACAAAGCGTCGACTGGAAAACCAAAACGCCGATCGAAGGGAAGACGCTCGCCCGGCAGATGCAGCTGCTCAGGAGAAACGGCGCACTTAATCTCGGTTATTATCCGGACGATTTTATCAAGGGGCATCCGGAGTTGTCCGAGATACAACGGGGAATGTCGTTCAGCCCCAACTCAAACAAGTAGGCAGGAATGGCCGATCTCTTCGCACAGTTTCTTTCAGTACTCTATCAGTTTCTTTTTTATTACCCGTTCTTCATGGCCTATCTTTGGATGATCGGCGCCCTCTTTTATTTCAGGCATTGGGAAGCCGGTCCGGAGCACCGCGTGGAGAATACGCCGGTGTTGCCCGAATCTCCTCCCGTCTCCATCATCGTTCCCTGCTACAACGAAGGAGCGAACGTGGAGGAGACGATCCAGTTTCTGGTGAATCAGAAATACCCTGCTTTTGAGATTATCGCCGTCAACGACGGCAGCAGCGATGAGACCGGGCGGATACTCGACGCCCTGGCGGAGCGCACCCCGCGGTTGCGCGTGGTTCATCTGGCAAAAAATCAGGGGAAGGCGATGGCGCTCTCCATGGGGGCGTTGATATCTAAGAATGAATTTCTGATTTGCATCGACGGGGACGCCTTGCTGGACGAACATGCCACTTCATGGATCATGAGCCACTTTCTGCAAGGGCCCCGCGTCGGCGCGGTCACCGGCAATCCGCGCGTCCGGACGCGATCGACCCTGCTCGGGAAAATTCAGGTCGGCGAGTTCTCCGCGATCGTCGGGATGATCAAGCGCGCCCAGCGCATTTATGGCCGCGTTTTCACGGTCTCGGGGGTTGTCTCCGGATTTCGCAAAAGCGCCCTGCAGCAGATCGGCTATTGGAGCCTCGACACCGTCACCGAAGACATCGATATCAGCTGGAAGCTGCAAATGAACCACTGGGATATCCGTTTTGAGCCGAACGCCCTGTGCTGGATTCTGATGCCGGAAACGATCATCGGGTTATGGCGCCAGCGCCTGCGCTGGGCGCAGGGAGGAATGGAGGCGCTGATACGATATGGCAACGACATGTTCTCCTGGCGCAAGCGCCGGATGTGGGGGGTCTGTCTGGAATACTTCATCAGCATCCTTTGGGCCTACAGCATGGCGCTCGTCGCGGTCATCTGGGTGGCCCGATGGATTTTCCCGTTGCCGGAAATCCTCCAGATCCCTTCACTGATTCCTGGCTGGCACGGCGTTGTCCTCGGCACCACCTGTCTTGTGCAATTTGCAGTGAGTCTGGTCATCGATTCGCGTTATGAAAAAGGGATCGGCAAAGTGTACTACTGGATGGTCTGGTATCCGATGGCCTACTGGCTGTTGAGTGTCTTTACCACGGTGGTCGCCGTTCCCAAGGCTGTTTTTAAGAAACACGAGCGGCGCGGCCGTTGGGAAAGTCCCGACCGGGGGTTGCGGCCATGAGCGCGATCATCATTAATGAGCCCCGTTTGCAGACACTGCGGCAGCGCTATGCCTACTCGCTCGTCACCTTTGTTTTCTGGGCCTTTTGGCTTTACCTCTGGCTGCCGTTGGTCAGTCTGGTGGCATGGCTGCTCGGCATCAATCTTTTCTACCAGGAGATGATCGTGCAGGAAGGATACCTCGCCTTTTTTGAATTGGTCGGCTGGTATGCGGTGACGATTCTGATCATGGCGGCCGTGTTATTGGGCTGGGCCGGATACAATCTCTATCGTTTCCGAGGAAAGGAACGCCGCAAGAGCGCGGCCGGGGTCGATCCAGCCGACATTGCGCGTCAATTTGCCGTGGAGGTCGATCAACTCAACCAATGGCACAGGGCAAAACGGCTAACGATCCATCACAATGAGGAAGGCGCGATCGACCGCGTCGATGTCCATCCCCCCTAATCCACTCAACGGGAGCCGTCCGGGCGTGGCGAGGGATAAATTCCGCCCGATTTTCTTGACAACTCCCCGCAGGCTTTGTTACTTTGGTTTCAGTCTTTTCGAAGTGAAGATGGAGATTTTTCTTGAAAGCTGTTGTCCCCCAAAAGAAAGCCGCCAAGCCCTCTCTCCGCAAGCCTTTGACCTTTCAAGCGCTTTTCTTATCCCTTCATCAATACTGGGCCGAGCAGGGCTGCCTCATTGTTCAGTCGTACGATAACGAGGTCGGCGCCGGGACCTTCCATCCGGCGACCTTTCTTCGCGCCCTCGGCCCGGAGCCGTGGAACGCCGCCTATGTACAGGCCTCCCGCCGGCCCACCGACGGCCGCTACGGGGAAAACCCGAACCGGCTTCAACATTACTACCAGTATCAGGTGATCCTGAAGCCGGCGCCGGCGAATATCCAAGATCTTTATCTGAAGAGCCTCTCCTCCTTCGGCCTCCGGATGGAGGAGCACGACATCCGATTCGTCCAGGACGATTGGGAGTCGCCGACGCTCGGGGCGTGGGGGCTCGGCTGGGAGGTCCGGCTCGACGGAATGGAGATTACCCAGTTCACCTATTTCCAGGAGATCGGCGGGATCCCGCTCGATCCGGTTTCGGTCGAAATCACCTATGGCCTGGAAAGGGTGGCGATGTATCTTCAGCAGGTCGATAATGTCTATGACCTGGCCTGGAACGACACGGTCTCCTACGGACAGGTCCATCATGAGGGGGAGGTCCAATTTTCCCGGTTTAATTTCGAGGAGGCAAATACGGAACACCTCAAGGCGGCCTTCCAGCGCGCCGAGGAAGAGTCGCGCGCCTTGATCTCGAAGGGACTGATCCTCCCCGCATACGACTATTGCATCAAGAGCTCCCACCTCTTTAACCTTCTCGATGCGCGCGGGGCGATCTCGGTGACGGAGCGGACGAGCTACATCGGCCGGGTGCGCGGGCTGGCCCGTCTCTGCGCCGAGGGATACCTGAAGCAGCGTCAGGAAGCCGGATTTCCTCTCCTAAAGGACAAGAAAAATGCCTCGTAGCACTTCCAAAAAAGGAACCGGCGCCGGGGCGACAAAAAAAGGGAGAACGACCACCGCGAAGCCGAAGGGAAAATCTTCGGAGGAGTTGCTGGTCGAAATCGGGGTCGAAGAGATCCCTTCCAATATCATGGCCGCTACCCTTCAGCAGCTTCGGGAGGAGACCGCGGCGCGATTGGCCCCGCTTGGGATTCCTTTCGATCCTCCCCAGGTGTATGGAACCCCCCGGCGTCTGATGCTCTATCTCCCGCAACTGGCCCCCCAACAAGAGACGAGAATCGAGACGGTCTCCGGACCGGCAAAAAAGGTCGGGTTTGATCCGCAAGGGAATCCCACCTCCGCGGCGCTCGGCTTTGCAAAATCGCAGGGAGTGGCCGTCTCCGAGCTCAAAGTCCGGCAGACCGAGAAGGGGGAATACCTCTTCGTCGAGCGAGAGGTGCGGGGGGAGGCGACCGTAGTCCTGCTTAAAAAAATCCTTCCTGAAATTTTCTCCTCGCTCGATTTTCCCCGGTCGATGCGCTGGAACGGTGAAGGGGTTGCCTTCGTCCGACCGATCCGCTGGATCGTGGCGCTTTATGGCGGAGAGGTCGTTCCGTTCTCCTACGCGGGGGTGAAGGCCGATCGGATTTCCTACGGCCACCGGATCCTTTCCCCGGGGCCGTTTCGGGTGGCCGACTTTTCCGATTACCGGAAGAAAATTCGCAAGGCGTCTGTCCTGATCGACCCCAAAGAACGATATGATCTGATCGTCCAAGAGATGGCCGATCTGGCCGCCGAGAAAAAAGGGCGGATTGAGGAGGATGAAACGCTCGTTTGGCAGGCGGCGTTTATGGTAGAATATCCGAAAGCGGTCTGCGGTTCTTTCGATCTTTCCTTCTTAGAGGTCCCCAAAGAGGTGATCATCGCACCGATGAAAGAGCACCAGGGCTACTTTCCCCTCGAAGCTTCCGACGGCAAGCTCCTTCCAAACTTCATTACCATCGTGAATAACCCGTCTCCAAAATCTGAAACAATCCAAAAAGGGAATGAGCGGGTATTGCGCGCTCGCCTGGTCGATGCGAAATTTTATTTTGAGAAAGACAGAAAGAGCTCATTAAGAAATAAAGTCGAGGGGCTCACGGGAGTCACCTTCCAAGAAAAACTAGGCACATTGTATGAGAAGACTCAGAGACTGATTCATCTCTCTGGTTTTATAGCAAAACAGGTCGACGTTCCCGGAGAAAATGCCGTTCAGGAGGCGGCCATGCTTTGTAAGGCAGACCTCGTCACCGGCGTCGTCCGTGAATTTCCGTCGCTTCAAGGAACGATGGGGAAGATCTATGCCGAGATGGATGGACGGGATCGCGCCGTCGCCGCGGCGATCGAGGAGCATTACCTTCCCCGCTACTCCGGTGGGGCCCTTCCCGGAACGCCGATCGGCCAGGTTCTGGCGGTCGCCGACAAGCTCGATACCATCATCGGCTGTTTCGGCGTCGGCCTGATTCCCAGCGGTTCGGAAGATCCTTACGCCTTGCGGCGGCAGGGACTCGGCCTCATTCAAATTTTGGTCGCCGACGGCTCGCCGCTCCGACCCCTCTCTCTTCAGGCCGCCATTTCGGAATCGATTCGCCTCTATGAGGATCAGCGGAAGTTTTCGGCCGGACGGGTGGCGGAGGAGGTCAACACCTTCCTCAAGCAACGGGTCGCCTCTTACCTCCAATCCGAAGGGGTTCGCTACGATCTGATCGACGCGGTCCTTGCCCGAAAGCTCGACCGCCCCCATGTCATGGTCGATTTCGCGAGGGCGTTGGTCCGTTTTTCGACGCAGCCGCTTTTCGGACCGCTGATGATCAGCTTCAAGCGGGCCATCCGGATTCTTCCCAAAGGCTTTTCGGGTGAGGTTAATGTCCCCCTTCTAAAAGAAAATGTAGAGAAGGAGTTGCACGAAGCGATCCATACGGTCAATGAAGGAATCGGCGATTATTGGACAAAGGGCCGGTACGAGCAGATCTTGGAGATGCTCGCCACCTTATACGTTCCGCTGAACCGGTTTTTCGAAGGGGTGATGGTGATGGACCCCAATGAGGAGATCCGGGAGAACCGGCTGAGCCTCCTCTCCTGGGTCCGGACCCTCTTCAATGAGTTCGGCGATTTCTCAAAAATTGTGGAAGGGGAGTCTTCTCCCAAACCGGAGCAGAAATGAGATCCGGAAAGATCCCGCTCGGGTTTTTGATCGCGGCGGTCTTTCTCGTCTCGATGATCGACTCGAATCGAGCGGAGGGGGGCGGGCTTCAGACCGAAGCGGCGACGATCAGCGGAGAGGTGGTCTTCATCGGGACCCCGCCTGGACCGATTGTCGTCGAAGTGTATACGCGCCCTCAGTTTTCGCCCCGGCCGGCCTCTTCCGCCGTCGTCGAACAATCGGGTCCGTATCAAATTCAGGTTCATCCCGGGGCCTATTATCTGAGGGCCTTTGTCGACAGCAATCAGAATCGACAATGGGATTCAAACGAACCGATCGGCACTTACTCTACGGAACAGGCGTTGGTCATTGTTCCGCTTGCCTCGAGGGGGGGGATTAACATTCTGATTCCTCTCACGAAGAAATCGACTAAGAAACAGGAAAAGAGTCACTGATCAGCAATGGCGTTTCCAGCGAATTCGTTTTAACCAAGCTTCACGACAGCCGATTAAAAAAAATCTAGGTCGTTTTCAGAAAAGAGCGGAGGAACTTGATGGCAACGAAGAAAAAATATGTCTATTACTTCGGCGACGGCCGAGCGGATGGACGGGGAGACATGAAGGATCTCCTGGGGGGAAAGGGCGCCGGCCTGGCGGAGATGACCCGCCTCGGCATCCCGGTCCCCGCCGGATTTACGATCACTACCGAAGCCTGCATTGAATTCTTCGACAACAAAAAGAGCTATCCGAAGGGGATGTGGGAAGAAGCGCTCGCCGCGTTGAAGCGGGTCGAGAAATCGATCGGGTGCGGTTTCGGCGATCCGAAGCGTCCTCTCCTGGTCTCCGTCCGGTCGGGGGCAAAAGCCTCCATGCCGGGGATGATGGACACGGTCTTAAATCTCGGCCTGAACGACCAGACGGTCCTCGGCCTCATCGAAAAATCGAAGAACGAACGGTTCGGTTACGATGCGTACCGCCGGTTCATCTCGATGTTCGGCAGTGTTGTCATGGGAGTGAAGCGGGACAAGTTCGAGAAGGCCCTCGAAGAGAAGAAGTCGCAGCTGCGGGCCCGCCTCGATACCGATCTTCCGGCCGAGGCGCTCAAGGAGATGGTCCAGACCTACAAGAAGATCGTCCTGAATGAAACGGGGCGAAATTTTCCGGAAGATCCGATCGAGCAGCTTCGGCTCGGCATCAACGCCGTCTTCAATTCCTGGTTCGGCCAGCGGGCAATGACCTATCGCCGGCTGAACAACATCCCCGACACCTGGGGGACCGCCGTGAGCGTTGTCGCGATGGTCTTCGGAAATCTCGGCGAGACGTCGGGAACCGGTGTCGCCTTCACCCGCGATCCGTCGACCGGGGAGAGACGATTCTTCGGGGAGTTCCTCTTTAACGCGCAGGGAGAAGATGTGGTGGCCGGCATCCGGACCCCCCTGCCGATCGACGCCTTAAAGCAAAAACTGCCGAAAGCCTACCGCGATCTCATGGCGGTCTACAAGAAGCTGGAAAAACATTACAAGGATATGCTCGACATCGAGTTTACGATCCAAGAAGGGAAGCTTTACATGCTTCAGACGCGGGTCGGCAAGCGGACCGCGGCGGCGGCGATGCGGATCGCCGTCGATATGGTCAAGGAAAAGGTCATCACGAAAGAGACCGCATTGCTGCGGATCGACCCTGTGCAGCTTGATCAGCTGCTCCATCCGATGATCGATCCGAAGGCGAAGGTCCGGATCATCGCCAAGGGACTTCCAGCCTCTCCGGGGGCGGCGATCGGCAAGGTCGTCTTCACCGCGGAAGAGGCGCAGCATATGGCAGAGCGGCACGAGCGGGTGATCTTAGTCCGGACGGAGACCTCGCCGGAAGATATCGGCGGGATGCACGCGGCGGAAGGAATCGTCACGGCGCGCGGGGGGATGACCTCGCATGCCGCGGTGGTCGCCCGGGGGATGGGAAAGTGCTGTGTCGCCGGCTGCGGGGTTTTACATATCGATGAGGAGCGAAAGTTCTTCACCGTCGGCGACGTGACGGTGAAAGAGGGAGATTACATCACCCTCAACGGTTCGACAGGAGAGGTGATCCTCGGCCAGGTCGATCTGATCCAGCCGGAGATGAGCGGCTCTTTCAAAACCTTGATGGGATGGGCCGATGCCGCCCGGAAGCTGAACGTCCGGGCGAACGCCGACACTCCGCATGACGCCCGCGTCGCGCGCGAATTCGGGGCGGAGGGGATCGGGCTTTGCCGGACGGAGCATATGTTCTTCGAGGGGGACCGGATCAAGGCGGTCCGGGAGATGATCCTCGCCGACACGCTGGAGGGGCGGAAGCGCGCGTTGGCAAAACTGCTTCCGATGCAGAAGGGGGATTTCATCGGGATCTTCCGCGAGATGAAGGGGCTGCCGGTGACGATCCGCCTCTTGGATCCGCCGCTCCATGAATTTCTGCCGCAGACGGAAGAAGATCTCGAAGAGCTCTCCCGCGAAATGGGGATTCACGTCGATCTGCTTCGGGCCAAGAACAGGAGCCTCCATGAATTCAATCCGATGCTCGGCCATCGCGGCTGCCGGCTCGGCATCACCTTCCCCGAGATCTACGAAATGCAGGCGCAGGCGATCTTCGAAGCGGCCTGCGAGCTGGCGCAGGAGAAGTTGAAGGTGATCCCGGAAGTGATGATCCCGCTGGTCGCTCACATTAAAGAGCTCTCGGAGATGAAAGCCCTCTGCGTCAGGACGGCGGAGGAGGTCATGGCCCGATACAAAAAGAAGATCAGCTATACGATCGGGACGATGATCGAGCTGCCGCGCGCCGCGCTGGTGGCCGATCAGATCGCGAAAGAGGCCGAATTCTTCTCGTTCGGAACCAACGATTTAACCCAGACCACCTTCGGTCTTTCCCGCGACGACGCCGGGCGGTTCCTGCCGGACTACGTCCACAAGGGGATTTTGGATCAAGATCCCTTCGTCGCCATCGATCAAGAGGGGGTCGGTCTCCTCATGAAAATGGGGGTGGAGAAAGGGAGATCGGCTCGACCCGGGATGAAGATCGGAATCTGCGGCGAACATGGGGGCGAGCCGAGCTCGGTGGAATTCTGCCATCGGATCGGCCTGAACTATGTCAGCTGCTCTCCTTTCCGTGTGCCGATCGCGCGGCTTGCGGCGGCGCAGGCGATGGTCCGGGGAAAGATGAAGGGAAAAGACGGCGGCCACCGCGCGACGGTCTGATCTGTTAGAAAATCCAGTTTGTTCCTTGTAGGGGCGTATTGCAATACGCCCCTACGTTTTTGGGGGTAGCGATCATGAAAATTCAAACGGTCTGGGCGGTGAAGGTTGTGCCCGATGATGAAGCGGAGGACCTTCACGAGTTCGGTCTCTCTTGGTACCGCTTTGCAAAAGAGCCGACCGAGATTGACCCCGTCTTGAAAATTCCGGCCAAGCCGGCGGTCTGGGTCAAATTCTCCAAACTCGAACAGCTTGAGCTGATGCAATCCGATTTCCCCGAAGCCAAACTCGGCCCCGCCGGCTCCTTTACTGAGGGAATTCTTTTCGCGGAGAGCTGGGAGAAGGCCGAGACGCTTCAGAAGAAAGTGCACTCCGTTCTTCGCAGTGAAGAAGGAGAAGATGAAATGGGGAAAATCATCAAGGAAGAGACGATGGAAGATTATTAGAGGTTTTGCTCCTTAATCAGGGTTCTCGTGAGAGACGCTAGAAGAACGCAGCGCTTTTTTCAAGAAATTTGCCGCCGATTTGACATCCTACCAGGCCCGCTTATATAGTAGCGTCATGCCGAAAACGGACGTCGATTATATGAAACGCGCACTTCGCCTCGCCCGGAAGGGACGCGGGAAAACCTCCCCCAATCCGATGGTGGGCGCGGTGATCGTCAAAAATGGCGCCGTCGTCGGCGAAGGATTCCATCCCGGTCCGGGCGCCCCCCACGCCGAGGTGATCGCCCTCACCCAAGCCGGAAAGCGGGCGAAGGGGGCGACCCTCTATACCAATCTCGAGCCCTGTTGCCACACCGAAAAGCGAACCCCTCCTTGCACCGATGCGATTTTAAAAAGCGGCCTCCGCCGGGTGGTCGCCGCCATGACCGATCCGAATCCGCTTGTCTCCGGAGGGGGACTGGAGCAACTCCGGAAGGCGGGGATGGAGGTGACGGAGGGAGTTCTCCGTGAAGAGGCGGAGCGGTTGAACGAGGTCTTCATCAAATACATTACGACCGGGAAACCGTTTGTGATCCTCAAAGCCGCAATGACCCTCGACGGCCGGATTGCGACGGCGAAGGGATCTTCCCGCTGGATCACCGGAGAGGCGGCGCGGTTGGAGGTCCATCACCTTCGCTCCGAGGTCGACGCGGTCCTGGTGGGGATCGGGACCGTTCTGGCCGATGACCCGATGCTGACGGCGCGCCGGCCGGGGATGAGGAACCCGATTCGGATTGTCATCGATCCCGATCTCAAGATCCCGCTGAAAGCCAAACTGGTCACCTCCCTTTCAGAGGCGCCGACCTTCCTCATCACGACCTCCTCGGCCTCCGCCGAAAAAATTCGAAAATTGGAGAAGGCGGGAGTCCAGGTGGCCCTTCTTCCTCAGGCAAATGGGGAAATCTCCTTCGACGATATTTTTAAGCGGCTCGGAAAGGCGGGGATTACCAGCGTGTTGATCGAAGGAGGGGGCAGGGTGAATGGCATGGCGCTTCGCGCCGGCGTGGTTGACAAAGTGATTTTTTATGTCGCCCCGAAGCTTCTCTGCGGAGACGATGCGCGAAGCGCCGTCGCCGGAAAGGCGATCCCGGGTCTCGGAGAGGCGCTCCTCCTGGAGGAGGTCCAGGTTCGAGAGATCGGAGGGGATTTTCGCATTGAGGGTTATCTGAAGAAAAAAGAAAGAGGAGGCCGTTCATGAACCCGATTCGCGTTTGGATTTTCTTCTTCATCCTCTGCTCCGCATGTGCTCCAAGCCAGCATGTTCCCTCCTCCGCCTCAGGCGATCCGGCGCCGCCGCAGGAAGAGCTCAATCCTTTGGTCCAACAGTTCTTGGCCTCGGGAGATCCGAATCAATCGGAGACGCTGCTCAAAGAGATCCAAAACAAAAAAGGGGTGACGGTAGAGCAGATCGAGCAGGCGATTCAAAACGGCATCTATCCGCTGGAACCGCGAGTAGGAGCATTGCATCTGGAGCTTGAGATTGAAGGGGAGCCGGCCGATTATGCCCTCTATGTTCCGGAGAGTTACGATCCGGCCGCCGCTTACCCGCTGATCGTCTGTCTGCATGGGGCCGGTTTCACCGGGGACAGTTATCTTGAGCGGTGGCAGGCCCGGCTGGGGGAGAAAACGGTCCTGGCCTGTCCGACGATGATGGGGGGAGCCTGGTGGACCCCGGGAGGGGAGGCGCTGGTGACCGCGGTGATCGACGACGTTCGATCGAAGTACCACATCGATCCCAATCGGGTTTACCTGACCGGCATGTCGAACGGAGGGATCGGGACTTATCTCATCGGAATGTTCCACGCCGATCGTTTTGCCGCGATCTCCCCGATGGCGGCGGGTATTCCCGACGAGATCTTTCCCTTTCTTCGGAATTTCTCCTCCACCGGGATTTACATTGTCCATGGGGCCCAGGATGAGGTGATGCCGGTGATTCTTTCGCGGAAGATCAGCGAGTACCTGAAAGAGCAGGAGATTCCTTATACCTATCGCGAGCACGACCGCCTTCATCCGATGGCGGGAGGTCACTTTTTCCCAAGGGAGGAATTGCCGGAGTTGATGGCGTGGTTTGAAGGGCAGCGCCGGGACCCTTATCCGGCCCGAGTAGTCTCCATCCGAGATGCGGAACACTTGCAGCCCTTTTATTGGACCGAGATCAATCAAGCCGAGGGGGAGGCGGCCAGCGTTTTCGGATCGATTTTCGATGAGGAGGAGGCGGATCGGGTGAAGCAGGGGGCCTTCCCTTCGTTGACCGCGGAGGTGAAGGATAACCGGGTCGATGTCAATACCGAGCGGGTCGAAACGTACACCCTCTTCTTCAATCGCGCGTTGATTGATTTTTCAAAACCGGTGACGGTCTATACCAACGGCCAGAAAAGCTTCGAGGGACGGCTCTCGGAAGGGGTCGTTCCCCTCTTGAAGGAAGCGAAACGAAGAGAGGACCGCGGGGCGCTTTATCCGGCGGCGGTCACTATTCATTTAAAGGCGAAGTGACGGAGAATGTTTACCGGTATCATCGAAGAGATTGGGGTGGTCAAAACGATCGATCGGAATCTTCAGTCGATCCGATTGACCCTCTTGGCGAAGACCGTTTTAGATGATCTTGAGATCGGAGACAGCGTGACGGTCAACGGGGTTTGTACGACGGCGACCGCCTTGATTGAAAGCGGGTTCACCGTCGATCTCTCCCCTGAAACGGCGCGGGTGACGACCCTCGGCGGTCTGAAGGCGGGCGATCCGGTCAACCTCGAACGAGCCATGCGGATCATGGACCGGATCGGCGGGCATCTTGTTTCGGGGCATGTCGAAGGGGTGGGGGTGATCCGCGACCGAAAACAGGAAGAGAATGCGATCATTCTGACCATTGAAGCGCCGGCGGACATTTTAAAGTACTGCATCAAAAAAGGATCGATCGCCGTCGATGGGGTGAGCCTGACGATCAACAGCTTGACCGACCGGAGCGTGACCCTTTCGATTATCCCTCATACCGCCAAGGTCACGACATTGGGCCTGAAGGAGATCGGCGCCCCGGTGAATCTGGAAAGTGATCTCATCGGGAAGTATGTGGAGCGACTCATCGGCTCCAAAGAAAAATAATGCGGAATGCGGATTGCGGAGTTTCAGAGCATTCTGAATTGATCAGATCAAGGCTTTTTCTAATCTCCTCCCTCTTCTTTTCCGCTCAAACCAAGCGCATCCATTTTGTATTTTAACTGCCGCCGGGAGATGCCGAGGAGCTTCGCTGCGCGCGTCTGAACGTGACGGCTCTGTTCAAGGGCGTGTGAGATCATCTGCCGTTCGAGCTGCTCGACCGCCTGTTCCAACGGCAGCTCTCTAAAAGAGATCAAGTCGTTCGAACCGGATCGGCCCGGTTTCGTTCGGATCGCGAGAGGGATGTCGTCTACATCAATCCGTTGAGAGGAGGAGAGGGTGACCATTTGCTCGATCAGATTTTCGATCTCGCGGACATTTCCCGGCCATTCATAGCCAGAGAGGATTTCCATCGCTTCCGCCGTGATCGATTTTAGGGGGAGCCCTTCCGCCGCCGATTTCTTGTCGAGGAAGTGCTTCATGAGGAGCGGGATATCTTCCTTTCTTTGGCGAAGCGGGGGGAGGAAGATCGGAATGACATTAATCCGATAATAGAGATCTTCCCGAAAACGTCCCTTGCGGATTTCTTCTTCCAGATCTTTATTGGTTGCCGCGATGACCCGGACGTCGGTTTCGATGAGATCCGATCCGCCGACCCGCATGAATTTCCGCTCTTCCAAGGCGCGAAGGATTTTGGCTTGGCAGGGGGGCGAAAGCTCTGCGACTTCGTCGAGGAAAAGCGTTCCGTGATCGGCTTGCTCGAATCGCCCGATCCGTCGCGACTGTGCGTCGGTAAACGCCCCGCGCTCGTGGCCGAAGAGCTCGGTTTCAAGAAGCGTTTCCGGGATGGCGGCGCAATTGATCGCCATGAACGGATGATTCCGTCGGCTGCTGTTGTAATGAAGGGCCTTGGCGACCAGCTCTTTTCCGGTGCCGCTTTCCCCCAGCAGGAGCACGGTCGTTTTGGTGTCGGCGACGTGTCGGATCTTTTCGAAGACCGCCTGAATCGCCCCGCTGCTCCCGACGATGTTTTCATACCCGTACCGCTTGGAAACTTCCGTCCGAAGGGCTTGCACTTCTTTTTCAAGGTCGCGATTGGAGAGGGTCTTGGCCAAGAGCCACTTGAGCTCTTCCAGGTCGAACGGCTTGGTCAGATAGTCGTCGGCGCCGGCCTTGATCGCTTCGACCGCGGTTTTGATCGTCCGGGTCGCGGTGAGCATGATGATCGGGATCTTTTCGTCGGCCTCGCGAATTCGCTTGAGCGCCGCCATCCCATCCATGCGCGGCATGATCAGATCGAGGAGAATCAGATCAGGGAAGGCTTCCTGAAAACGCCGCACCCCTTCCTCGCCGTCGGAGGCGAAAACAAGGGCGTACTCTTGCTTCAAGAAATTCCGGAAGGATTCCTGAACGCTGATCTCATCGTCAATGACGAGAATCTTTTTCATCTGTGCCGAATGGGGGAAGGAGATGGGGATTGCTTAACGATAGCCGATCAAAATCGCCGTGATGTTGTCTTCGCCCCCTTTTTCTTTCGCTTTCTCGATGAGGGCGCTGCATGTCTTTTCGAGATTATCCCGCGTTTGGGTCAGGATGGCGCTGATTTCTTCAAGGGTCAATTTGTTGCTGAGGCCGTCCGAACAGAGAAGAAGAATATCTCCGGTGGCTGGGGTCCGACGGACGGTTTCCACCTCCACGGCGGGGCTGGTGCCGAGCGCGCGGCTGATGACATGTTTGAGCGGATGGCGCTCCGCCGCTTCGGGGGTGAGGAGGCCCTTTCGGACATACTCGTTCACCAACGAGTGATCTTGCGTCAGTTGTTGCGTCTTATTGTTCTGGTGAAGGTAGACCCGGCTGTCGCCGACGAAGCCGATGAGCATCTCCTCGTTTCGGGCGATGACGGTAACGACCGTGGTTCCCATCCCACTGAGCGCGGCGTCTTTTTCGCCCGCCTCGTGAATTCTTTGGTTTGCGTGGTTGATGGCCCGGGCCAATTTCATCTCTTCCGTCTGTTCCGTAATTTCCGTGGAGGAGAAGAATTCCTTAATCAGCTCAACCGCCATTTTGCTGGCGACTTCGCCCGCCGCATGGCCTCCCATTCCGTCGGCCACAATGTAGAGGCTATGCTCGGGAAAGAGTCCGAGACTGTCTTCATTGGATCGACGAACACGACCCACATCGGTTAACCCTGCGGCGATTACCTTCATTTGTCGGGCGTCCTCATTCGCTTCGATTGGTCGATTCGGATTTTGATGAACGTTTGAAGTAGGACATCAAACTCATTTTATAAGATAGGTGCAATTTTGTCCACCATCGTTTTTGAGAAGATCACTTTACTTAAGATGGGTACTATATCGGATGGAGTTCGATCTTGCAAGGGATCGTGATCAGATTTGAAATAAGATGTTCACGATCATGAGGAATTTCTTGACATCAATCGTAAAAATTACGTAGAGTCACGGAATCTTTTCTTCACAGGTCATGTTCAACGGGCCGGGGGTCTGATGAATATTGTCTACTTCGACCTCGAAACGCAAAAGAGCGCGGAAGAAGTGGGAGGATGGGAAAACAAGCACCGGATGGGTTTCTCGTTCGGGGTGACCTATTCGACGCGCGACGAACGGTTTCGGGGGTATGAAGAGGAGGATATCCCGGCTTTGATTTCCGAGCTGCGCGCGGCCGATCGAGTCATCGGATACAACATTCTCGGTTTCGATTATTCGGTCCTCGCGCCTTATACCGATGTGAACCTCTCGACGCTTCCTACGCTCGATTTGATGACCTATCTTCATCCGATTCTCGGATTTCGTCCAAAGCTCGACAGCCTGGCCGCGGCGACCCTCAAGGCGGGAAAAACGGCCGACGGTCTCAAGGCGATCCGATGGTACCGCGAAGGGAATTTCGCCAGCATCGCTCTCTACTGCAAAGAGGATGTTCGCATCACGCGCGACCTTCACTTCTACGGCCGCCAAAACGGATTTATTTATTACAGCAATCGATCGAACCAGCCCGCCCGCGTCAGCGTCGCCTGGTAGATTTCTCCCCTCCGTTTCTTTCTTTTTGATTTTCGTTTGTGTTATATTTAATTAATTTCTTTTCCTAACCCCTTCTCAAGTGAGATTTCCATCATGTCGATCGGCTGGGTGGTCGTTCTGTTCATCGCCGTTCTAATGGCGCTCCTGCTCGTCGTTCCATTCCGCTTCGTTGTCGATTCTAAAGAGAAGCGTTTCTCCGTCCGATGGTTTTTCTTGAGTCTGGCGTTCCGTTTTTCGGACAAAAGGGTGGAGATCGGACTTTTCGGTATTCGGTTTCAAATGAAAAAAAAGAGGCCGGCCGCTCCCCCTCCCGGCCCGCCTTCCCAAGAAGAAGCGGCTGAAGAGGAGGAAGCGCGACCTTCGTTCGTCTCCGTTCTGCTGTCTCACCGCTCTCTGATGATCCAACTGGCCGAGCTTTCCATCAAGTATACGCTGGAGCTGCTGCGTGCTTTTTCTATCTCACATTTCCGGTTGGACCTCTCGTTCGATGATCCGATGATCAATGGGATCTGCTACGGTTCCTTTCAGGGGGTCCAGATGAAGCGGGTTCATCTCGGGGTGAATTTCTGGGGCGAGAACCGCTTCGTGGGGGCGTTCGCGCTGCCGTTATACCGAATGATGATTCCAACCCTTCGGCTTCTTTTTAAATTACCCTATCGTGAAGTCTTTTCCGTATTTCGTGAGATTCGACATCCGGATCGTGTCAGAAAAGAGGAGGTTTCAGCATGAGTATCGCAGAAGATTTGATGAAGACGCTTTTAGAGCAGCTCAAAGTGATTGCAAACACCGATACCATCATCGGCGAGGCGTTTCAGGCGGGCAATGTCTCGATTATCCCGGTCTCCCGGATTTCGATGGGAATCGGCGTCGGCGGCGGCGGACAGTCCCAGCAGGGGGAAGGGGTCGGCGGGGGAGGGGGCGTGAAGGTGGAGCCGATCGCGTTCCTCGTCGTTAAGGATCAGAGCGTCTCGTTGCTGAATGTTGGCAAGGGGAAGGGTCTCGATGCCCTTTACGAAAAGATCCCCGAACTGATCGATAAGGTGGTCGAAAAGGTTTCCCAGAAGGTCGGAAAGCCGGAAGCCGAAGAGCGGGTCGAGAGACCGAGCTCCGGCGCGCCGGGATTCACTCCGGGATTGCAAACACCATAATGAATATTCGAAGCAGTGAGGAGTTCGGAGGAAGGAGTGAGGAGATTCACGGTTTATCTCTTCACTCCTCACCCCTTACTCCTCACGCGTTTTAAGAGGATTATGATCAAATACCCCGATATCGACCCGGTCTTCATCCGGATCGGTCCGCTCGCTTTCCGATGGTATGGGTTGATGTATGCTGTCTCCTTTATCGCGGCGATCTTTATCATCCGCGCGACGGCGGTCCGGAGAGGGCTCAGGATCACGAAGGAAGAGATCTCCGATATGATGCTCTACGTTGCGATCGGAGTCATCTTGGGAGGCCGCCTCGGGTATGTTCTCTTCTACAATCCCGGTTTCTACCTTGAAAATCCCTTGAAGATCTTTGCCGTTTGGGAGGGGGGGATGTCGTTTCATGGGGGGCTGATCGGCGTTTTGGTCGCCGGCACCCTTTTTTGCAAACGGTATCAATACTCCTTCTACGACCTGGCCGATGTCTCGGCGCCGGCGGTGCCGGTCGGCCTCGGGTTGGGACGGATCGGGAACTTCATCAACGGCGAGCTCTGGGGCCGACCGACCGATGTCCCCTGGTGTATGGTCTTCCCGCAGGCGGATGAGGCGTGTCGCCATCCCTCCCAGCTCTACCAGGCCGCATTGGAAGGCCCGGTCCTCTTTCTCATCCTCTGGGTCCTCTCCGGTCGAAAAGTGCCGCGCGGGGTTGTCTTCTGGTCGTTTTTTCTCTTCTACGGTCTCTTTCGTTTTATCACCGAGTTCTTCCGTCAGCCCGACCCGCAATTGGGATTGATCCTCGGCCCTCTCTCGATGGGGCAGCTCCTCAGCCTGCCGATGTTCCTTCTTGGGGCGGTGATGGTTGCGATCCAATTTAAACGGGGAGAACGCCTGCCGAGCCGTCCCGCTCCGGTAGAGGAAATAAAGCGCGACCGGACGGTCGGGAAGCAGAGACGTCAATAATCGATCCGCATCAGAAAGAGGCCCTGCGGCGGGGCGGTGGGACCGGCCAGGCGGCGATCGCGTCCCTCCAAAATCTCAGGAACCTCTGAAGCGGCCCTTCTGCCGCGCCCTACCTCCACAAGCAATCCAACCAAATTCCGGACCATGTACTGCAGGAAGCGCGGGGCTTGAAAGGTGATCCGAATCCGGTCCCCTTCTTTCCGGAGATCGATCTTTTCCAGATCGACGATCCGATCCTCCGCCTCGCCGGCGGCGGCGCAGAGCGATGTGAAATCGCGACGGCCGATCAGCAAGCGGCTTGCTTTCCTCATTTTGGAAAGATCCAACGGCTGAAAAACATGCCATGCCGTCCGCCGGTGAAGGGGAGAACGGCGCGGATAATTGTAGACGAAATAGACGTAGGTTTTTCGCTTCGCGGAAAACCGCGCGTGGAACGACGCGGGGATCTCTTCGGCCGATCGAACGGCGATGTCATCCGGCAGATGGGCATTGAGCCCGCGGGTCCAGGTGTCGGAATCGAACCGGACCGGCGGGGCGAAGTGAGCCACCTGGCCGAAGGCATGGACCCCGGCATCGGTCCGTCCGGCGCCGGTGATCCGGACCGGCTTTCCGGTGAGTCGCCGTAAGGCGTTTTCAACGGTTCCTTGGATGGTCGTAAGGCGGGGCTGAATCTGCCAGCCGTGGTAGTGGGTGCCGTCGTATTCGAGGGTCAGCTTGATGAGGTTCCCGGCCATTTTCGTTATGAGTCGGCCTGGGCGGAATCAAGGTATCGCTCGATTCCTCGGAAGAGGGACTCGGCGATTTTCTGCCGGTATGCGGCGCTTCGAAGGCGTTTCCCTTCGGCCGGATGGGTCAGGAAGGAGATTTCAGCGAGAATGGCCGGCATGTTCGTGTGGGCCAATACATAGAAAGGGGCACGCTTCACGCCGAGGGAGGTGGTCGGATATTTCGAGATCAGATGATCGACGAAGGCCCCCTCGGTGATATGGGCCAACTCCAGCGACGCATTCATGTTAAAATCGCGTTCCAGGTCGTTCAAGATCACCTCTTGAAAATCGCGCGCCGCTTTTTCGCTGGTGGCGTTTTCGCGCGCCGCCACCTCGATCGCCCGATCATCGGTGGCCCGGCCGAGGAAATAAACCTCGATCCCCTGCGTATTCCTCTTCGGGCTCGCGTTGGCATGCACCGAGATGAAGAGATCGGCTTTTTCTGCATTGGCCATGAGGGTCCGCTCGTCGAGGGGGATGAAGACATCCTGATCGCGGGTCATGATCACCTTTTTCTTGAGTTTCTTCTCGATCAGATTTTTCAGACGGAGGGAAACGTCGAGGACGACCTCTTTCTCCTCCAAGCCATTGACCCCGATGGCGCCCGGATCTTTTCCCCCATGTCCGGGGTCGATCATGATGGTCTTGATCGTGAACAGGGAAGGCGGCGGGAGCAGCGCCATCACGTCGGGTTCGGCGGACTCCTCCTTGGCGCGGGCCGTCACGGTCTTCTGGTTGCCGTTGGTGACATCGATCACCACCCGGTCGGGATCGCTGAGCGGGATCACTTTATGTGAGCCGAGCTGCTTGAACGTCAGGACGACATCGACCGTATTCTGCGCGTTTTGTTTTGCCTCGATCCGCTTCAGGGATCCGTCACGGACGACGATCGACCGGTTTTTTTTGAAAAGATCTCCCAGGGCGGCATCGGAAAGGCGGACGGTCAGGGAAGTGGGAGAAGATTTCTCAACTTTGAAAGGGGCCGGCCGATCAAGATCGACAACGACGCGGGTATAATCGGGATAGGCCCAATGCCGGATGTTGGAGATATTGGAAAGGAGGGTCGCCTCCGGTGCGGGAGCGGGTGCCGGTCCAACCAGCGCTTCGATTCGATTGATCTGCCGCCGGGCTTCTTTCCAAAGGGACGATTCGGATGATTTCTCGGAGATCTTTCGATAGTGTTCCCTCGCGTTTTGGAGGTCGTCCTTCCGATCGGAGTAGAGGTATAGCTCCTGGTAGAGCCGGGCGATCTCAAAGAGGACCTGTCCGTCGTTTTGCTTGAAGGCGCGGGTTTCTTCATATTTTTGAATGCATCGCTCCCAATTGTCCCGGAATTTTTTCCGGTCGGGGGAGGCTCTCAGACCGTCCCGGCAGGCGTCGGCCTCTTTGAGGTCTTCCGCCGCAATGGCAGGCGACGCCGTCGGCATGGCCGAGACGATTGCCGAGAGGAGCAATACCGGCAAAAGAAGCCGCATCGGGTAAAAGAACTGTCGATGTGGATAAAGCAATCGTTTCATATGCAGTTCGGGTGACCTTTTCCCGCCCCCCCGGGTGCGCGCCGAATCTTTCGGAGGGAGCGTCGGATTTGTCCTGAGTTGAGCCGCTCGTCGGAAAGCCGTTTTGGAAAGATGAGTGCTGTTTCCAGACAAGGTAAACCGAAAGAGAAATCTTGTCAAATTCCCCCTTCTTTTTCCCTTCCATCGTACCATAACTTGAACCTTTTTCTTGACATTTTTCACCCCCCTATGTTACCGTCGAAAAATTCTCAGTTTGCTTTTCCATCCGAAAAACTTGTTTAAATTCTAAAGGAGTAGATAAAGATGAAGAAGTACCTCTTGGCGCCGGGTCCGACGCAGGTCTCTCCCGAGGTTCTCTTGGCCATGGCCCAGCCGATTTTGCATCACCGCGCCCCCGAATTTGCGAAGATCCTCGAGCGGGTCAAACAAGATTTGAAGTGGCTTTACCAGACCCAGAACGACGTCCTCATCATCGCTTCATCCGGGACCGGCGGCATGGAAGGATCAGTCACCAACTTTCTCTCTCCCGGCGACAAAGCCCTCTTCGTCAACAGCGGAAAATTCGGCGAACGTTGGGGGAAAATCTGCGCGGCCTACGGCGTTAAGGCGGAGGAGATCAAGGTCGAGTGGGGATACGCGGTAAAACCGGAGCAGATTAAAGCGGCCCTCCAGAAAGATCCGTCGATCAAAGCGGTCTTCACCCAGGCCAATGAGACGTCGACCGGCGTGGCCCATCCGATCCGCGAGATCGGCGAGGTCGTCAAACAGTTCGAAGGGACCTTGATGATCGTCGATGCCGTTTCGGCAATGGGGGTTTTCGACATCCAGACCGACGCGTGGGGCCTCGATGTCGTTGTGACCGGTTCGCAGAAGGCGCTGGCGTTGCCTCCGGGATTGGCGTTCGTCTCCGTTTCCGAGAAGGCGTGGCGCCAGGCGGAGAAGGCGAAGAACGCGAAGTTCTATTTCAACTTCAAAAAAGAGCGGGAAGGTTTGGCGAAGAATCAGACCGCCTATACCCCGGCGGTCTCGCTGATCGTCGGCCTGGACCAATCGCTCCGGATGCTCAAAGAAGAGGGGCTGCAGAATGTTTTTGCGCGCCAGGGTCTTCTTGCCAAAGCGACGCGGGAAGCGATGAAGGGATTGGGGCTTTCCCTCTTTCCGAAAGAGTATCCCAGTGATGCGGTGACGGCGATCGAAGCGCCCCAGGGCTATGACGGCCAGGCGATCTACAAAGATCTCCGCGTCAAATACGGCGTTACGGCCGCCGGGGGACAAGACCAGCTCAAGGGGAAGGTCTTCCGGATCGCCACGATGGGATATATGGACACCTTTGATATCATCACGGCGGTCGCGGCGGTCGAGATGGTCCTGAAGGGGATGGGGCATCCTCTGAAGCTCGGGACCGGCGTCGGAATCGCGCAGGAAATTCTCTTAAAAAAATAGCTTTCAGGAAGGCTGTTTGGAGGTTTTATGAAGGTATTAATCAGTGATTCCCTTTCGGAACGGGGCGTTGAAATCCTGAAGAAGGCCGGCTTGACGGTCGACGTCAAAACAAAGCTGACCCCGGCGCAGTTGATCGAGGAGATCCCGAATTACGATGCCCTCATCATCCGGAGCGGTACCAAGGTGACGAAGGATGTGATCGCCGCGGCGAAGAACCTCAAGGTGGTCGGCCGGGCCGGATCGGGGCTCGACAACGTCGATCTTCCCGCCGCGACGAAGCGGGGGATCGTCGTTATGAACACCCCCGGCGGGAACACGGTGACCACCGCCGAGCACTCTTTCTCCCTTCTGATGTCGATGGCCCGGCAGGTTCCCCAGGCGAACGCGTCGGTGAAGGCGGGGAAGTGGGAGAAGAACAAGTTCATGGGGATGGAGCTCTTCAATAAAACGATCGGGATCGTCGGAATTGGTCAGATCGGGAGCTACGTCGCCAAGCTTGCCCAGGGAGCGAACATGACGGTCATCGCCTACGATGCCTTCCTCTCCCCGGAGAACGCCAAAAAGTTAGGGGTGGAAGTGGTTGATCTGGAGACCCTCTTCTCCCGGGCCGATATCATTACCCTCCACGTGCCGATGACCACCGAGACGAAGCACATGATCAACGCGGCGGCGATCCAGAAGATGAAACATGGGGTTCGGATCATCAACTGCGCCCGCGGCGGCATCGTCAACGAGACCGATCTCTTTGAGGCTCTCAAGAGTGGAAAGGTTGCGGCGGCGGCGTTCGATGTATTCGAAAAAGAGCCGGTCGATCCGGCGAATCCTCTTCTGACCCTTGAGAATTTCATCTGCACCCCCCACCTCGGCGCGGCCACCACCGAAGCGCAGGAGAATGTGGCCTGGGCGATTGCGGAGCAGGTCGTCGATTTTCTCGTCCGGGGGGTGGTCCGTTACGCCGTGAATCTTCCCTCGGTGTCTGCGGATCTTCTCCCCAAGGTTCAACCCTACGTCGAGCTGGCCGAGAAGATCGGCTCTTTCCTGGGTCAGACCGTGGAAGGAGGGATCGAAAAGGTCACGATCGAATATCACGGCGAGGCGGGCGATCTTCAGACCAGTCCGATCACGCTTGCCGCCGTCAAGGGATTGCTTGCGCCGATCCTGGAAGAGACGGTGAATTATGTGAATGCCCCCAGCATTGCCAAAGAGCGGGGGATCGAGGTGAACGAGGCGAAGAGCAGCGACGCGGGAAATTTCTCCAGTTTGATCTCGATCAAGGTAAAGGCGGGAGGGCAGACGAAGGTCGTCGCCGGGAGCATCTTCAACAAGAAAGAGCCGCGCTTCGTGGAGATCGACGGCATGTCGTTGGAAGTCGTCCCCGAGGGGCATATGCTCTACCTCTTCAATGAAGACAAACCGGGGGTGATCGGCGGGCTGGGGCAGCTTCTCGCAAAGAATCAGATCAACATTTCCCGAATGCAGCTCGGACGTGAACGGGCCGGCGGCAAGGCGATCTCGGTCGTCGGGATCGACTCGGTCGTCTCCCCGGAAGTGCTCAAAGAGCTCAAGTCGCTCCCGCACGTCCTCTCCGTGAAGCGGGTCAAACTCTAAGAAATTACCTAAAGGGCGGGGCCGGGGATCAGGGGCCGGGGTTCGGTTTAAACTTTTTGAGTTTTTGCCGGTCCCCGACCCCTGGCTCCCGGCCCCCGGTTCTTTCAATGAAATTACCCGGTAAACCAAGAACGATGATTCCAAAGGGGGTGGCCACCTTCCTTCCCGAAGGAACGTCGAGACGCCGCGAGATCGAGCGAAAAATTCTCTCCCTCTTTTCCCGGTGGGGATATCAAGAGGTGATCACCCCCATCTTCGAATACCTCGATGTCTTCTCGCTCGGGGTGGGAGAAGAGCTCCTCAACCGCGCATATAAGTTCGTCGATCGCGCGACCGGGCGGATGATGGTTTTGCGCCCCGACGTCACCCCCCAGATCGCGCGAATCGCCGCGACCCTCCTGAACGACCAACCGCTTCCGATCCGCCTTTGTTACTCGGCGAATGTCTTCCGCCACGAGGAGGAGCATGCCGGGAGGGAACGGGAAATCCACCAGATCGGGGGAGAGTTGATCGGTCCCTCCCATGCCGAAGCCGACGCGGAAACGATCTCGCTCGCGATCGAAATCCTGCATAAGCTGGAGCTCAAATCGTTTAAGATCGCCCTGGGTCAGATGGCGTTTACGCGGGGGATTCTCCAGCCGTTTGAATCGTCGCCCGCTGCATTCAAAAGGATCTTGGGCGCGGTCGCAAAAAAAGATGCGTCCCTTCTGGAGGCCCTCTTAAAAGAGGAAAAGGTCGGTCCGAAAACGCGGAAGCAGGTCCTCTCGCTCCTGGACCTCTTCGGCGGGGAAGAAGTCTTCGCCGCGGCGAAGCCGCTCGCGGTCTCTCCCGCTTGCAAAGCCGGTCTTCGACGGCTTCGGGAAGTGTATGAGATTTTAAAACAGGCCGGACACCAGGAATTTCTTTTGATCGATCTCGGCGAGGTCCGCGGGTTCGATTATTATACCGGAACGATTTTCGAGATTTTCGCAGAGGGGGCCGGCTCCGAATTGGGGGGAGGGGGCCGATATGATCACCTCCTGGAAAAGTTCGGCGCTCCCTCCTCCTCCACCGGATTTGCCCTTCACCTCGAGCGGATTCAGTGGGCATTGGAGCAAGTGGCCGGATCGGGCCGCGACTATTCGTCGGCCGATTTTCTGGTGCTTCATACCGTTGAGGGGGCGTCCGAGGCGATGTCGCTTTCTCATCAGCTTCGCGACGCCGGTTATCGGGTGATCCGCCGAAACGGATTTCACGGCGCGGTCGAGTCTTATCTTTCCGAGGCCCGCAAGCAAAAGGTTGTGAAAATTCTCCTTCTCACGGGAGGACGCGACAAGGGGGTTCGCTCCGTGGATGTTCGTACGGGCCGTCAAGAGAGCCAAAGCCGTTCCGATTTTCTGGAATGGTTGAAATCGTCCTGATCCGATTTTTCCTTCAAACAGATTCTTAAATCTTTCGGGTGATGCCGTGATGCAGACAGACCTTTCTATTCAGAAGCTCCCTCCTCAGAACCTCGAGGCCGAGCAGGCGGTGTTGGCGGCCGTCCTCCTTGATAATCAGGCGGTCAATAAAGTCGTCGAGATCCTACGCGCCGATGAGTTCTACAAGGAGAGTCATCGAAAGATCTTCTCCGCCATGTTGGAGCTCAATGGGAATAATGAGGCGATCGATCTGATCACTTTGACCGAGCATCTCCGGCTGAAGGGGCAGCTCGACGCGGTTGGAGGGGCCTCGTATCTGGCGGAGATCCTCAACAGTGTGGCGACGGCGGCCAATATCCGGATGCATGCGAAGATCGTCCATGAAAAATCGCTCCTCCGGAGCCTGATCAGCATTGCGACCGACATCGTCACCGTCGGGTATGAATCGCAAGGGAAGGTGGAAGATCTTTTGGACCATGCCGAGCGGAACATCTTTGCTATTTCGGATAGGAAGATGCAGGGAACGTTCGTTCCTATGCGGGAGCTGGTAAAAGCCGGTTTCGAGATCATCGAGAAGCTAGCCGACCAGCGGCTCACCGGGCTTCCGACCGGTTTCAAAGACCTCGATAAAATGACCTCCGGCCTTCAGGCGGGCGATTTGGTCATCGTGGCCGGCCGCCCTTCGATGGGGAAGACGGCGTTTGCGTTGGGAATGGCCCAAAATGTGGCGATCAAAAATCGGCAGACCGTCGGCGTCTTCAGTTTGGAGATGTCGAAAGAGCAGCTTGTTTTTAGAATGCTTTGCTCCGAGGCGCGTGTCGACTCGCACAAGATCCGCTCCGGATATCTGGGACGGCCTGGAAACGACAATTGGCAACAGTTGATCCGGGCGGCCGGAAAGTTAAGCGAGTCGCCGATTTTCATCGACGACTCGGCCTCCATGTCCATTCTCGAAATGCGGGCGAAGGCGCGGCGTCTCAAGGCGGAACATAACCTGAGTCTGATCATCGTCGACTACCTCCAGTTGATGCGGGGACGCGAAGATGCCGACAACCGGCAGCAGGAGATCTCCGATATCTCCCGTTCCTTGAAAGCATTGGCAAAGGAACTCCATCTCCCGGTAATCGCCCTCTCCCAGCTCTCCCGCGCCGTGGAGTCGCGGCCTGAGAAGAAAAAAAGGCCGATGCTCGCCGATCTGCGGGAATCGGGCGCGATCGAGCAGGACGCCGATGTGGTCCTCTTCATCTATCGGGAGGAGGTGTACGATCCCTGTAAGTGTCCTCGGGAGGGAGAGTGTATCTGCGGCCGCAGAGGGCTGGCGGAGATCATCATCGGAAAACAGAGAAATGGACCGATCGGAGATGTCCCGATGGCCTTCATCGATCGATACACCCGTTTTGAAGATCTCTCCGACGATCATCCGAAGCGGCAGGGCGGGATGGAGGGCTAGAATCAATTTGACAAGGTTCTTGATTCCTCTTATAATTTGATGAATCTAAAGAGTCTGTTTAAATTTCTATGGTGATGAAGAATCCCGATAGGCTGGGGTTCTTAACACTTCTCAAGTAGATATCCAAAGGGATTGCCCCATCTTCATCAGGCGCTTAGGGCTCTTCAATCTGGATCGGCTGCAATGCCTGCCCCTCATATCGCGTTCTTCCAACTTGTTTAACCAAAGGATGATTTATGTTTGGACTGGGAATGCCAGAACTGGTGGTTCTCCTTGTGATTATCCTCATCATTTTTGGCGCCGGAAAGCTTCCTGAGATCGGATCGGGCCTGGGTAAAGCGATCCGGGGTTTTAAAAAGGGAATGTCGGAGCCGGATGCCATCGATGTCACCCCCAAGGAAAAAGGAGAAGAAGGTCGGAAAGAAGGTATCGAAAAGCATTGAGTGGTGATGGAGGTTCCTATTAAGATATATCCAATGCAATACTTCAGTCGGTGTTTTGAAAGCGCTTCAACGTTTTTCTTCCTTCTGATCTTTTTCTCCCAATTCGTCTCTTGCGCTGCGTTAAAAACAAATGAATCAGCCCTCGATCCCGCGCCCAACAAAGAGGCACGGGAGGAGATTCCCGACCCGGAGGCCTATTATCATGCCGTGGTCGGCCTTCAGTTTGAGAACGACGGGGAGGAGCAGGCCGCGTTAAGGGCCTACCTTGCGGCGCTTCGACATGACCCGAAGTCCGCCTTTCTTTTGACGCGGGCGGCCGCGCTTTTAAGTCAGTTCGGCAACCAGAAGGAGGCGCTCTCTTATGGAGAGCGCGCCTTGCAGCTTCATCCCAAAGACCCCCGGGTATTAAATCTTCTTGGGAATATCTATGTGGCTTCCGGGCAAACGGAGAAAGGGTTAAGCGCTTTTCAACGGCTCGTCGCAGTCGATCCGAAAAGGGTCGATGCCTATTTTAGTCTTGCCAGTATCTACGCCGCCAGGGGGGATCTTGCGCCGGCCGAGGAGATGATCCGAAAAGGGATTGACGCTGAGCCGACCTCCGGTTTGGGTTACTACTATCTCGGCAAGATCTCTTTTGAGAAGAAAGCATTTGAAGAGGCACTGCAGCAGTATCGGAAGGCGCTGTCGCTTCATCCTTATTTCGAGCAGGCCCATCTTGAAGTCGCCCGCATCCAGGAATTGCAGGAAAAACCGGAAGAGGCGGAGAAGGTCTACCGTACGATTCTTCAAGAGGTCAATCCGAGGAGTCGCGAGGCAACGGCTCGGCTGGTGCAGTTGCTGATTCAGGGGAAGGCGTTCGACGAAGCGCTTCGTTTTTTAAATGAGATGGCCCAATCGGACCCCGCCAACTTGGATATCCCCCTTCAGGAAGCGCTGATTTGGGTGGAGAAGAAAGAGTACGCGAAAGCGATTGAAAAAGTCGAAGCGGTCATGAAGGGAAGGCCGGAGGATCTTCGTTTAAGAATTTATGTCGCCTCACTTTATGAAGAGAGCAAAGAGTACGAAAAAGCGATCGCGATCTATCAGGATATTCTCGGCAGAGATCATCAGCTATACGACGTGCGCATCCGCCTGGGCGCCCTCTATTTTTACAAATTGCAGAAAATAGAGGAAGCGCTGGAGCAAGGAGAGTTGGCAAAAAAGATCGACGATCAGCGGCCGGAGGCCTATCTTTTTAATGGGCTTATTTTTTACGAGGAAGACCGGTTCGAAGAGGCCGCCCGGGTTTTTCTTCAGGGGATTGAAAAAAATCCAAAAATGCCCGATCTTCACTTCCATCTCGGCGCGACCTATGACAAGTTGAATCGGTTCGATGATCTGATCCGACAGATGGAAAAAACGATCCAGCTCGACTCGAATCATGCCAACGCCTTAAATTATCTCGGTTACACTTACGCGGAGAAGGGAATTCACTTGAATGAGGCGATCGACTTGATCAATCGCGCCCTGGTCATCCGGCCGGACGACGGCTACTTTGTCGATAGTCTCGGATGGGCCTATTATAAGAAAGGGAAAATTCAAGAGGCGCTTGACGCGCTCAATAGAGCCGTTTCGCTGGTCCCCGAAGACCCGGTGATCCATGAACATCTCGGCGAACTTTACCTAAAACAAAACCGTCTGGACCTTGCCAAAGAAGCATGGGCCCGGTCTCTGGAATTGGACCCGAAGAACGACAAATTGATTTCTCGATTCAGAGAGGCCGGTTTCGGAGAGCCTCTTTTAGAGGAACATCCTCCGAAGAAAACAGACGGGCTGGAAGTCCTTCCTACGGAATCATCCAACCAAAAAGAAGTGTCGAAAGGATCAATTCACTAGATATGGAAATAAGGAGGGGGTACATATCGAACCGATTGGCATCTTGTGATGATTGAGATTCTGGTCATCGCCAATCGGATGTGGATAAAATGATCGGGCACATTCACTGAAAGTAGAAACCGAAGTAGATTTAGACGCGCGGTATCGCCTTCTTAATTAAATTTGATTCTTCTCATCTCTACTTAGTTGATTTCAGAGGGGAATGGATTTCCTTGGATTCGTTTTCTCTCTGCCGATTGACAAAAAGTGTCAGATGCAGGATTGAATGCTGACAATCTTCGGACGGATAGAGAGATCTTATGCGAAATAAGAAAGCACAACGCTTTAATAATTAAAGAGAATTTAATTTTATTCCTTGTAGGAATGTTGGCATATAACCTGCACTACCTCGGCCTGAAGTTCGACAAGGAAATACAAGAAGTCGATTCAAACAGAGGAGGAAAAAAGATGCTTCATCAAGTAAAAAATCAGAAGGGCTTCACACTCATTGAGTTGATGATCGTGGTTGCGATTGTCGGTATTCTCGCCGCCATCGCGATCCCGAACTTTTTAAATTATCAGGCCAAATCGCAGCAGGCCGAAGCGAAGGCGAATTTGGGGTCGATTTTTACAAATATGACCGCCTATTCCGCTGAAAATACAAACGGCTTCACCAATGGTGGAACGTCAGAGATTGGCTTTGCCACTTCAGGGACGCCCAGGTATACCTATACGATTACCGGCCAGCTCGTCGATACTTTCCTCGCGACGGCGACCGGAGCCTTGGGGCGTGTGGTCGGCGATGTTTGGACGATCGATCAGACCAAAACATTGACGGATGTCGTTGCAGGTTCATTCAGCAGCTAATAATGAAATGATAGGAGGGTGGATGGATCAAACGGTTCATCCACCCTCTTTGCGACCGATGGTTCAAAAAAAAATAGACCTTCTCGGTCTTTTTGTTTTTTTAATCCCGTTTTCAGCCTACCTTTTTACCGCCACGCCGACCCTTTATTGGCGGGACGGGGCGGAGTTTCAGACGGTTGGATTCGTTTTAGGCATCGCCCATCCATCCGGCTCTCCCCTTTACGCGATCATTTCCAAATTATTCACATTCATCCCCATGGGGAGTATTGCATTTAAGGTCACCCTGCTCTCCGCTTTTTTCGGAGGGGTGATCTCTTTTCTGATTTATCGAATCATCCAGGCAATTCTTGTTCACATCTCGTCCGAAAAGACGCAACGGTTCAGTCCTCATTCTATCGAATGGATTGCGTTCTCCTCGAGCCTTCTTTTTTCGTTATCGAATGCATTGTGGGAAAATGCGAATATACCCGAGGTTTATACGCTTGCGAACGCGTTTACCGCCTGTTTTATTTTGCTCCTGGTCTGTGCGATCGGCCGGGATGCCGATTCTGAAAAACAGTTCAAAGCATTTTCGATCTTGATGTTTCTCTTCGGATTGAGCCTTGGCGCACATGCGGCGGAGATCTTTTATCTTCCGTTTTTACCGGTCTTACTGTTTTTCCTCTGGCGTCGGCGTACCGGATCGGGCGTTTTAAAATATGGCTCGATTTTATTGTTCTTCTTCATTTTGGGCTCTTCCGTTTTTCTTTATCTGCCGGTCCGGGCGAGTCAAGCCCCCGCCTTTAACTGGGGCGATCCCCAGACCCTTGAGCGATTTCTCATCCATGTAACGGATCGAAAAGATGCGCCGGTTCATTTTGATGTCCCGAGCAGTCAAGATGTATGGATTCCCCAATTGATCAACTACGCTCGGTTTTTCCCCGACAGTTTTTCGTTTTTTGGAACGCTTCTCGGCTTGATCGGATTGGTTTATCTTTTCCGAAGAGAGAAGAAAATCCTTGGGATCATGGCCACTTTTTTCTTTCCCCCCTTCCTCTTTTTTATCCGTTTTTGGTGGGATTCTTCAAATTACCTCTCCGGTTTTATCATTTTTACGATATTATTGGGGGTAGGCTCCGGGTGGGTCTACCTCAAACTGGTTGATCTGGCGGAGCGATCTCAACAGAATTTCCATTTGACGAAAATATTCGGGGTTCTTCTGACCGCCAATATTTTGATGCTCGCGCCGGCGCATTTCATTCAGAACAATAAATCGACCTATTGGGGGCCGGGCAAGGTATTCAAAAGAATTTTACTCGATCTTGAAAGCAATGCCATCGCATTTACCCGTGATGCCTACTTCGCGTTCAGCTATTTGCAAAATGCAGAAGCCATGCGTCCCGATGTCACGCATTTAAGCTCAGTTGAATTTGTATCACCCTCCTTTTTCTTTACGGTGACACAAGCGCGGTTTCCCCTTGTTACCGTTCCATCGACAGGGCGGGAAAAGTTAGGGTCGGCGTTCCTCAGCAGCAACATTACGAGTCATCCCATTTATTGGCAGCCTGATCCTGAGAACGATCATCTCGTTGCGCCGTATCTCTCTCTGGACGGGCTGTTTTTTAGAATCCTGGAATCTCCGCCGCCTCTGACCCAAGAGAGGATCAAGCGTTATCTCGCAAAGATAAAGGATTCTTTTGATCCGAATGAGATCCCTCTCGATTCGGAGGAGAGTCGGTTTTATGGAGATGCCTTCTCGAAAATGGGGGCCTATTTTCTCAAGGAAGGAGGCTATGATATCGCCCTTCAGCATTTTGAGACGGCCAATGCCCTGAGTCCGGATAACGTTATTTTTCTAAACCTCCTCGGGGTGGCTCACGGCCAGCTAAAGCAGGTGGAGCGATCGGAGGAATATTTCAAGCGGGCGCTCTCTCTGGACGCGCAATCCTTGGATGTTCAGAGAAACCTCGGCATCCTTTATCTAGAGGAGAAGCGGTTTCAGGAGGCGGAAGGAGCCCTGTTGAAAGCGGCGATGCTTCAGCCCAAAAATGCGGAGACGAATTACCAATTAGGGCTCCTCTATGAGGAAATGGGAAAGAAGGAAGAGGCCGCTTCTTATTTTGAACGAGCGATCGCAGCGTCTCCTGAATATAGAGATACCCGGAAACGATTGAATCAACTTCAATCATCATAAGGGAAAAGGAATGCTTGAAAATCAACGGATCGGGGTGGTCGTCCCGGCCCATAATGAGGAGAGGCTGATCGGGCAGGTATTAGAGACGATCCCTTCTTATGTGGATCGGGTGTTCATTGTGGACGATTTCAGCACCGATCGAACGGTGGAAATCGTCAAAGGATATGTGCAGAGGGCGCCTTATCGATTCACATTGATCCAGCACGCTCAAAATCAAGGGGTGGGCGCCGCCATCGTGACCGGCTATAAAAGCGCGACGGATGAAAAGATCGACGTGGTTGCGGTGATGGCGGGCGACGCGCAAATGGATCCGGCCGATTTAGTCCGTGTCGTCTCTCCGATTCTTCGCGGCGAATCGGATTACGTGAAGGGAAATCGACTGTTCCGTGGGGAGTCCTGGAAAATGATTCCGCATCATCGATACTTGGGGAATTCGATCCTTTCGCTCTTGACGAAGATCGCGTCGGGCTACTGGCATATTGCAGATTCTCAGTCGGGGTACACCGCCATCTCCTTGACCGCGCTCCGCGCGCTGGATCTGGACAGCATCTACCAGCGATACGGCATGCCGAATGATCTGCTGATTACGCTGAATATTAATAATTTCCGAGTGAAGGATATCTCCGTTCGTCCGATCTATAACATCGGCGAGAAATCGGGAATCCGGCTTTGGAAGGTCATTCCGACCATCAGCTGGTTGCTGGTGAAAGGATTTTTTAAACGGATGGTCGAGAAGTACATCATCCGCGATTTTCATCCGCTGGTCTTCTTTTATTTTCTCGGGATTTGCCTCACCCCTTCCGGGGTATTGTTGGGACTCTACTTATTTTCATTGCGAGTGATGGGGCATGGTGTCACCGCGACCAGCGCCCTCTTTTCCGCCTTTTTAATTATTTCCGGGCTCCAGTCGCTTTTCTTCGCAATGTGGTTTGATATGGAGTATAACAAACATCTGAAGTGAAATTGTGAATGTGAAAGTTTGTCTGCTCACGACATCATTCCCGCGCTCGAAGGAGGATCATTCGGGCATTTTTGTTTCACGTCTCTGTCGTGCTTTGGTTTCATCCGGCATCCGCGTTGACGTCGTCGCACCGGGTCATGAAGCGACCCCTGATTCCGAGATGATCGCTGGATGCCGTGTTTATCGATTCTCTTATTTTTTCCCACAGAAATGGCAGCGGCTGGCCTATGGACCGGGCGGCATTCCGGGTAATTTAAACAGAAGCCCCTGGCGTCTCATCCAACTTCCTTTCTTTCTCTTGGCGTTTTTGTTCAAGGCCGTGAAGGTTGCAAGAGGAGCGGACTTAATCCATGCCCAATGGATTCCCTCCGGGTTTATCGCGTGGGTCGTCAGCGTCTTTCGGGGAATTCCTTTCGTCGTCACCCTGCGCGGGAGCGATGCGCTTTATGCGCGAAGGAGCGGTTTTTTATCCGCGGCTTCTCTCTGGATTTTGAAGCGGGCGGCCGCCGTAACGACGGTGAATAAAGAACTTCGTGCGTGGCTGATCACCTGCGGCCTTCCGCAGGACCGGGTTGTATTCGTCCGAAATGGCGTCGATCTGGAATCCGAGAGACGAGACGGAGAAGCGTCCCCCTTTTACCGGATGCTTTTTGTGGGAAATTTCATCCCTGTGAAAGGGATTCGATACCTCATTGAGGCTTTTTCAAAAGTGATCCGTTCCGAGAGCAACCTTCGCCTGACACTGATCGGGGAGGGGGAGGAGAGACCCGCCCTGGAGCGGCAGATCAAAGAAAACGGGATGGATGCGTTTGTGGAATTTGTCGGGATGCAGCCTCCGGAGGAGATCCAAAACTGGATGAGTCGATCCGATTGCCTGGTTCTTCCCAGTCTCTCGGAAGGAACTCCCAATGTCGTTTTGGAAGCGATGGCGTGTGGGATCCCGGTCGTGGCGTCGGATCTTCCCGGCATACGGGAAGTGGTCCGAGACGGGGCGACCGGATTGTTGACAAAGCCTCATGATCCGGAAGATTTGGCCGAGAAACTTTTGAAGCTGATTCGGGATCGATCCCTTTCCGAAGAAATGGGGAAAAGAGGGCGGGAGGCAATTGGTGAGATGGGCCTGGACTGGGAAGCGGTTGCCGGGCGTTATCGAGAGGTCTACGAGCGGGTATGTGCGGGATCGCGGGAATCTTCAATTTAAACGGAAGACCGGTCGAGCAGGCTGAACTCGCTGCGATGACGGAGCGGCTTCGGCATCGCGGTCCCGACGGCTGGGGGCATTATCTTAGCGGGCCGGTCGGCCTCGGACAGACGCGGTTGGCCGTGATCGACCTGGAAGGGGGAAAGCAGCCGATCTACAATGAGGACAAGACGGTGGTAACCGTCTTCAATGGAGAGATCTATAATTTTCAAGAGATCAAGCGGGACCTCGAAGCGGCCGGACATGTTTTTAGCACCCACAGCGATACGGAGGTCATTGTTCATCAGTACGAGAAAGAGGGAATCAATGGTGTTCAACGATTCCGGGGGATGTTCGCTTTTGCTTTGTGGGATCAACATCGAAAGAAACTCCTCCTTGTAAGGGATCGTGTCGGCAAGAAGCCGCTCTATTACTCCATCGATAAAGACCGATTGATCTTCGGATCGGAGATCAAGGCGCTGTTGGCGGTCGGAGGGGGCGGCCCTTTGAACTATCCCGCCCTAGATCTTTTTTTCAAGTATCAATTCATCCCCGGGCCAGAGACGATCTATCAAAACATCCGCTCGCTTCCCCCCGCGCATTGCCTGAGCATCGATACACAGGGTGTGGAGATCAAACGTTTCTGGGAAGCGCCTTACCCGTCGCACGAAAGAATCTCTGAAGAGGAGCATGTCGCGTCGCTCCGTCAGGCGCTTGAAGAGGCCGTTCACTTAAGGCTCATCAGCGATGTCCCCTTGGGCGCTTTTTTAAGCGGAGGAATCGACTCTTCGATTATTGTCGGGTTGATGAAAAAAAAGGGGATGGAACGGATAAAGACCTTCTCGATCGGATTCAAAGAGGCAAGTTTTGATGAGAGCCCCTTTGCCGAACAGGTCGCCCGATTCTTCCAAACCGAGCATCAGAACCACACGCTGG
This sequence comes from Candidatus Manganitrophus morganii, assembly GCA_021651055.1. Taxonomy (NCBI): domain Bacteria; kingdom Pseudomonadati; phylum Nitrospirota; class Nitrospiria; order Candidatus Troglogloeales; family Candidatus Manganitrophaceae; genus Candidatus Manganitrophus; species Candidatus Manganitrophus morganii. Next base: position 3,661,501 of record JAJHOH010000001.1, read on the forward strand.
AGGTTCAGATCGAGGAGCTCTTGCCGAAGCTGGTCGATCATTTCGATCAGCCCTTCGGAGATTCTTCCGCGATGGCCGTCTATCAATTGTCCGAGGCGACAAGACGTTCGGTGACCGTGGCCCTCTCAGGCGATGGGAGTGATGAGATTTTTGCCGGCTATCGAAGATACGTCGCCAGGAAGCTCCTCAAATACTACTGGATTCTTCCGAAAAAACTTCGGCAAAGAGGGATCGAGCCCCTTCTGTCCCTCTTCCCGGAATCGACCGTTTATTATGATCGTAGTCTTATCCGCCAGCTTCATCTTCTGATCGGCGCCTCGCAGCGATTGGAAGCGGATCCCCTGGAACTTCTTCCCACCACATTTTCCCAACAGGAGCGCGATTGCCTTTATCGCCAACGGATGAAAACCGAGCTCAAAACATCGGAAAAAGATCAACCCCATCAGCTCGCGGATCGTTATTCAACTTTGGATGAGATTTCCCAGATGATGTGGGTCGATTTTCATACCTACTTGCCGGATGACATTCTCGTCAAGGTGGATCGGATGAGCATGGCGCACGGGTTGGAAGTCCGATCTCCGTTTTTGGATCAGAAGGTAGTTGAATCGGTGATGAAAATGCCGATCGGCTTAAAGTTAAAAGGCTTCGAGACAAAGTCGATTTTAAGAAAAGCGTTTCGGGATTTGCTCCCTGCGCAGATTACGCAGCGGAAAAAACACGGCTTTATGATTCCATTGGGGGATTGGTTCAAGGCGGGGCTGAAAGGTTTTATTCGCGATGTCCTGCTCAAACAGGACAGAGAAGGTCTATTCGATCTTTCCTATATCGAGCGGCTCTGCGCCGAGCATCGGAAAGGGTTTCGAGATCATAGCCAGAAACTCTGGCTGTTGCTGGTTTTCCGCTTGTGGGAGGAGCGGTGAGTCTCCAGGGGAAAAAGATCTTATCGATCTACTACAAACACAAGCCGGGCGGATTGTGCAAAAGACTCTATATGATGTTCAACGCCCTGACGGAGGGGGGTGGAGAGGTTCACTACATCGCGGTGGAGCCTTATCCGATCTCGCATGCCAAGGTCATCCCCCATCTTCTCTGGACCCCTTTCCATCGGACGGAGGGGGTCTTATTCTGGATTTACTTTATTGCGACGGCTCCTTTTTACGCCCTTTGGATCGGTTATCGGTTCAAAGTGGACATTGTCTCCGTCTTCGGCGCCGTGTACGGTTTTCTCGCTTTGCTTCTGAAGGGATTGTTCGGAAAACCGATCCTAACCTTTGTTCGATCCGATCCGTATGAAGTGAATCGCTTGTTGCGGCGTCCCCCCTTCCTGCTGCTTCTGGAGGATCTGCTTGCGCGTATCGGTTTGAAATACTCGGACAGAATTATCACCGTCAATGATCGTTTGAGAGAGATCATTTCGTCGCGATATCGGATCAGTCCGGAAAAAATAAGCGTGTTGACGAACCATATTCAGTCTCGCCCGGAGCGTTTTTTGCCGATCGATCTCTGTCGCAAGGAGCTGGGGCTCAACAGTGAAGATTTTGTCGTCATCACCGCCTCTGTCCTGGATCAGAGAAAAAATGTGGAGATCCTCATCCGGTCCGGCGCCTTCTTAACGGCGCCCGCCGTTTTCCTCATCGTCGGGGATGGCCCGGAGAAGCGGCGTCTGCAGCAGCTGGCCGAAGAGGCGAACGGAAAGGCGAGGTTCGTTTTTTCCGGTTGGCAAGGGGATCTCTCCCCTTTTTTTGGCGCGGCCGATCTGTTTGTGACGACATCACAACACGAAGGGTGTTCAAACTCCCTCCTCGAGGCGCTTGCTTGGGATCTTCCCTGCCTGGCAAGCGATCTTCCCGAAATCAGAGAAGTCCTCCCATCCGAGCGCCTTCTCTTTCGGCCGAATGACGCAGCAGCGCTGGCCGAAAAAATATCGAGGGCGGTCCTGGATCAATCGAGTTTGGAACAGATGAGGAAAGCCTGTGCGGAGGCGAGAGAAAAGCTTCGTTTTGATTGGGATAAAGCGGTCATCCATCTTCATGAAGCGGCCTTCCATCGAGCGGCTTGAGGGTGGCGAGGAATTCCCGACGCATCGTTGTAGCGGTGCGTCGGAGAAATGAGGAGACGGGAGAATGCGCGATGATTACGAATAAAAAAATCTTCATCACAGGGGGCGCCGGTTTTATTGCGAACACCCTCATTTCCAGGCTGGTCGCCGAGAACGAGATTCGGGTGTATGATAACTTCCATCGAGATACGTTGTCGACCAGTCTCCATGCAGGCCATAAAAACATCACCGTCTCGAAAGGGGATGTCTTAGACTACGATCGCGTCTTGGAGTGTATGAAGGGGGCCGACATCGTGGTTCATGCGGCCGCCATCGCCGGAATCGATACGGTGATCAAGAGCCCCACCAAGACAATGAAAGTGAATATGCTCGGCACCGCCAATGTTCTTGAGGCGGCCCATCAGAATCGCGTCAGGGACCGGGTCGTCGATTTCTCCACATCCGAGGTTTTCGGCAGCATGGCATTCAAAGCGACGGAAGATCGGGAGACCGTGGCGGGGAGCGCCGGAGAGGCGAGGTGGACCTATGCGGTGAGCAAGCTGGCCGGTGAGCATCTCGCCGTCGCCTATTTTAGGGAGTTCGGTTTGCCGATCGTCTCCGTCAGGCCGTTTAACGTCTATGGCCCCGGGCAGACGGGGGAGAGCGCCATGCAGGTCTTCATTAAAAAAGCATTGAAGAATGAAGATCTGCACATCCACGGGGATGGGAGTCAGATTCGGGCCTGGTGTTATGTCGATGATTTCGTCGACTGCCTCATCGAATGTCTCGAAAATCCGAAAGCGGTCGGTGAGTCGTTCAACATTGGAAATGCAAGGGCCGTGGTGACGACCTATGGATTGGCGCAAACGATCTGTCGTGTTTTGGGATCGAACTCTAAAATTCTGTTTAAGCCGGCGCTTTCCGCCGAGGTCGAGCTGAGGGTCCCTTCCGTCGAGAAGTCCTATCAACTGTTAGGCTTCAGAGCCAAGATCAACATGGACGAGGGAATCATCAAAACGGCGGAGTGGATCAAAGGACATTTATGAGTGTTCATGGGGAAGTTGGCGATCGACGTGATCAACCTCAGCGGGTGATGAATGGATAGAGATCCGATTCGGTTGGTAAAACCGGATATTCCGGAAGAGGCCCTCCGGCGGGTGGCCGACGTCATCCGATCAGGCCGGCTGGTCCAGGGCGAGTATGTTCAGAAGTTCGAACTTGCCTTGCAAGATTATTTGGGAACCCGGAATGCCGTCGTTGTTTCGTCGGGGACCGCCGCCTTGCACCTCTCACTGATGGCGCTGGGTCTTCAGAGCGGCGATGAGGTGATCGTCCCCGCCTTTACTTTCCCTGCGACGGCCAATGTGGTCGAAGTGATGGGAGGAAAGCCGGTCTTGGTCGACATCACCCTGGATGATTTCTGTATCGATACAGCGCAGATCGAAAAAGCGATCACGAAGAGAACAAAGGTGATTATGCCGGTGCACGAGTTCGGACAACCGGCGGAGATGGACCGGATCATGGCGATCGCCAGGAAGTATCGACTGGAGGTGATCGAAGACGCGGCCTGTGCGCTGGGGGCGGAATTCAGCCATAAAAAGGTCGGGACGTTCGGGAGACTCGGCTGCTTCAGCTTGCATCCTCGAAAGATGATCACCACCGGTGAAGGGGGAGTCGTGATCACCGATGACGATGTTTTGGCCGAGAAGGTGAGATCGCTGAGGAATCATGGACTCTCTCCCAGCGGAAATGGATTTGATCTCATTTATGCCGGATTGAATTATCGAATGACCGACATTCAAGCGGCATTGGGGTTATCCCAATTGGGATCGATCGATGCGTTCGCTCAAGCCAGAGAGCAGGTGGCGCAGATGTATCAAGAACGGCTGACCGAGATCGGCTGGATAAAAATACCCTCCAGCTTTGAGAAGCGGAGATCCATTTACCAGACCTATCATTTGTTGCTCGATGAAAACATCCAGCGCGATTTCTTGATCACCTCCTTAAAACAGGAAGGGATTGAGACAAACTACGGCGCTTACGCATTGAATTGTCTCGGCTACTATCAGCAAAAATATGGTTATACTGGAAAAGAGCATCGAAACGCCGTGAGGGCGTACAAGCAGGGACTGGCGTTGCCGATTGGAGCGCATGTCAGTAAAGACGGCATCGATTACATTGCCGGTACGCTGAAAAAAAAGGGAAGGCCCGCGGCAGATGGATTTTGAAAATCAGAAAAGACATGCCTCCCACGGGAGCGGTCAATTTAAAATCGAGTCGTTCAAGGAGATCGGGGAGAACGTCATTTTCGAGGAGGGGGTTCTTGTTTTTCATCCCGAGCAGATCCGCATCGGCAATAATGTCTATATCGGCCATCGGACGATCTTGAAGGGATATTATCAAAATGAGATCGTCATCGGAGACCATACCTGGATCGGCCAGAATTGCTTTTTTCACGGGGCGGGAGGAATTCGGATCGGGAAGGGGGTCGGGATTGGTCCGACGGTCCAGATCCTGACCTCGATGCACCGGTCGGAGGATCTTACAAAACCGGTCCTTGCTCACCCCCTTGAGTTCAAGCCGGTTGTCATCGAGGACGGCTCGGACATTGGAATCGGCTCCATTATTCTTCCCGGCATTCGGGTGGGGGAAGGGGCGATCGTGGGGGCAGGCTCGGTGGTGACGAAAGAGGTTCTTCCGTTTTGTATTGTCGCGGGGAATCCGGCAACGTTTCTGAGAAAGAGAGGAGCGTCGGATCGTGGCGCATCAGAAGATCGTCATCGTTGATTATGGGATGGGGAACTTGGGCTCCATCCAGAACATGCTCAAGCATCTCGGCGTCGAATCGGTGATCTCTTCTCAGATATCCGAGATTCAAGCGGCCGACAAATTGATCTTGTCGGGGGTCGGCGCTTTTGATACGGCGGTGAAGAATATTCACGAACGAAATCTGCTCCCGGCGCTCAATCACCGGGTCCTCAAAGAAAAGAAACCCGTTTTGGGGATCTGTTTGGGGATGCAGTTGCTGACGCAGCGGAGCGAGGAAGGAAAGCTCGCCGGTTTAGGATGGATCGAGGGGGAGACGATTCGATTCAAGTTGGATGGATCTCAAAAGCTCAAAGTCCCCCACATGGGGTGGAATCCGGTTGCGGTTCAGAAGGAGAGCCGGCTTTTTCAGGAGATGCCGGTGGAGCCCCGTTTCTATTTCGTTCACTCGTATCATGTGGTCTGCAGAAAAGAAGATACGCTCTGCGTGACGCATCACGGCTACGACTTTGTCTCTGCGGTTGAGAAAGAAAATATTTACGGGACGCAATTTCATCCGGAGAAGAGCCATAAATTCGGACTCCGGCTGTTGAAAAATTTTGCGGAGCGGGTCTGACATGTTACAGACCCGGGTCATCCCCTGCTTGTTGGTTCAAAATGAGCGGCTGGTGAAAACGGTTCGGTTCAAAAATCCTTCCTATGTGGGAGATCCGGTCAATGCAATCAAGATTTACAATGAGAAAGAGGTCGACGAATTAATTTTGGTCGACATTTCGGCCACCGTTGAACAGCGTCCCCCTTCCTTCAAGTTGATCGAGCAGGTGACCAGCGAATGCTTTATGCCCCTTTGTTATGGAGGGGGGGTCCGGACGCTGGAGGAGATCCAGCAAATTCTAACACTGGGGGTTGAGAAGGTGGCGATCAACAGCCATGCGGTTGAAGACCCATCGTTTGTCAGAGAAGCCTCCGACCGGTTCGGAAGCCAAAGTATCGTTTTGTCGATGGATGTGAAGAAGACCCTCTGGGGAAAATATCTGGTCCACACGCACGGCGGGCGCAAAACAACCAAACTGGAGCCGGTCGAATTTGCCCAAGAAATGGAAGCGATGGGAGCCGGCGAGATCTTGCTTAATTCCATTGACCGGGATGGAACGTGGGAAGGATACGATCTCGCTTTGATTAAAGCGGTGGCCGATGCGGTGAGCATCCCCGTGATTGCTTGCGGCGGCGCCGGTCGCATCGATGATTTTTCAGAGGCGGTCAAAAAGGGAGGGGCCTCCGCCGTTGCGGCAGGGAGTATGGTGCTTTATCAAGGCAAAGATTTGGGGGTACTCATCAACTTTCCAGCTCAGGAGGAGCTGAAAAAGGCGCTCCATACCGGAAGGGACGCAAGATGATCTGCTCCCACTGCATTTACGATGATCACATCCCTTATATTACGTTCGATCCGGCCGGCGTCTGCAATTACTGCCGGCAGCATGATCAGCTGGAAAAGGAGTACCCGACGGGTGAGGAGGGATCGCGTCGTCTTCAACAACTTGCCGAGAAAATAAAACGGGCGGGACGGAATAAAAGATATGACGTGGTCGTCGGGGTGAGCGGCGGAACCGATTCGTCTTATCTGCTGTATCTTGCGAAAAAGCTCGGCCTGAGACCGCTCGCCGCCCATTTTGACAACACCTGGAATTCGAAGATCGCCGTGGAGAACATCCATGGTGTCTTAAAAGCGCTCCAGGTCGATCTCTTCACGCATGTCGTCGATAACCGAGAATTCTGCGATCTGTTTAAATCATTTTTGAAGGCCTCGGTTCCCGATATCGACACCCCTTCCGACATCGGATTGGCGACGACGCATTATCTGGCCGCCGAAAAATATGGAATCAAATATATCTTCGAGGGGCACTCCTTCAGAACGGAGGGAATCTCTCCCCATGGATGGTTCTATATGGATGCGAAATATATCGAAACCGTCCAATCGCAGTTTGGCTCATATAAAATAGAGACCTTCCCGAATTTGTGGATGATGCGCTGGCTGAGATGGACGGCGGTCGATCGGGTCAAAAAAATCCGCCCTCTTTATTATATCGATTATCAAAAAGAGGAGACGAAGCAATTTCTCAATAAAGAGTATGGGTGGAAATGGTACGGCGGCCATCATATGGAAAACAGGACCGCTTATTTCACCAATAACTATTATCTGCCGAGAAAATTCGGGATCGATCTGCGATATTCCGAATTCTCGGCGTTGGTCAGAAGCGGTCAGATGAACCGGTCGGAAGCCCTTGAAAAAATCAGAGAGCCGAAACCTTTCGATACCACGATTTTAGACGAGATTAAAAAAAGACTCGATATAAAGGATGAGGAATTCGAGCGGATAATGGACTTCCCACGAAAAACCTACAGGGATTATAAAACCTACAAGGAGACATTCGAACGAATGCGATGGTTTTTCTGGGTCATGTATCGGTCGAATCTGGTCCCGAAAAGTTTTTATATGAAGTATACGCAAAAGTATGATCGTCCTTAGCCGTTCAGATGAGCATGGGGTTCTTACGTGAGGGTTGCTTGCATCGGCAACAGCAATAATATTTTCTTCTCCCTTGCCCGTCATCTGCGGGATCGAGGAGTCGATGCCGATGTTTTATTGCTCAATGATGAGAGCGCCCACTTTCACCCTTCCGCCGATACGTACGATTTGGATTTTCAGCGTTACACGGCCTCTCTTTCGTGGGGGAAGCCGCTCGGATTCACAACCGTGCCGGCCAGGCAGATCGCCGAAGATGTAAAGAAGTACGATTTTATTATCGGCTGCGGCTCGACCCCCGCCTTTCTTCATAAAATCGGCCGTCCCCTCGATCTGTTCATCCCTTATGGGACTGATGTCATCGTCTATCCTTTCTTTAGCCTGAAGCGCCCGGCCTATTCTTTGATGTGCGCCCCTTTTATACGAAACCAGCAGCGTGGAATCCGGAGCGCGTCCTACCTCAACTTCGACTTGACCAATGAGGAGATGGAGAAGGTGATATTGAGATTGAAGTATCCCGGAAAAAGGCTAGAGTGCGGAATCCCGATGGTCTACACGCCGATGTACCATCCGGAGCGGATCGCTCAGTTTTATGACCGGAGCCGTTGGTATCGCGAATTCGAGAAGATCCGGCGGGAGCACGACATCGTCATTTTTCATCAGACGAGACATGTCTGGAAAAACAGCCCGGACCCGTTCAGCTGGAAGGGAAACGACAAGCTTTTTATCGGCTTCTCTGATTTTGTAAAACAGGCCGGCATCAAGGCCTGTATTGTGACCTGTGAATACGGCGCGGATGTAGATGCGAGCAAAAAACTGGTTTGCGATCTTGGAATCGAAAAGCAGGTTTTCTGGTTTCCTCAGATGATGAGGAAAGAGATCATGATCGGGCTGAGTCTCGCGGATATCGGAACCGGCGAGTTTCACATGAGCTGGCTTTCGTGCGGAACGATTTATGAGACATTGGCGATGGCGAAACCGTTGATGCATTATCGTGAAGACAAGCTTTATGAGAAGCGTTATCCCGAACTCTACCCCATGATCCGTGTTAAAACGGCGGAAGATATTACGCGGGCGTTGCACGACTATGCCGCGCGGCCGGCCTATTACCAAAAAATGGGGGAAGCGGGGCGGAGCTGGCTTCAGCGGCATGCGATTGATGAGCCCCTTAACGCGTATCTGAAGATCATGAAGGGTGGATAATCATTTAATGGACTCGACCCTTTCAAAGCCTCCCGCGACGACAGGTTATCAGGAGATCCGCGGCGCTTCCAGCGGCCAGCGCCTTCTCTTCTTATTTAAAGATTCGATGTTGTATGGCGGCGCATGGGCCTTCAGCCGGGTGCTCGCTCTCTTTACGATTCCGATCCTCACCCGTCTTTTCTCCACCGAGGCGTATGGGGCCCTCGATGCGATTGCAACGCTGGGGGCATTATTTATCGCTTTCATCACCATGGGACAAGATTCCGCCATCGCGAGATTTTATTACGAGACGGAAGATCCCACCGAAAGAAGGGAGATCATTTCACAATCGCTTCTGATTCAGGGAATCTTCTGCGCGGCGGTCGGCATCATCTTATGGCTCACCGCCGATTGGGTGGTGCAGAAGATGATAGTGGTTCCGGATCATGCCGATACATTTCGTGTTCTCGTGATGAGTTATCCCTTCGTGATTTTATTCCAATTCTGCCAGCATTTATCGAAGTGGACGTTCGGCCGGCGTCAGTTCATCCTCCTTTCGGTCGGATCGGGGCTGGTCGTCGCGATTTTGACATTGATTTTGGTGTTGGGGTTCGGTCTGGGGATCGTGGGGGTTTTTTATGCCCAGCTTCTGGGGATGGGGTTGTTTGCCGTGATCGGCCTCTTCTTGTATAAGGACTATTGGGTCTGGCCGAACCGATTCCGTTACGGCCGGAAGCTGCTGAGCTTCGGATGGCCCTATATGTTGGTGGCGATCATGGGGATGATGATCCCGGCGCTGGACCGGATTTTTATCACACACTTCTTGGATATGGAAGCGATGGGTTATTATGCGGCCGGTTTTAAAATGGCGGTCCTCATCGTTTTACCCATTACCGCTTTCCAAACGGCATGGGGGCCGTTCATGTTGGCGCTCTATAAAGAAGAAAATGCGCTTGAAACGTACAACCAAGTGCTTGTTTACTACACGGCGGCAATCTCGTTTTTAGGGTTCTGTTTGGTCGCGATGGCGGAACCGTTGACGATGGTTCTCACCTCTTCCCGTTATTTGGCGGGGAGTGTCGTGATATTGCCGATTACGTTTTCTCTTATCGTGGAGTCGATTGCATGGATCATGGGAATCGGAATCGATCTCTCGAAGAAAACGTATGGGAGCACGTTGAGCTACGGCGCCGGAATGATCGTCTCGGGGATTTTTATCGCATTTTTGATCGTACCTTTTGGGATCTGGGGGGTGGCTTACGGGGTCTTGCTTGGGCGAATCGCACAAGCGCTCAGTTACATCCTTTTCGCTTATCGGGTCTACCCTCTTCGATTCGCTTGGAAAAAGCCGCTCGCCTTGTTTCTGATGACCCTTGCTTCCGCCGTATTGCTTCAACGGATCTCTCTGCCGACGCCGGTCTATCATGCTCTTTTCCGGTTTTTTCTTTTCCTGGTGTTAGGAGGGGTATTCTGGCGCTATGCGCTCTCCGCCGAGGGGCGGCATTGGCTTTCCGTCAAACTGAAGTCGTTCGCTTAAGGGAGCGTTTCCTTTATTTGATTGGAATATGAGACTGACATTTGTAATCGGAGCATTAACGCTGGGAGGGGCCGAAAGAACCCTCGCCTTTTTAGCGAAGCACTTCATGGAGCGAGGACATGCCGTTTCCGTCGTTACCCTCTATTCGCCGGAAAAAGATTTTTATGCGCTTCCTTCAAAGATGAATCGGAAGACGTTGGGGATGACCCGTCCCGCTCAGATATTCCATCAGTTTCCATTGCTGCGGCGGACCATTTTATCCACGGAGCCTGAAGTGATTATTTCTTTCCTCGACAAAATGAATGTGATGACATTGACATCGATGTGGGGAACAGAGGTTCCGGTCATCGTCTCCGAGCGGACCGACCCGAGCGGCTATTCAATTGGTCCGATTTGGGATCAGCTTCGCTGGTGGACTTATCGGGCGGCGACCAGAATTGTTGTTCAAAGCAAGGGAACGGCCGATTACTTTTTGCCCAAACTCAAAAACAAGGTATCGATTATCCCCAATCCGGTTACACGACCCGCTTTGTCCGATCGGCCGCCCGAGACGTCCCTTCCGAAACCTTATATTGTCGGAATGGGAAGATTGGTCGTGGAGAAACGTTTTGATCTCTTGATCCGCGCCTTTGCACAAATAAAGGACCAATATCCGGAATGGACCCTGGTGATTTTAGGAGAGGGACCTCTCAGAGGGGAGCTCGAGCGGCTCCGTGACGCAGTTGGGCTGGCCCATCGTCTTCTTCTTCCGGGGAGGGCGCAAAATCCCGATGACCTCCTCAAACAGGCCGATCTCTTCGTCCTCTCCTCCCGTGTGGAGGGTTTCCCCAATGCCTTGTGTGAGGCGATGGCCTGCGGCCTTCCGGTGATTGCAACCGATTGCCCCAGCGGCCCGCGAGAGATTGTCAGGGACGGCATCGACGGCCTTCTCGTTCCAAACCAAGACGAGGCTGCTTTGTCGAAAGCGATGGACCGCCTGATGTCCAATGAAGCGGAGCGCCGGCGTCTTGCCGCGCGTGCCGTGGAGGTCGTCGATCGATTCGGCGTGGAGAAGGTCGCGGAGATGTGGGAGGTCCTCTTTGCTCAATCCATCCGGCGCTGAAAATAAGACCGGTCACCCAAACGAAATCGCGCTCGGGGAGCGCTTTGAGTTCGGAGAGAATTGGAGCCGCTTTCTGGCGGTGTTGGATGACGCCCGGATCGAAGAGGCCGAACGCTCGTTGAAGCAGATGCTCGGTCTGGAGAGACTGTCGGGGAAGCGGTTTTTGGATATCGGCTCCGGAAGCGGATTATTCAGCCTTGCCGCGCGAAGGATGGGGGCCACCGTACACTCTTTTGATTTCGATCCCAAGTCGGTCGCCTGCACGCAGGAGCTGAAGCGGCGGTATTGCCCGCAAGAGGCCGCTTGGTCGATCGAAAAGGGATCGGTTCTCGATCGAGACTATCTTCAATCTCTCGGAAAATTCGATGTCGTCTACTCCTGGGGGGTGTTGCATCATACCGGGGCGATGTGGCAGGCATTGGAAAATGCCGCAACATTGGTCGCCGACGAAGGGTTTCTCTTTATCTCCATCTACAACGATCAACTCTATAAATCGGTCCTCTGGCGCAAGGTGAAGCAATTTTATTGCTCCGGGCCGTTGGGGAAGGGATTGACGGTCGGCTTCTTCATCCCTTATTTTGTTTTACGGGGGGCGATCTTCGACCTGCTTTGCCTGAAAAATCCGCTGAGGCGATACAGCGATTATAAAAAAGAGCGCGGGATGGCGAGATGGATCGATTGGTTTGATTGGCTGGGGGGGTATCCGTTTGAAGTGGCGAAACCCGAAGAAATTTTCAACTTTTACCGTCAAAGAGGATATCGGCTGCAAAAGCTGAAGACCTGCGGCGCAGGCCTCGGCTGTAATGAGTTCGTCTTTACCAAGGAACATTAAGTCCCGCCGTCTATGGAAGCATCCAATAGGAAAAGAATCCGATGTGTGGTCTGAGCGGTTGCCTCGACATTTCTCTCCAAAGAGGTCCGGGCGAACTGGAATCGATCGTCACCCGAATGGCCGACGCCCTTGCCCACCGGGGCCCGGACGATCGCGGCGTCTGGGTCGATGCGGAGGCCGGCATCGCCTTGGGCCATCGCCGTCTCTCCATCATCGATCTTTCCCCGGAGGGTCATCAGCCGATGGCGTCGGCCTCCGGCCGTTACATGATCGCTTTCAACGGAGAGGTCTACAACTTTAGAGGATTGCGTCAGGAGCTGGAAGGGGCGGGCGGGCGCTTCCGGGGCCATTCGGATACGGAGGTGATGCTTGAAGCGATCAGCTGTTGGGGAGTGGAAGGGGCGGTTCGCCGATTGAACGGCATGTTCGCCTTTGCCTTGTGGGATCGTAAAGAGCGGCGGCTCCACCTGGTTCGCGACCGTTTGGGAGAGAAGCCGCTCTATTATGGATGGATGGGGAGCGCATTTCTCTTCGGATCGGAATTGAAAAGCCTTTGCGCCCACCCGGAATTTCGGGGAGCAATCGATCGCGGTGCCTTGACCCTCTACCTCCGGCATAATTATATTCCGGCGCCTTATTCGATCTATAAAGGAATTTACAAATTACCGGCCGGGATGATGCTGAATTTAAATCTTTCCGCCAGCCGATCGCTGCCGCCGCCCGTGCCTTACTGGTCGTTCAGGGAGGTGGCCGAAGCGGGGATGGCGCATCCGTTCGAAGGCTCCGCCGAGGAAGCCGCCGACGCGTTGGAGACCCTTTTGAAGGATGCAGTCAAGATGAGGATGGAGGCCGATGTTCCCCTGGGAGCGTTCCTCTCGGGCGGGATCGACTCTTCCACCGTGGTGGCGCTGATGCAGGCGCAAAGCAAACAGGCGGTGAAGACCTTTACGATCGGCTTCAGCGAAAGAGCTTATAATGAAGCGGACCATGCAAAGGCGGTCGCGCAGCATCTGGAGACCGATCATACCGAGCTTTATGTCACCCCCGAAGAGGCGATGGCCACCATCCCATCCTTGCCGATTCTCTATGATGAGCCTTTCGCCGATTCTTCTCAGATTCCAACCTTTCTTATTTCTAAACTGGCGCGTCAACATGTGACGGTGAGTCTCTCCGGCGACGGCGGGGATGAGCTTTTTGGGGGATATCGGCGATATTTTATCGCGCAGCGGCTTTGGAATCTGATCGGATCGATTCCCGGAGGGATCAGAGACGTGACCGCCGGAGGAATCGAGGGGGTGTCTCCTTTCATCCCATTTATGAGTGATAAAGCGGAGCGGCTCGCTGAGATTCTGAAGGTCGAAGGGGCGGAAGCAATGTACCACGCTGCCATCTCCCATACGAATAAGCCGGCCGACTTTGTTCTCGATGCGGTCGAGCCGTCGACGGTGTTCAGCGATCCCGGCGCTTGGATCAAGACGCCCCATTTTATCGAGCAGATGATGTATCTCGATACGTTGACCTATTTGCCGGAAGATATCTTGACCAAGGTCGACCGGGCGAGTATGGGGGTCAGCCTTGAGGCGAGGGTCCCCCTGCTGGATCATCGTGTCGTTGAATTTGCGCGGCGTCTCCCCCTCTCTATAAAAATCCAAGACGGAAAAGGGAAAGCGCCGCTCTGTCGAATACTGAAAAAATATGTTCCGTCCGAATTGTTCGAGCGCCCCAAAATGGGTTTTGGAATCCCCCTCGATGTTTGGCTCCGCGGCCCGCTCCGGGAATGGGGGGAGGCCCTTCTCAATCAAGAGCAGCTTCGGCGCGATGGTTTTTTTCATCCGGAAAAGGTTCGCCGTCTCTGGGAGGGGCACCTCTCCGGAAAATGGAATCGGCAGTATCTCTTGTGGAATTTGCTCATGTTCCAAGCCTGGTTGAGAACAACGAAAAATTCCGGCGGATAACTTTCTTTTATCCTAATTCTGAAAAGGTGGGGCATCGTTTTTTTTAAAATTTTGGCTATACTATACGTTGACTCGGCAAGTCGCCAAAAGTCGAATGGATGAGCGTTTTCCTTGAATCGCGAAATAAATTATGTAGGATTGAATTTGTCATGATCAGAATTAAATCTGAGGGTAAGAAAGGAGTCCTGGCCGTCTGTATGGCGGCGACGTTGCTTTTCGGTCTCGTTCAAACACAGCGGAAATTGGTGACTTATCAGCCGGTTCATGGAGAATCATTGCTCTATCTTCCTTCCGGAAAATATTTGAAGCCGCTTGCGTTGGGATATGATCAGGTGGTGGCCGACCTTCTTTGGATGAAGACAATTTCTTATTTCGGCGGCCATTTTATGTCGGACAAACAATATCCCTGGCTCGCTCATATGTTGAACCTCATTATCGATTTGGATCCTCGATTTGATTTTCCCTACTATTTCGGGGGGATTGTTCTGTCGCTGGAAGCCTCCCAGATTGAAGAGGCGAACAAAATTCTAGAGAGGGGGATCGAAGCGTATCCCGATCGCTGGCAGTATCCCTTCTACATCGGCTTCAATTATTACTATCACAAGAAGGATGCTCAGCGTGCGCTCCCTTACCTTGAAAAAGCCGCGTCTCTCCCCAGGGTGCCCGCTTTTGTTAAGAGCCTGGTTGCGCGTCTTTACGAAAAATCGGGGAAAGAAGAAGAGGCGCTCCATTTTTATGAAGAGATCTACCGGAACACGACTGATGAGATGATTCGGCAGAAGATCAAAGAGAAGATCGATCGAATCAAATCGGGTGCTGAAGATGAAAACACTCGCCATTGAAATCAAGCATCTTACGAAAAAATATCGATCCGGTTTTTGGCTGAAGGAAACGGAGTCGCTCTCCGATCTCAACCTGGAGGTCGAGGCCGGGAGCATCTTCGGATTTTTGGGACACAACGGGGCGGGGAAGACCACCACGATCAAATTGCTGATCGGCGTCATTCACCCGACTTCGGGAGAGGCCTTCATCTTCGGACGTCCCATTTCGGACATCACGGTCAAGCGGGAAATCGGATTCCTTCCGGAAAGCCCTTACTTTTATGATTACCTGACCGGATCGGAGTTCCTCCACTTTTGCGGTCAGTTGTTCGGGATGACGGCGAAAGAGCGCGCCAAGCGGGTCGATGCTTTGGTAGAACTGGTCGGCCTGAAGGGTTCGGAAGGGGAGCAGATGAGGAAGTATTCCAAGGGAATGCTGCAGCGGATCGGCCTCGCCCAGGCCCTGATCAATGATCCCAAATTGGTCATTTTGGACGAGCCGATGTCGGGACTCGATCCGGTCGGCCGGAAGGATGTCCGCGACATCATTCTTGGTCTGAAAGAGGAGGGGAAGACCGTCTTCTTCAGCACCCATGTCCTGACCGATGCGGAGATGATTTGCGATCAGGTCGGGATCATCATTAAAGGCCGCCTTCGCAGCAAGGGGAAATTGGAGGCATTGTTGAATCCGAAGGTGCGGTCGATCGAGGTCTCCCTGACCGGCATTGCACAGGACGGTCTGGAGTCGCTAAAGTCTTTCTCGAACACCGTTCTCCAACGGGGAGGGGACTTTTTGGTGGTTCTGCAAGAGGAAGCGCAACTTCCTTCCATCATAGATTGGACCACCAAACGGGGGGGGAAGATCGTTTCGGTCGTCCCACGAAGGGAGAGCTTGGAAGACATCTTTATGGAGGAGATGAAGGGGGTGGGTCGCTGATGGTTGCTTGGGCGATTGCAAAGAATACATTTAAAGAGGCGGTTCGAAGCAAGATTCTCTATAGCCTCATTTTCTTTGCCCTGGTGATGATGGGGGTCTCGTTGGTGCTCGATCAGGTGACGGTCGGCCAGCGGAGCAAAATCATTATGGATTTCGGACTTGCCAGCATTAATCTCTTCGGGATTCTCATTGCGATTGTGGTTGGGATCGGCCTGGTCTATAAGGAGATCGAAAAGCGGACGATTTATCCGCTTCTTGCCAAACCGGTGCGACGGAGCGAGTTTTTGATCGGGAAATATTTCGGCATCGTCCTGACGCTCGGCGTCGAGGTGGTATTGATGTCGTTCTTCCTCTTCTTGTTGATGGCGATTTATGGGCTGAGCACCGATTCGCGGATGTTCGATCTTGGATTACTGGCGGCGATCTTTCTCATCTTCCTAGAAATGGCAGTCATTGCGGCGGTCGCGATTCTCTTCTCCTCTTTCTCGACCCCCTTTTTGAGCGGGATGTTTACCTTGGCGGTTTATGTCATCGGCCATTTGACCGAAGACTTGAAAAGGCTCGGCGCCCTTTCGGGGAGCCCTGCTTTGGAAAAAATGACCGCTTTCCTTTATTATCTTCTCCCCAATTTGGAGAATTTTAATATTAAAGGAGAGGTCGTCTATCAGCTTCCGGTCGAAACAGGACGGATCCTCTTGGGCCTGCTGTACGGCCTGCTCTATATCGGCCTGTTGATCTTTTTCTCCTCCATGCTTTTTCAGAGAAGGGATTTCAGATAACGATGAATGATCGACTCATCAGACGCGTCGGATGGATCGGCCTCTTCATCCTCATTTTTTTCTCGATGATCTATCTGAAGGTGTTCCTCTCTTCCAGGGCTGAATTCAGAACGGCCGAGGCGGCCTTGGCGAAGGGGAACGATCGCGAGGCGATTATCCATTACGAGCGGGCCATCCTCTGGTATCTACCGATCGGAGGATACGTGGAGCCTTCGGCCGAGGCGCTCTGGAAATTGGCGACGGCGCTGGAGGAAAAAGACAAGAAGCTCGCCCTGGAAGCGTTTCGTTCGTTGCGGAGCGGTTTTTATGCGGCGCGCAGTTTTTACACCCCCGGAAAAGAATGGATCGCCCGTTCGGATCAAAAGATCGCCTCTTTGATGGCGCAAGAGCTTCCCTATTCCGAGGCCGATAAAAAGAAAACGGTCGAGCAGCGAACGGAGGAGGCATTGGCAATCTTGAAGCGACCTCTGAAACCACACACAGGGTGGTCGATTGTCCTCGAAATCGGATTTTGGGGGTGGGTGGCCGGGGTGCTTCTTTTTATTATGACCGGGTTTAATGCGGAAAACCGGGTGATCCCCAAGCGGGGCCTTCTCCTGGGGGGATGGATTGTCTTATTTTATGCGCTCTGGATTGTTGGAATGATGAATGCGTAATCTTTGCCGAGGTGAAAGGGGATGAGCATCGTTTACATATTGATGATCCTCCTGGGAGTGATCGGAATCGGATTCAGCTTTTGGGGCCAGGGGAGTCTCAGGCCGCCATACGACACGATCAGCGCAATCGGTCTTCCGCTGAGCCTCATCGTCGGACTCCTGGGGGTGTTGCTTTTGTGCGTTCCTCACTTTTTCGGCTAACCGTTTAGGATGGGAGAGATTCGATGGAACAAAAAAGGGCCGGTAAAAAGAACATTGCGCTGATCGGCAGCGGTTACTGGGGTAAAAACCTTCTGAGGAACTTCCATCAACTCGGCGTCTTAAAAACGGTCTGCGACAGCGATCCCGCCCGTCTCTCCGGTTTCAAAGAAACGCATCCTGACCTTACGTATACGACCCAGCTCTCGGAAGTCCTCAAAGATCCTCAAATCGACGCGGTGGCCATCGCGGCGCCCGCCGCGCTTCATTATGAGCTTGCCAAGAAAGCGCTGGAGGGTGGGAAGGATGTGTTCATTGAAAAACCGCTTGCCCTCGACGTAACCGACGGAGCCCGACTGGTGAGTCTGGCGGAGAAGAAGAACCGCATCTTGATGGTCGGCCATCTTCTTCAATACCATCCTGCGATTTTGAAGTTGAAGGCGTTGATCAATGACGGGGAGCTCGGAAAAATCGATTATATCTATTCGACCCGGCTGAACCTCGGAAAGATCCGAAGCGAAGAGAACATCCTCTGGAGCTTTGCACCGCACGACATCTCGGTGATCTTGTTGTTGCTCGGCGAGCTTCCGAAGGAGGTCTCCACGCATGGAGGGAATTATCTTCACCCGACCATCGCCGATGTCACCTTTACGAATTTTACCTTCGGCAGCGGGGTGAGGGCGCATATCTTCGTCAGCTGGCTCCATCCTTACAAAGAGCAGAAGATGGTGATTGTCGGTGAGAAGAAGATGGCCGTTTTCGATGATGTGTCGCCCGACCGGAAACTCCTCCTCTTTCCTCACAAGATCGAATGGATCAATCGAGAGCCGGTTCCATCGAGGGGAGATGGGGAGATCGTCCCCTTGGTGATGAAGGAGCCGCTCTTGGAGGAGTGCCTTCATTTTCTTGATTGCATTTCAACCCGGAAGAAACCGAAGACCGACGGGGCGGAAGGGCTTCGTGTCCTTCAAGTGCTTCAGGCCTGCCAATCCTCTTTGCACGAGCAGGGGAGACCGGCCTTAATCGAAAGTGCACCGAAGGTGAAAGTTGAGAAGAAGGGATTTTATATCGATCCGACCGGTATTCTAGACGAAGGGGCCAAAGTAGGGGAGGGGACGAAGGTATGGCATTTCTCTCACATTATGACCGGAAGTGAGATCGGCCGAAACTGCAACATCGGTCAGAACGTGGTCATCTCCCCCCAGGTCAAGGTCGGCAATGGGGTGAAGATTCAGAATAATGTCTCTGTCTACACCGGCGTCATCCTGGAGGACGATGTTTTCTGCGGTCCGAGCATGGTCTTCACGAATGTGATCAACCCCCGGAGCGCCGTTTCGCGAAAAAACGAATATAAGTCGACCTTGGTCAAGCAGGGGGCGACCATTGGCGCCAACGCGACAATTGTCTGTGGGGTGACCATCGGACAGTATGCGTTTATCGGGGCGGGGGCCGTCGTTACAAAGGATGTTCCCGACTTTGCTTTGGTTTACGGAAACCCGTCGGCGCAACACGGATGGATGTGCCGTTGCGGCGTAAAGCTGAGCTTCAAGGGATCAAAGGCGGTTTGCTCAGCATGCGAGGCGACTTACAAGAAAGATAAATCAGGGTGTCACCTACTTTCCTCCCCAACCTCCGGAGGAGTGTAAGCGGAATCACCTGTAGTAAAAATTGAAGGGGCTGTCTTCACCAAATATTGAGAAGAACAGCCCCTCGTTTAGATCTACGTATGGCCTCCTAGAAACCGATATTGATCCTTCCTGAATAAAGCGGAATTTTCGAAAAATCAGCCTCGGCGACAAAATTAATAATTAAAAGGGAGATCTTGACCCCAATAAAGCCTTTTGTTAGACTGAGGCTTTCTTTTTCCAGGTCAAGACTGCTGACTTTCTCCTTGCTTCTAATCCAAACCTGACCGATACCGGCATAGGGTGTGACAAAAGCAAGGCCTTTGCTGATAGAGAGATCCGCTCCGATGGTTTCCAAGTCTAGATCATCAACGCCGAGGAGTCTGGTGTAAGACCCCCGAATGGCAACGGCCGGCCAAACGGCATTCCCCGAAATGAACGCCCATTTGAGTTCGCCTCCTACCATTGAAACGTTCGATTGAGGAACTTTTGAATAAACTGCTCCAATATCGAATCCGAAGGGAAGTCCCTTTTGAATATGCAGTTTTGGAAGGATGATTTGGCTAGGGGGATCTTCTGTCACTTTGGTCCAGTATGAATGGTCTTCGCGGATATTTGCTGCAGTCACTTCGGCTCCGATGTCGAAGCCAAGGACTCCAAGGGACTCTGCGGGGCTAAGAGGAAGATAACTTAATGCAAGGCCCATCTCCTCGCTCAGGTCTTTGAATTCTTCTTGGCTGAGGAGCGTGGGGCCCAGTCCCAGGTCGATATCTAGATCCAGGGCAGAGACGGGAGGGGAATAAATCGAGAGAAAGAGACCGAAGATTATCCAGAAAAAAAAGGATCTAAATAGGGTTGCCATTAATACCTCCTGCTGAGTTTCACGGGTTTCATGGTGTGAGAAGGTTATAAATTAAAAATATTCTTGTTTTCCCTATTGACAAAATGATAACTCAAAACTATAATTAATCGTTTATCTGGCTGGTTTAGCCTCTTCCTTCCCTTTTTTCAGGGCTTCAATCGATTTGAAATTAAATGAAATACGGGAGCTTATAGCACAGTTTCTTTTAGGTTGTAAAGAATATAAGCTGGCGTAGCTCAGTCGGTAGAGCAGCTGACTTGTAATCAGCAGGTCGGGGGTTCAATTCCCTTCGCCAGCTCCAGAGCAGGTGCTGTTTCAATTATAGCAGAGGAATCAGGAGGATGGGCCTCAGCTGGGGAGGTTCCCGAGTGGACAAAGGGAACAGACTGTAAATCTGTCGCCTTAGGGCTTCGGAGGTTCGAATCCTCCCCTCCCCACCACGTAAGTGAAGAGGATCTCAGCCGTTGACCGATTTAAAAATAAGCTCATGCGGGAATAGCTCAGCGGTAGAGCGCTAGCCTTCCAAGCTAGGGGTCGCGGGTTCAAATCCCGTTTCCCGCTCCAATTCAGTTTCATGAAGCTGAGAAGAATTAAGAGAGGAATTAAGATAGAGAGCCGCTTGTTACCTTGCCTGATAACTCAATAGCAAATCTATTGAGCCCTTGTAGCTCAGTTGGCAGAGCACATCCTTGGTAAGGATGAGGTCACCGGTTCGATCCCGGTCGAGGGCTCCAGTGAAGACGAAAGTCGGGCAATGTCTTAGTGTAATGAACAGCGCGGTGGGAATGACGTAGGGGTCACCGTAAGACGGAATTTTTGGAGGGATAGATGGCGAAGGCGAAATTTGAGCGGACGAAGCCGCACGTGAACATTGGGACGATCGGGCATGTGGATCATGGGAAGACGACCCTGACCTCTGCGATCACAAAAGTGTTGGCCGACAAGAAGTTTGCGGAGTATTTAGCGTACGATCAGATCGACAAAGCCCCCGAAGAGAAAGAGCGCGGGATCACCATTGCGATTGCGCACGTGGAGTACCAGACCGACAAGCGCCACTACGCGCACGTCGACTGTCCGGGGCATGCCGACTACGTCAAGAACATGATCACCGGCGCCGCCCAGATGGACGGAGCGATCCTGGTGGTCTCCGCCGCCGACGGACCGATGCCGCAGACACGCGAGCACATCCTGCTGGCGCGCCAAGTCGGCGTTCCCTACATCGTCGTCTTCTTGAACAAAGCCGACATGGTCGACGACAAAGAGCTGCTGGATCTGGTGGAGCTGGAAGTCCGGGAGCTGTTGAGCAAGTATGAATTTCCGGGAGATGACATTCCCGTCGTCATCGGCTCCGCGCTCAAAGCGTTGGAAGGGGACAAAAGCGAGATGGGCGAGCAAGCCATCCTAAAGCTGATGGACGCCGTCGACAGCTACATCCCCACCCCCACCCGCGAAATCGACAAGCCCTTCATCATGCCGATCGAAGACGTCTTCTCCATCTCCGGCAGAGGCACCGTCGTCACCGGCCGAGTCGAGAAAGGGATCGTGAAAGTCGGAGACGAGATCGAAATCGTTGGGATCAAAGCCACCCAGAAGACCGTGGTCACCGGAGTGGAGATGTTCAGAAAGATCCTCGACCAGGGGCAAGCCGGAGACAACGTCGGGGTGCTCTTAAGAGGCACCAAGAAAGAAGACGTCGAGCGGGGGATGGTGCTCGCGAAGCCGGGGAGTATTACCCCGCACACCAACTTCAAAGCCGAAGCCTACATATTGACCAAAGAAGAAGGGGGCCGGCACACCCCGTTCTTCAACGGATATCGGCCGCAGTTTTATCTTCGAACCACCGATGTGACCGGAGTGGTGAAGCTCGCCGAAGGGGTAGAGATGGTGATGCCGGGGGATAACGTCACGATGGACGTGGAACTGATCATGCCGATTGCGATGCAAGAGGGACTCCGATTCGCCATCCGGGAAGGCGGCCGCACCGTCGGCGCAGGCGTTATCACAAAAGTGATTAAATAAGAGCTTATTAGATAAGGTAGGATCCAATCATGCGCGATATCGTTACGATGGCTTGCACCGATTGCAAGAGACGGAATTATTCAACCAATAAGAACAAGAGGAATACTCCCGATCGGATTGAGCTCAAGAAGTATTGCAATTCCTGTCGCAAGCATACGGCTCATAAGGAAGTGAAATAAAGATAAGGCGAGGATCAGCCTTTGCCTGTCCGAGCAGCGGGGCGTGGGGGACATCGTATGATGTACCCCAGCAGGCTAGATGGGGACCCCTGAAAATTAGATGGCTGGGCAGGTGGGCATCGGAGGACCTTTCTTTTTGAGTTGCCGCACGGGCCCACACATATAAAATAGGCCAGTAGCTCCAATTGGTTAGAGCGGCGGTCTCCAAAACCGCATGTTGGGGGTTCGAATCCCTCCTGGCCTGCCAGGTCGAAACGCCGAGAAGGCAACGGGCGCAAACTGAGGTAGAGAAAAAATGATCAAGCGGTTTTTCCAAACCATCAGCGATTTCTTTAAAGACGTTAAGAGCGAACTTTCGAAGGTCACCTTTCCTAGCAAAAGTGAGACGATCGGGTCAACAACCGTGGTGATTGTTTTTACTGTGATTGTCTCCGTTTTCCTAGCCGTTGTGGATCTCATCTTGGTCCGCCTACTGCGCTTGGTCGTTTGAGTCCCAGATAATGTTGAAGGAGAGTTTGATGGAAAAAAACTGGTATGTCATTCATACCTATTCCGGTTATGAGGGGCGCGTCAAAGCCAGTCTCGAGGAGCGGATCAAAGCGCTCGGTCTGGAAGAAAAAGTCGGCAAGGTGCTGATCCCGACGGAAGAAGTGGTTGAGATCAAAGAAGGGAAAAAGCGGGTCTC
This sequence comes from Candidatus Manganitrophus morganii, assembly GCA_021651055.1. NCBI lineage: Bacteria > Pseudomonadati > Nitrospirota > Nitrospiria > Candidatus Troglogloeales > Candidatus Manganitrophaceae > Candidatus Manganitrophus > Candidatus Manganitrophus morganii. Next base: position 3,684,198 of record JAJHOH010000001.1, read on the forward strand.
GACGAAGAAGTTCTTCCCCGGTTATGTTCTCGTTGAGATGAACATGGATGATGAACTTCAACAACTGGTGAAGAGCACCCCCAAGGTCACCGGATTTTTAGGAGGCGGCGAGGCCCCTTCCCCCCTTTCTCAACATGAAGTCGACGTACTTTTAAAACAGATTGATGAAGGGGTCGGTAAACCGCGGGAGAAGACGCAGTTCGAGAAGGGGGACAATGTCCGGATCACCGACGGACCGTTCTTGGGATTCAATGGAGTCATCGACGAGGTGAACCCCGACCAGAGCAAGGTGAAGGTATTGGTCAGTATTTTTGGAAGATCGACCCCGGTGGAGCTAAGCTTTCTACAGGTAGAAAAGGTCTAACGGTATCTCAGAGATTTATATCCGCTTTAAGGAGATCAAATGGCGAAAGAAGTGACGGCAATGGTTAAGCTTCAAATTCCGGCGGGCAAGGCGAATCCGGCTCCTCCGGTCGGTCCGGCCTTAGGTCAGCATGGCGTCAACATCATGGAGTTCTGCAAGGCCTTCAATGCCAAGACACAGGGGCAAGAGGGGACGATCATCCCCGCTCTCATCAGCATCTACTCGGACCGCACATTCACCTTTGTCTTGAAAAGTCCTCCCGCTGCGGAGCTTCTTAAAAAAGCGGCGGGGATCATCAAGGGATCGGCCGTTCCTCAGAAAGACAAGGTCGGCAAGGTGACCCGTGCCCAGGTCGAAGAGATCGCAAAAACGAAAATGCAGGATTTGAATGCAGTCGATCTGGAGGGGGCCCGCAAGATCGTCGAGGGAACGGCGCGAAGCATGGGCATTACAGTCGAGTAGTTCAGCACATACTTTGGAATGGGATCTATAAGCCGAGGGGAAAATGGGTAAAAAATACGAGGGGGCAGTCGCAAAGGTTGAGGAGAGGGCATATAAGCTCGATGAGGCATTTGATCTGGTAAAGCAAGCTCATTTCGCCAAGTTCGACGAGAGTGTCGATATGGCGGTTCGCCTGGGGGTCGATCCGAAGCACTCCGATCAAATGGTGCGCGGCTCGGTCGTCCTCCCGCATGGAACCGGAAAAAAAGTGCGCATCCTGGTCTTTGCAAAGGGAGAAAAAGAAAAAGAGGCGACCCAGGCCGGAGCCGATTACGTCGGCTTGGATGACCTGATCGAGAAGATCAACCAGGGATGGCTTGATTTCGATACGGTTGTTGCGACCCCCGATTTAATGGGTGTGGTCGGTCGATTGGGAAAGGTCCTCGGTCCGCGCGGTTTGATGCCGAATCCGAAGACCGGAACGGTGACCTTCGATGTGGCGCGGGCGATCAGAGAGATCCGACAGGGAAAAGTGGAGTATCGGGTTGAGAAAGCCGCCATCATTCACGTGACGATCGGCCGCGTTTCCTTCACCGCGCAACAGCTTGCTGAAAATGCCGGTGTCATCATCGATTCCGTCATCAAGGCCAAGCCGGCCTCGGCCAAAGGGAAATATGTCAAGGGGATTACCGTCTCTTCCACAATGGGGCCCGGCATTCCAATTGATACGGGGAGCATCGGCGGCATCACTTAACTCGGTTTTTTCGTGGCCGTACCAGGCAGGTTAACAAGAAACGAAGAATAAGGGCGGAAGATGAAAAAAGAAGAAAAAGGTGTGATGATTGCGGAGTTGAAGGAAAAGTTTTCCCGAGCCAAGGTGGCCGTCCTGGCCGAGTTTTCCGGCATGGAGGTCGAAGAGATCCGAGCGGTGAAGAACGAGCTCCGCCGGGCGAAGGGAGAGTTTAAGGTCATTAAGAACACCCTTGCCTACCGGGCCGCAGAAGGGACGACGTTGCAGGGGATTCGTGATCATTTCAAGGGACCGATTGCCGTGGCCCTCGGTTATGACGATCCGGTCGCTCCGGCGAAGGCATTGAATAACATTGCGGACAAACAGAAAAAGCTGAAGATCAAGGTGGGGGTTGTCGAAAATCAGGTCGTCGATCCGGTCCGACTGAAGCAGATCGCGAAGCTCCCATCCAAAGAGGTCTTGGTCAGCCAGTTCATCGGCCGCCTGAAATCTCCGCTCTACGGATTGGCTGGTACCCTCAACGGCGTATTAAGCAAATTCGTCAGGACCCTCCAAGCGGTCCATGATAAACGTCAGGCGCCCCCGGCCTAAGTTTACGAAAGAGATCAAACATGGGCGGCCACAGGGGGCCGCCCCTACAAACCCGTTCATTTAATAAGGAGAGAACCGAAAATGGCACAGACAGAGGAAATGGAGTTAACGAACGATCAGATTATCAAGGCCGTTGAGAAGATGCCTGTACTTCAGTTGGCTGAGTTGATTAAGCTGGTTGAAGAGCGATTCGGCGTCACCGCCGCGGCGCCGATGGCCGTCGCCGCAGCCCCCGGGAGCGGGGGTGGCCAGGCGGCTGCAGCGGCCGAGGAGAAAACGGCGTTTGACGTGGTTCTTTCCGCTGCGGGCGATAAGAAAATTCAGGTCATCAAAGTGGTACGCGAGTTGACCAGCCTCGGTCTGAAGGAAGCGAAGGATCTCGTCGAAGGGGCCCCGAAAACCGTGAAGAGCGGTGTCACCAAGGAAGAGGCCGAATCGATGAAGAAGAAGCTCGAAGAAAATGGGGCCAAGGTCGAAATCAAGTAAGATGTTCGGCCACTCCAGACCGAGTGCGTCTTCAAATCGGTTTTAAACTGAGTTCGATCGAAGGATCATCACGACGTAAAAGATCGGAAATCCAAATTCGGAGGCGGGACCTTTCAATGAAGGGGGATTCCCGCCGTCGATTTTCCGGAACGGTCTTTACGGGATGACCTTGAACATGGACTCCAGGAGGATTGAATGGCACAGAGCACCGTAAACGGTACTCGAGACAGAAAAGATTTATCAAAAATCAGCATCCAGATTCCGATTCCGAATCTGATTGAGATTCAGAGGCAATCGTACGAGCGCTTCCTGCAAAGAGATATCCCTGCGGAGCAGCGGGAGGATATCGGATTGCAGTCCGCCTTTACGAGCGTCTTCCCGATCTCCGATTACAATGACACGGCGATGATCGAGTTTATCGACTACTCGATCGGAACCCCGAAATATGACGTGCAGGAATGCCTTGAACGAGGAATGACCTTTGCGGCCCCGTTGAAGATCCGCGTCCGCCTGGTCGTCTGGGACAAAGAGGCCAAAGGGGACGCAAAGAAGGTCCGAGACGTCCGTGAGCAGGAGGTCTACATTGGCGAACTTCCCCTGATGACCGAAAACGGGACGTTCCTGGTGAACGGAACCGAACGGGTGGTCGTGAGCCAGCTCCAACGCTCTCCCGGCGCCGCCTTCACGCATGACAAGGGAAGAACCCACGCCAGCGGCAAGGTTCTCTATTCCGCCCGGATTATTCCTTATCGGGGCTCATGGCTCGATTTCGAATTCGACGCCAAAGACATTCTCTACGTTCGAATCGATCGCCGGCGCAAACTTCCCGCCACGATCCTATTGAAAGCCTTTTCGCAGGAAGAGGGAGACAAGCAGGAGAAGAAGTACACCCTGGCCGGACGGGAAGAAAAGGCCGAGGGAGGGAGCCTCGAAGAGGCAATCCTTAAGCTCTTTTACCCGATCGAAGAGGTCCGGATCGCGGAAGGCGCTTTCTGGCGGAAGCTCGATTCCGATATCCATGCCGGTATCAAGGCCCCGACCGATTTCATGGATAAAAAAGAGAAGGAGCTCCTCGCAAAAGAGGGGAGCAAGATGACCAAGGGGGTCCTCAAGCGGATGAAGACCGAGGGGATCAAAGAGATGCCTTATCCCAAGGAGGAGTTGATTGGGAAAGCGGTCCTCAACGACATCATCGATCCGAACACCGGTGAAGTTCTCCTTGAGCGCAATCATGAATTAACCGATGCCGTTCTGGCCAAAATTGCCGAAGCCGGGATCAAAGAGATCAAAGTCCTCTACATCGACAACATCCAGGTCCTTCCGGTGATTCGCGATACCTTGTCGATGGAGAAGGTCGCCTCGCCGGATGAAGCGATGGTGGAGATCTATCGGCGTTTGCGCCCGGGGGAGACCCCGACCATGGAGACGGCCCGCGTTCTCTTCGACAATCTCTTCTACAACCCCAAGCGCTATGATCTTTCACCGGTCGGCCGGCTGAAGCTGAACAAAAAACTCAACCTCGATCTGCCGCTCGAACGGAGAACCCTGACGGCGCCCGATATCGTCGAAGTGATCCGTTATCTGGTCAATTTGAAAACCGGAAAGGGAGAGATCGAAGATATCGATCATCTCGGCAATCGCCGCGTCCGGTCGGTCGGCGAACTGCTTGAGAACCAGTTCCGGATCGGCCTGGTCCGGATGGAGCGGACGATCAAGGAGCGGATGAACCTGCTCGATCTGGAAACCGTTCTCCCGCACGACCTGATCAACGCCAAGCCGGTGATCGCCGTCATAAAGGAATTCTTCGGAAGCAGCCAGCTCTCGCAGTTCATGGACCAGACCAATCCGCTGGCCGAAATCACCCACAAGCGGCGTCTCTCCGCGCTGGGGCCCGGCGGGTTGACCCGGGAGCGGGCCGGATTCGAAGTTCGCGACGTTCACCCGAGCCATTACGGCCGGATCTGTCCGATCGAAACGCCGGAAGGTCCGAACATCGGCTTGATCACCTCGCTCGCCACCTATGCGCGGGTCAACGAGTTCGGCTTTATCGAGTCGCCTTACCGTAAGGTGAAGAGCGGACGGGTGACCGAGGAGATCGAGTTTATCTCGGCGATCGACGGCGACAAATACGTCATCGCCCAGGCGAACACCAAGGTCGACGGGAAGGGAAAAATTACTGCCGACAGCATCTCCGCCCGTTACGCGGGAGATTTCGTCATGGTCCCGGCCGAACGGGTCGAATACATGGACGTCTCGCCGAAGCAGATCGTCAGCGTGGCGACGGCGTTGATTCCGTTTTTGGAAAACGACGACGCCAACCGGGCGCTGATGGGTTCGAACATGCAGCGCCAGGCGGTGCCGTTGATCGCCACCGAGGCCCCGTTCGTCGGGACCGGAATGGAAGCGATCGTCGCGCGGGATTCGGGTTACGTGCTGCTGGCCCGGCGGCCGGGGGTGATCGAAAGCGTCGATGCGACCCGGATCGTCGTGAAAGCGGAATTGACCCGCAAAGAAAAAGAAAATGCCTCGGAAGATCCGGAGGTGGCGCTTGATGTTTACAACCTGATCAAGTTCCAGCGCTCCAATCAGAACACCTGTATCACTCAGAAGCCGGTCGTCACCGTCGGAATACGGGTGAAGAAGGGGGATGTCCTGGCGGACGGCCCCGCGATCGACCAAGGAGAATTGGCCTTGGGCCGAAACGTCCTGGTCGCCTTCATGCCGTGGGGCGGATACAACTTCGAAGACGCGATCCTCATCTCCGAAAGACTCGTGCGCGAAGATCACTTCACCTCGATCCACATTGAGGAGTTCGAGCTCGAAGCGCGCGACACCAAGCTCGGAAAGGAAGAGATCACCCGGGATATTCCGAACGTCAGCGAAGATGCGTTGAAGAATCTCGACGAATCGGGAATCATTCGGATCGGCGCCGAAGTGAAGCCGGGAGACATCCTGGTCGGCAAGGTGACCCCGAAAGGGGAAACCCAGCTGACGCCGGAGGAGAAGCTGCTGCGGGCGATCTTCGGCGAGAAGGCGGGCGACGTGAAGGACGCGTCGCTCTATGTTCCCCCCGGCATCGAGGGGATCGTCGTCGACGTGAAGATCTTCTCGCGAAAGAGCGTCGAGAAAGATGAGCGCTCCAAGAGCATCGAAAATGAAGATGTGATCCGGCTCCAAAGGGATCATCAAGACGAGCTTCGGATCATCGAAGAGGAGAAACATAAAAAGATCCGCAAGCTCCTTCTCGGAAAGCTCGCCGGGGTCGATATCGTCGATCCGGAGACGGGTGAGAGCCTTCTCAAGAAAAAGAAAAAGATCACCAAGGAGATCCTCGATCGAATTCCGGATGAGGAGTTGAAGAACGTCCTCTTGAATGAGCCGGAGGAGCAGGAGAAGATCGACCGGATCGAGGCCTTCACCAAAGAGCAGATCGATATTTTGCAGACGATCTACGATGAGAAGGCCGGCCGGTTGAAGCGGGGCGACGAGCTTCCTCCGGGGGTGATCAAGCTGGTGAAAGTCTTCATCGCCATGAAGCGGAAACTCCAGGTCGGAGACAAGATGGCCGGACGGCACGGAAACAAGGGGGTTGTCTCCCGCGTTCTGCCGGAAGAGGATATGCCCTATCTTCCGGATGGGACGCCGGTCGGGATCGTTCTGAACCCATTGGGCGTTCCTTCCCGTATGAACGTCGGCCAGATCTTGGAAACCCATCTCGGTTGGGCGGCGAAAGCGCTGGGGCTCCATTTGGCGAGCCCGGTCTTCGACGGCGCCACCGAGAAAGAGATCAAGGAGATGCTTCAGAAGGCGAAACTCCCCACAAGCGGACAGACGGTCCTCTACGATGGGAAGTCCGGAGAGCCGTTTAATCGCCCTGTGACGGTCGGCTACATGTATATGATGAAGCTCCACCATTTGGTGGACGACAAGATCCACGCCCGTTCGATCGGCCCTTATTCGCTGGTGACGCAACAGCCGCTCGGAGGAAAGGCGCAATTCGGAGGACAACGTCTCGGAGAAATGGAGGTCTGGGCGCTTCAAGCCTACGGCGCCGCCTCCATCCTTCAGGAGTTCCTCACGGTGAAATCGGATGACGTTCCCGGACGATCCCGGATCTACGAGGCCATTGTGAAAGGCGAGAACTTCCTCGAGCCGGGCCTTCCGGAGTCGTTCAACGTCTTGATCAAAGAGCTGCAAAGCTTGGGTCTCGACGTGGAACTCATCAAGGGAAGAGAGTAACAAAGACGCATATTAGGGGGTCTCTTGCTGTGTAGGGGCGAATCTTGTATTCGCCCCTCATTTAGGGCGGGAGGCTTCTCTTTAGGGCGATCACAAGGATCGCCCCTACTTTTGGAGGTTCAATGGAGACAATTAGTAAGGTCGAAGCGATTAACAGCCTGTTTGAAAAATCGAAAGACCCGATCTCTTTTGATGCCATCCGTATTCGAATTGCTTCGCCGGAGAAAATCCGCTCCTGGTCCTACGGCGAGGTCAAGAAACCGGAGACGATCAATTACCGTTCGTTTAAACCGGAGCGGGACGGGCTCTTCTGCGCCCGGATCTTCGGGCCGATCAAGGACTGGGAGTGCAACTGCGGAAAATACAAACGGATGAAGCACCGCGGGATCGTCTGCGACAAGTGCGGCGTCGAAGTGATTCAGTCGAAGGTTCGCCGCGAGCGGATGGGACATATCGAGCTCGCCTCTCCGGTGGCGCACATTTGGTTTTTGAAGGGGGTCCCGAGCCGGATCGGCGCGCTGCTCGACATGACCTTGAAGCAGCTCGAGCGGGTTCTCTATTTCGAGAATTACATTGTCATCGATCCGAAAGACACCGATCTGAAAGAAAAAGAGATCCTGACCGAGGACCGCTATCGTGCCTTGTTGGAGCAATACGGAAACCACGGATTCCGCGCCGACATGGGGGCGGAGTCGATTCGCGAATTGCTGCGGAAGCTCGATCTCGATACGATGTGGAATGAGCTGCATCTGAAGGTGGCCGAGGCCAGCTCAACCGCCGTGAAGAAAAAGCTGACGAAGCGATTGAAGGTGATCGAGTCGTTCCGGAAGTCGGGGAACCGCCCGGATTGGATGATCCTCGACGTCATTCCGGTCCTTCCGCCGGAGCTGCGGCCGTTGGTGCCGCTCGACGGGGGACGGTTTGCGACGTCCGATTTGAATGATCTTTATCGGCGCGTGATCAACCGGAACAACCGGTTGAAGCGTCTGATCGAATTAAAGGCCCCTTCCGTCATCATCCGGAATGAGAAGCGGATGTTGCAGGAATCGGTCGACGCCCTCTTCGACAACGGCCGGCGCGGCCGGGCGATCCGAGGACCCAATAAGCGTCCGCTCAAATCGCTCTCCGATATGCTCAAAGGAAAGCAGGGGCGGTTCCGTCAGAACCTGCTCGGAAAGCGGGTCGACTACTCGGGGCGGTCGGTGATCGTCGTCGGGCCGGAGCTCAAGCTCCATCAGTGCGGTCTGCCGAAGAAGATGGCGCTGGAGCTTTTCAAGCCGTTCATCTTCCAGAAGCTCGAAGAACGGGGTTATGTCACCACGATCAAGAGCGCGAAGAAGATGGTGGAAAAAGAGCGGCCCGAGGTGTGGGATGTGCTCGATGAGGTGATCAAAGAGCATCCGGTCCTGCTGAACCGGGCGCCGACATTGCACCGGCTCGGCATCCAGGCGTTCGATCCGTTGCTGGTGGAAGGGAAAGCGATCCGTCTTCATCCGCTCGTCTGCGCCGCGTTTAACGCCGACTTCGACGGAGACCAGATGGCGGTCCACGTCCCCCTTTCGGTCGAAGCGCAGATCGAGGCGCGCGTTTTGATGATCGCGATCAATAACATCCTCTCCCCCGCCAGCGGAAAGCCGATCATGGTCCCCTCTCAAGACATGGTGCTCGGCTGCTACTGGCTGACGAAGGAGCGGAGCGGGGCGAAGGGAGAAGGGAAGCTCTTCTCCTCCGCGGAAGAGGTGCGGATCGCCTACGATCATCGAGAAGTGGAAGAGCATGCCCGGATCAAGGTCAAGCGGGACGGCAGTATGGTTGAGACTACGGTCGGCCGGATCATTTTGGGCGAGATCCTTCCTCCCTCGATTCCGTTTTCGATGATCAATAAAGTCTTGAACAAGAAAGAGCTGATGAAGCTGATCGATACGGCCTACCGCGAGGCGGGCCATCGCGAAACGGTCGTCCTGCTGGATCGGGTCAAAGATCTCGGTTATCTCTACGCGACCAAAGCCGGCATTTCCATCAGCATCGACGACATGCACATTCCGAGCAAGAAGGAAGCGTCGATTGAAAAGGCAAAAAAGGAAGTGCTGGAGATCGAGAAACAGTATGCCGAGGGTCTGATTACGAACGGCGAACGTTATAACAAAGTAGTCGATATCTGGGCGCATGTCACCGAAGTGGTCGCCAGCGAAATGATGAAAGAGCTCGGGCAAGAGGAAGAGAACATCAAGAAAGGATCGGGCAAGGGAAAACAGTTCAACTCGATCTTCATGATGGCCGATTCGGGCGCCCGGGGCAGCACCCAGCAGATCCGTCAACTCGGCGGAATGCGGGGATTGATGGCGAAGCCGTCGGGGGAGATCATCGAAACCCCGATCACCGCCAACTTCCGAGAAGGATTGACGGTGTTGCAATACTTCATCTCGACGCACGGCGCCCGGAAAGGTCTTGCCGATACGGCGTTGAAGACGGCGAACTCCGGCTACCTGACACGGCGTCTGGTCGATATCGCCCAGGATGTGATCGTGAACGACCTCGACTGCGGCACGTCCGACGGGATCACGGTGACCGCCCTGGTGGAAGGGGGAGAGGTGATCGAGCCGCTCGAGGAAAGAATCCTCGGCCGGGTGACCGCGGAGGACATCCGCGACCCGATCACCGGAGAGTTGATCTGCGCGGCCATCGAAGAGCTTGATGAGAAAAGAACGCAGGACGTTGTGGAAGCCGGTATCGACAAGGTGAAGATCCGTTCGGTGCTGACCTGTCAGGCGCGCCGGGGTGTTTGTGTGAGATGCTACGGACGGGATCTGGCACGGGGCCGATTGGTCGAGAAAGGGGAGGCGGTCGGCGTGATCGCGGCCCAATCGATCGGAGAGCCCGGAACACAGCTGACGATGCGGACCTTCCACATCGGCGGTACGGCGAGCAAGGTCATCGAGCAGACGGTTCTTGAAGCGAAGAATGCCGGTATCCTGAAATATCTCAATCTTAATACCGTGAAGAATAAAGACGGCGACATGGTCGCGATGAACCGGAACGGGAAAATCGCGGTCTATGATGAAACCGGCCGTGAGAAAGAGAAATACTCGGTCGTTTACGGCGCCAGAATCAAAGTAAAAGATGGCGCACGGGTAGAGCCGAGCCAAAAGTTGGTGGAATGGGATCCTTACTCCCTCTCGATTTTGACCGAGGTCGGCGGAAAGATCGCCTTCGGAGACATCATCGAGGGGCAGACGATGCGGGAAGAGGTTGACGAGGTGACCGGATTGTCCCGACGGGTGATCGTCGATTATCCAGGCTCCAATCTCAGACCGCGTATCTCGATCAAGGACGAAGGGGGGAAGACGGCGAAGATCTCCTCTTCCGCCGCCGTCGCCCGGTATCTTTTGCCGGCCGGAGCCCACATTCTGGTCGAGCGGGGACAGGTTGTTTTTCCGGGGGATGTTCTTGCGAAGATCCCGCGGGAAACGACCAAGACCAAAGATATCACCGGCGGTCTTCCCCGCGTGGCCGAGCTCTTCGAGGCGAGAAAGCCGAAGGAGCAAGCGGTCATCTCCGAGATCGACGGAACCGTCGAATACGGCGGCTTCGTCAAAGGAATGCGGAAGGTCATTGTCCGGAACGAGATGGGAGACGCCCGGGAGTATTACATCCCCAAAGGCAAACATGTCAACGTCCATGAGGGAGACTGGGTTCATGCCGGCGAGCCGCTTATGGACGGCTCGGCGAACCCGCACGATATCTTGGATGTCCTCGGTCCGAAGGAACTACAAAAGTATCTTGTGGACGAAGTCCAGGAAGTGTACAGGCTACAGGGGGTCTCGATCAACGATAAACACATCGAGATCATCGTTCGCCAGATGCTCCGAAGGGTGAAAATTGAAGAGCCGGGGGACACCGAGTTTCTCATCGGGAACCAGGTCGATAAGTTCGTCTTTCAGTTGGAAAACGAACGGGTGATGGCCAAAGGAGGACGGCCGGCGATTGGAAAACCGATTCTGCTCGGAATCACCAAAGCGGCCCTCTCGACCGACAGCTTCATCTCGGCGGCCTCGTTCCAAGAAACCACCCGTGTTCTGACGGAAGCGGCGATCAGCGGAAAAACCGATGATCTCTTGGGGCTCAAAGAAAATGTGATCGTCGGAAGGCTCATTCCGGCGGGAACCGGATTAAGCAGCTATCGCGAAGTCTATGTCCGGGTGCCGCAGCCGGAGGAAGCCGCGGCGGTCGCGCAAGAGGCCGTCCCGCAGCTCCCCGCCCCGAGCGAGGAGCCGGCTCCGGCCGAGTAAGCGCAGTACGGATCGATTTTTGTTTCGTGTTGAAGTCTCCCGTGTTTTGCAGCGGGAGACTTCAACAAAGCGCTTGACAAATAAGAATTCTTTCACTATACTTCCACAGTTTCGGTGCTTCATTACAGGAGGGTCTGTGCCCACAGTCAGTCAGTTGATTAAAAGAGGACGTGAAAAAGCCCGGACAAAGACCAAAAGTCCGGCGTTGAAGGGATCGCCTCAGAAGAGAGGGGTCTGCGTCCGTGTCTACACCACGACGCCGAAGAAGCCGAACTCTGCTTTGAGAAAGGTGGCGCGTGTCCGCCTGACCAATGGGATGGAAGTCACTTCTTATATTCCGGGGGTCGGTCACAATCTGCAGGAGCATTCGATCGTGCTTGTCCGCGGAGGAAGGGTGAAGGATCTTCCCGGCGTTCGTTATCACATTGTCCGGGGCGCGCTCGACACGGTCGGCGTCGCGAATCGGAAGCAGGGGCGCTCCAAGTACGGAGCGAAGACACCGAAATAAGGAGAGGTTGATCTGATTCGTCTCCGATTGTAATTTCTTACTGAGGTTGAGATGCCAAGGCGAAAAGTAGCCGTCAAAAGAGAAGTTCTCCCGGACCAGCGATTCGGCGATCGGCTGGTCTCGAAATTTATCAATATGCTGATGCACCAGGGAAAAAAGAGTATTGCTGAAATGGTCTGCTATAGCGCTTTCGAGTTGATCAAGCAGAAGAGCGGTTCGGACCCGATGAAGGTTTTCAAGGGCGCCGTCGAAAATGTGAAACCGATGGTTGAGGTAAAATCGCGGCGGGTCGGCGGTGCCTCCTACCAGGTTCCTGTTGAAATTCGCCAGAGCCGCCGAACCACCTTAGCCCTGCGATGGATCACCCTTTACGCAAAACAGCGGGCCGGAAAGAGCATGGAAGAAAAACTGGCCGCCGAGCTGATGGACGCCTCGAATAATACCGGCGGCGCGGTGAAGAAGCGGGAGGATACCCACAAGATGGCCGAGGCCAACAAGGCCTTCGCGCATTATCGCTGGTAATTGTTCAAAGAATACCCGTCGGGTGAGGGCGCTGCCTTCACCCTTTTTTACTCTATCTCCTCTCGCTTTGAGTGCCGGAGAGGAAAAACAGCGGTAGACAGAGTCCAATGGCACGCGAATATCCTTTAGAGAGAACGAGAAACATCGGGATCATGGCCCATATCGACGCCGGAAAAACGACCACGACTGAGCGCATCCTCTACTATACCGGCGTGACCCACCGCATCGGCGAAGTCGATGAAGGGACCACGACGATGGACTGGATGGAGCAGGAACGGGAGCGCGGAATCACGATTACCTCCGCCGCCACGACCTGTTACTGGAAAAACCATCGGATCAACATCATCGATACCCCCGGCCATGTCGATTTCACGATTGAAGTGGAGCGTTCGCTCCGTGTTCTGGACGGCGCCGTGGCGGTTTTCGATTCCGTGCAAGGGGTCGAGCCGCAGTCCGAGACGGTCTGGCGTCAGGCCGATCGATACAACGTTCCGCGCATCGCGTTCATGAACAAAATGGACCGGACCGGCGCCGATTTTTTCGCCAGCGTTCAGTCGATGGTCGATCGGCTTGGAACCCGGCCCGTTCCGATCCAGATCCCGATCGGGAAAGAAGGGACCTTCCGCGGGCCGGTCGATTTGATCACGATGAAGGCGATTTTCTTCGATGATGAAACGCTCGGCGCAAAATTCGTTGTCGATGAGATCCCGGAAGATCTCCGCGAAACCGCCCAAGCGTATCGCGACAAGATGATCGAGGCGTTGGCCGACGTCGATGACGCGATCATGGAAAAGTTTTTAAGCGGAGATGCGATTGCCCCCGAGGAGATCAAGCGGGCGCTGAGAAAAGGAACACTGGCCATGAAGATCGTTCCGGTCCTCTGCGGCGCTTCTTTTAAGAACAAAGGGGTTCAGCTTCTGATCGATGCCGTCGTCGACTTTCTCCCCTCTCCGCTCGATGTTCCGCCGGTCAAGGGGATCGATCATAAAACGGGAAACGAGGTCATTCGAAACGCCAGCGACAGCGAGCCGTTCTCCGCGCTGGCGTTCAAAATCATGAGCGATCCTTTCGTCGGACAGCTTACTTATTTCAGGGTCTATTCCGGCGTGCTCCATTCCGGTTCGTACATCTATAACTTGACCAAGGACACGAAGGAGCGAATCGGGCGGCTTTTGAAGATGCACGCCAACAAGCGGGAAGAGATCAAAGAGGTGTATGCGGGGGATATCGCCGCCGCCGTCGGCCTCAGGAATTCGACGACGGGGGACACCCTCTGCGATGAGAACCACCCGATCCTTCTGGAGGTGATGAAATTTCCGGAGCCGGTTATCTCGATGGCGATCGAGCCGAAGACCAAGGCCGATCAGGAGAAGCTCGGCCTCTCGCTCCAGAAGCTCGGGCAGGAAGACCCGTCGCTCCGGATCTCCAGCGATGAAGAGACTTTGCAAACGATCATCTCCGGGATGGGGGAACTGCACCTTGAGATCATCGTTGATCGTTTGAAGCGGGAATTTAAAGTCGAGACCAACGTCGGAAAACCGCAGGTGGCCTATCGCGAAACCATCCAGGCGAAGGCCGAGGCGGAAGGGAAATATATCCGGCAGTCGGGAGGCCGGGGTCAATACGGCCATGTCTGGCTGACCGTCGAGCCCCAAGAGTCCGGAAAGGGATTCGAGTTCGTCAATAAAATCGTCGGGGGCGCGGTTCCGAAGGAATATATCCCCGCGGTTGAGAAGGGGGTTCGCGAGGCGATGACCTCCGGCATTGTCGCCGGATATCCGATGGTCGATTTCAAGGTCACCCTCACCGACGGATCGTACCACGAGGTCGACTCCTCGGAAATGGCGTTTAAGATTGCCGCCTCCATGGGATTCAAGGAGGCAACAAAGCGTGCCAGCCCGGCGTTGCTGGAGCCGATCATGGATTTAGAGGTCATCGTCCCGGAAGAATACATGGGGGATGTCATCGGAAATCTCAGCTCCAAGCGGGGGAAGATTCTCGGAATGAAAATGCGGGGCGGGGCGCAGGTGATTTCTGCCCAGGTCCCGCTGGCGGAGATGTTTGGATATGCGACCGATCTTCGGTCGATGACGCAGGGACGGGGTGTCTTTACCATGCAATTTGCTCACTACGACGTGGTTCCGAAAAATATCTCGGATGAGATTATTGCAAAGAGCCAAGGGACCGCCGCGTAGAAGTGAGAAGACGTTAATCGCTAAACGTGAATTGTTAATCGCTTTGATTTCACGATTCACGAATAACGACTCACGAATAATGATTATTTTGGAGGGATAGATGGCGAAGGCGAAATTTGAGCGGACGAAGCCGCACGTGAACATTGGGACGATCGGGCATGTGGATCATGGGAAGACGACCCTGACCTCTGCGATCACAAAAGTGTTGGCCGACAAGAAGTTTGCGGAGTATTTAGCGTACGATCAGATCGACAAAGCCCCCGAAGAGAAAGAGCGCGGGATCACCATTGCGATTGCGCACGTGGAGTACCAGACCGACAAGCGCCACTACGCGCACGTCGACTGTCCGGGGCATGCCGACTACGTCAAGAACATGATCACCGGCGCCGCCCAGATGGACGGAGCGATCCTGGTGGTCTCCGCCGCCGACGGACCGATGCCGCAGACACGCGAGCACATCCTGCTGGCGCGCCAAGTCGGCGTTCCCTACATCGTCGTCTTCTTGAACAAAGCCGACATGGTCGACGACAAAGAGCTGCTGGATCTGGTGGAGCTGGAAGTCCGGGAGCTGTTGAGCAAGTATGAATTTCCGGGAGATGACATTCCCGTCGTCATCGGCTCCGCGCTCAAAGCGTTGGAAGGGGACAAAAGCGAGATGGGCGAGCAAGCCATCCTAAAGCTGATGGACGCCGTCGACAGCTACATCCCCACCCCCACCCGCGAAATCGACAAGCCCTTCATCATGCCGATCGAAGACGTCTTCTCCATCTCCGGCAGAGGCACCGTCGTCACCGGCCGAGTCGAGAAAGGGATCGTGAAAGTCGGAGACGAGATCGAAATCGTTGGGATCAAAGCCACCCAGAAGACCGTGGTCACCGGAGTGGAGATGTTCAGAAAGATCCTCGACCAGGGGCAAGCCGGAGACAACGTCGGGGTGCTCTTAAGAGGCACCAAGAAAGAAGACGTCGAGCGGGGGATGGTGCTCGCGAAGCCGGGGAGTATTACCCCGCACACCAACTTCAAAGCCGAAGCCTACATATTGACCAAAGAAGAAGGGGGCCGGCACACCCCGTTCTTCAACGGATATCGGCCGCAGTTTTATCTTCGAACCACCGATGTGACCGGAGTGGTGAAGCTCGCCGAAGGGGTAGAGATGGTGATGCCGGGGGATAACGTCACGATGGACGTGGAACTGATCATGCCGATTGCGATGCAAGAGGGACTCCGATTCGCCATCCGGGAAGGCGGCCGCACCGTCGGCGCAGGCGTTATCACAAAAGTGATTAAATAGCAGGACTTGATCTAAAAAGAAGTAAGGAAGAAGCGAGCGCCGGGCGTGGGGCATCGGAGCATCCTGCGAAGCAGGAGCGCACGGGTCCCACATAGAAATAAAGGGAAAAGCGTGAATCAGAAAATTCGAATTCGGTTAAAAGCGTACGACTATCGCGTTCTGGATCAATCGGTCGGGGAGATCGTCGAAACGGTGAGGCGAACCGGTGCCAAGGTGGCCGGTCCGATTCCTCTTCCGACGAAGATCAACAAGTATACGGTCCTTCGGTCGCCGCACGTCGATAAGAAGTCCAGGGAGCAGTTTGAGATCCGAACACATAAGCGCCTCATCGATATTTTGGAACCGACGCCGGAGACGGTCGATGCCCTGATGAAATTGAATCTCTCGGCGGGCGTGAATGTGGAGATCAAGCTTTAAATAGCGAAGGTGAGAGAGATGGTAGACGGATTAATCGGATATAAGCTTGGGATGACGCAGGTGTATGACGAGGGGAAGCTCGTTCCCGTCACGGTCATCGAGGTCGGCCCTTGTAAGGTGGTTCAGATCAAGACGGTCGAAAGGGAAGGTTACCCGTCGGCGCAGCTCTCCTTTGACGAGGTGAAAGAACACCGCGTGACCCAACCGGTGCGAGGGCATTTCAAACGGGCGAATGTCGCCCCCGCCCGGGTGCTCAGGGAGTTTAAGGGAGACCTCAACGGGATCAGCGTCGGCCAGGTCATTACGGCGGAGATTTTCCAAAAGGGGGAATTCGTCACCGTGACCGGAACCTCCAAGGGGAAGGGTTTTCAAGGGGTGATGAAGCGGCACCACTATCGGGGCGGTCCTGCGACACACGGATCGATGTTCCACCGTCGTCCCGGATCGATCGGGGCGAGCTCTTTTCCCTCCCGCGTTTGGAAGAACAAGGGAATGCCGGGCCATATGGGAAGCGAGCGGGTGACCGCGGAAGGGTTGGAGATCGTCGATGTCCGCGCGGAGGAAAATCTTGTTTTCGTCAAGGGATCGATTCCCGGGAGCGAGAACGGATTGGTCCTGATCCATAAGGCAAAGCGGGGGAAGGTCAAAAAGCAGGCGGAGCCGGCTAAGAAAAAATAGATCATTTTGAGGGAACCATGCCTGAAGTAGAAGTGAAAAATATTCAGAATGAAAAAACGGGGACCATCACCCTGGATGAGCCGATCTTCGGCGCAGCGGTTTCCAAGGGCCTTCTTCATGAGGTGGTTCTGATGCAGCAAGCTTCCATGCGCCAGGGGACGGCCTCGACGAAAACGAAGGGTTTTGTCAGCGGCGGCGGAAAGAAGCCGTGGAAGCAGAAGGGAACCGGACGGGCCCGGGCGGGATCGAATCGCTCTCCGATTTGGAGGGGCGGGGGAACGACTTTCGGTCCGCTCCCTCGTTCGTATGCGTACGACATTCCTAAAAAGAAGTCGAGGAAGGCGCTCTTTTCGGCCCTCTCCTCCAAGGTGGAAGAGGGAAAGTTGCTCGTCCTGGAGGATCTTGAGATCTCCGAGCCGAAAACAAAAACGATGGTGAATCTGCTCGGACGGCTCGGATTGGACGGGAAGGTCCTCCTCGTCGTCTCGCAAATCCAGGAGAATCTCGATCGTGCGGCGCGCAATATCCCGCTGGTCAAGATGCTGGAAGTCCGACAATTGAACGTTTATGATCTCCTGCTGGCGGATACGGTCGTCATTACGCGCCGGGATGTCGCCAGGCTGGTAGAGGTGTGGGGAAACCATGAATCGGCATGATATTATCCTCCGTCCGGTTTTGACGGAGAAGAGCACGCAGCTTCGTGAAGCGCAGAATAAGTACTGTTTTGCGATCCGGCGGAATGCGAACAAGAGTGAAGTGAAGCGGGCCGTCGAAGATACCTTGAATGTGAAGGTCAAGGATGTCCGCATCGTGAATGTGCCTGGAAAAGAGAAACGATTGGGGCGGTTTGTCGGAAAGCGGCCCGATTGGAAGAAGGCGATCGTCACCCTGAAAGAGGGTGAGAAGTTAGCGCTGTTCGAAGGATAATTGCAAGAGCAGGACGCTTTTCAACAGGTCTCTACCGTATAGAGGTTATTGATCAATGGGAGTAAAGACATACAAGCCAACGTCACCGGGTCGCCGTTCTGCAATGGGTTTGACCTTTGAGGAGATTACGAAGACCGAACCCGAAAAGAGTTTGGTTCGCTCGCTTCCCCCTTCGGGCGGAAGAAACAATCGCGGAAAGATCACGGTGCGCCATCGCGGCGGCGGACACAAGCGGGCCTACCGGATCATCGATTTCAAGAGAAATAAGTTCGACATCCCCGCCACCGTGGCGTCGATTGAATACGATCCGAATCGGTCGGCCCGGATTGCCCTGCTCACCTATGCGGACGGCGAGAAGCGCTATATCATCGCGCCGGACGGTTTAAGGGTGGGGGAGCATCTGATGTCGGGACCGAACGCCGAGATTCGGAACGGAAATGCCCTCCCGTTGTCCAACATCCCCGTCGGGAGCATGATTCATAATATTGAGCTGAAGCAGGGAAAAGGGGGCCAGCTTGCCCGGAGTGCCGGCGCGTCGGCGCAGTTGATGGCGAAAGAGAACGAGTGGGTTCAGATCCGTTTGGGTTCGGGCGAGGTTCGTCTTGTCCACGCCGCCTGTATGGCGACCATGGGGCAAGTCGGAAATATCGATCATGAAAATTACTCTTTGGGCAAGGCGGGACGAACCCGTTGGTTGGGCCGTCGGCCGACCGTCCGAGGGGTTGCGATGAACCCGGTCGATCATCCGCACGGCGGAGGAGAAGGAAAGGCCGGTCAGGGGAATCCGCATCCGGTCTCTCCCTGGGGCCAGTTGACCAAAGGATATAAGACGCGGCGCAGAAAAGACACCGACGCCTTCATTATTAAGAGAAGAAAATAAAGCGAGCGACTGGCTGTGCCAGCGCGAGCGCGGGGTGTGGGGGCATCGGAGGATTCCTGCGAAGCAGGAACCGCACGGGCCCCACCGAACGATAAACCAAAGGTTAGCGATGCCGAGATCAGTTAAAAAAGGACCGTTCGTCGACACACATCTGGCGGAAAAAATCGCCAAGATGAACGAATCGAACGACAAAAAGATCCTCAAGACGTGGTCGCGCAGATCGACCATTACCCCGGAGATGATCGGACATACCCTCGCCGTCCACAACGGAAAGAAGTTTATCCCGGTCTACATCACGGAAAACATGGTCGGCCACAAGCTCGGAGAATTTTCGGCGACCCGGTTCTTCAAGGGGCATGGCGCTGCCAAGACGGAAAAGGCGACGGCGTTAAAGTAACGAATGAGTCAGTGCCGGATTGATCCCGGTCTGTGCGGTTTAGGAGTGGAGTTCAAATGGAAGCGAAAGCCGTTTTGCGGTACATCCGTGTGGCGCCCCGAAAGGCAAGGTTGGTCGTCGATCTCATCCGAGGCAAAAATGCCGCGGAGGCGCTCACGATTCTTAAGTTTACGCCGAGGCACGCCGCCAAGGTGATCGAGAAGGTTTTGAAATCGGCCGTCGCCAATGCCGCCCAGAAAGAGATGGGGGATGTCGATGATCTCTGGGTTTCCAAGGCGCTCGTCGACGGAGGCCCGGTGATGAAACGAATGGAGCCGAGGGCGATGGGACGGGCCAATATTATTCGGAAGCGGACGAGCCATATTACCTTGATCTTATCCGTGGTGGAGATTGCCCCCAAAAAGCCGAAGGCAACGAAGGCAGAACCGGTTCAGGCGGCGCCTGTTGTGGAAAAGGAAGTTGAAAGCAAGGCCAAGAAGCCGAAAGCCCGTAAAGCCGTCGCCGATAAAGAAACAAAAACGGAGAGTAAACCGAAGAAGCCGAAAGCCCCCAAGGCAGAGGCGACAAAGAAGAAGGCGGAGAAGAAATCCTCCGCTGCCGAGAAGGAGCAATAATGGGGCAGAAAGTTCATCCGATCGGATTCCGATTAGGTTATATCAAAACGTGGAGCTCGCGCTGGTATGCCGAGAAGGACTATGCCAAGCTGCTTCATGAAGATCTGAAGATCCGGAAGATCGTCAAAAAGAAACTCTACCACGCGGGTGTTGCGCGGGTCGAGATCGAGCGCTCCGGAAATCAGATCCGGATCACCATCCACACCGCCCGGCCCGGAATCATCATCGGGAGAAAAGGGGCCGAGGTCGACAAGCTCAAGGTCGAGCTCGAAGCGATGACCAAGAAGCAGGTCTACATCAACATCAAAGAGATCAAGAAGCCGGAGCTCGACGCGCAACTGGTCGCGGAGAACATCGCCATGCAGTTGGAAAAGCGGGTCGCCTACCGGCGCGCCATGAAGAAAGCGGTCGCCTCTTCCCTTCGGCTGGGCGCGTTGGGGATCAAGGTCTACTGCGCAGGAAGGTTGGCGGGGGCCGAAATCGCGCGGACCGAGTGGTATCGGGAGGGGCGGGTTCCGTTGCATACCCTTCGCGCCGATATCGATTTCGGGTTGGCGGAAGCGGCGACGACCATGGGCCAGATCGGCGTGAAGGTTTGGATCTATCGAGGCGAGATTCTTCCGGAGACGCAAAAAGAGCGAGAATTGGCTGCTGCACGAGGTGAGAGAAGATAATGCTGTCCCCTAAGAAGGTAAAATACCGAAAACGGATGAAGGGTCGGATGGCCGGCAAGGCGTACCGCGGGTCCGATCTGAGTTTTGGCGAGTTCGGTCTCAAGGCAATGGAGCCGGGCTGGATTACGGCGAGGCAAATCGAGGCGGCGCGTATCGCGATGACCCGCTTCGTCAAGCGGGGAGGAAAAATCTGGATTCGCATCTTCCCGGACAAGCCGATTACCAAGAAGCCCGCCGAAACGCGTATGGGAAAGGGAAAGGGCGCCCCCGAATATTGGGTGGCGGTGGTCAAGCCGGGCCGGATCATCTACGAGATGGACGGAGTCACCCCCGAGGTGGCGAAAGAGGCCTTCCGGTTGGCCGCGTACAAGCTTCCGATCGCTACGCAGTTTGTAGCGCGGGGGGAGGAATAAGAAATGGCGGATGTAAAGGATTTTAGAGAGTTGACGGCGGAGGAGCTCTCTCAGAAAGAGAAAGAGCTCCGGAAGGAGCTCTTCAACCTCCGTTTTCAGGCGGTTTCCGGACATGTCGAGAACCCCAATCGGATCAAGTTGATTAAGCGAGACGTCGCGCGGGTTCTGACCTTTTCTCAAATGAAAAAGAAAGAAGCGACCGAGAAAGAAGGCGCTTCGAAATAGGATTCCAGGTGAACGACAAGGAAAACATGTTGAAAAAGAGAAAAGAATACGTTGGCCAGGTTATCAGCGACAAGATGGAGAAGACTGTCGTCGTCGCGATCGACCGGATGGTGCAGGATCCTCGATACAAGAAATTTTTAAAGAGAACCAGCAAGCTGAAAGCGCACGATGAGAAAAACGAGGCCCATGTCGGCGATCGGGTCAAGCTCATCGAGACGCGTCCAATCAGCCGGGAGAAGCGGTGGGTCGTCGTCGAAGTGCTGGAGCGGGCGAAAGAGGTTTAAGAAGAAACAATCCAAAACGGTTTAATCTTAACGGAAGCGGGTGCTTAGCATGGTACAAATTTACACAATGCTCGATGTCGCTGATAACTCCGGGGCCAAGAAGGTGATGTGCTTCCATGTCAAAGGGGGCTCGAAGAAACGTTATGCGCGCCTGGGCGATATCATCGTTGCCACTGTGAAGGAAGCGATCCCACAAGGGAGCGTCAAAAAGGGAGATGTGGTGCGGGCGGTGGTGGTCCGGACGACGAAAGAAGTGCGTAGAGACGACGGCTCCTACATCAAGTTCGATCGGAACGCGGCGGTTCTGATCAATGCCCAGGGAGAACCGATTGGAACGCGTATTTTCGGCCCCGTTGCAAGAGAGCTCCGCTGGAAAAAGTTTACGAAGATTATTTCACTTGCGCCTGAAGTTTTATAAAGGATTTGATGATGGGAAAAGCCACTTTACCGTTGCTCAGGACCAAGATTAAGAAAGGCGATATTGTTCATGTGGTCGCCGGCAAAGAAAAAGGAAAAGAGGGAAAGGTCTTGCAGGTCCTTCCGGATAAGCAGGCCGTTGTTGTTGAAAAGCTGAATCTCTTGAAGAAGCATACCCGGCCGAACCAAAAAAACCCAAAGGGGGGAATCGTCGAGCGAGAGGGGAGGGTCCATCTCTCGAATGTGATGATTGTCTGCGCAAACTGCGTGAAGCCGAGAAGAATCGGGAGCAAGACGCTGCCGGACGGAAAGAAGTTGAGGGTCTGCAAATCTTGCGGCGAAGCGCTGGATAAAGAAGCTTAGTTTTCGATCGACAGAGATCGGAACACATCTTAAGCGAGGCGAGGAACGGTAAAGGATCATGAAAACAACCAATAATATTGCGTCAGCCAAAGAACGATACCAGCAGGAAGTGGTTCCTGCGATGATGAAGGAATTTGGGTATAAGAATCCGATGCAGGTGCCCAAACTCGAAAAAATCGTCGTTAATGTCGGAATGGGAGAGGCGATCTCCAACGTCAAGTTGCTCGATGCGGCGGTGAAAGAGCTCGGCCAGATTACCGGACAGAGACCGGTCGTCACCAAGGCCAAAAAATCGATCGCCGGATTTAAGCTTCGGGAAGGGATGCCGATCGGCGCCAAAGTCACCCTTCGGCGGGAGAGAATGTATGAATTTTTGGATCGGCTCCTCAATGCGGCCCTTCCCAGAATTCGTGACTTCAGGGGGATCTCCCTCAAAGCATTCGACGGAAAAGGAAACTACACCTTGGGAATCAAGGAGCAGTTGATCTTTCCGGAGATTAACTACGATGAGGTGGCTGCGATTCACGGAATGGACATTACCATCGTCACCACCGCGACGAACGACACCGAGGGAAGAGCGTTGCTGCGAATTTTCGGTTTCCCCTTCCGCAAACCGAGTGAGCCGAAGTAAGTTTTGGAGTATCACAGATAAAGGCGAGGATCGGGCTGAGCCCATCCGAGCCGCGGGGAGTGGGGACGTCGGAGGACCTTCTCTTTGGGTCCACCGGACAGGTCCCCACATAAAAATAGAGGTAGACATTGGCAAAGAAATCTTTAATTGCAAAAGCCCAAAGGACCCCCAAGTTCCAGGTGAGAAAATACAATCGCTGCGCCACTTGCGGTCGGGTGCGCGGTTATATTCGAAAATTCAACATGTGCCGGATCTGTTTTCGCCTGTTGAGCTTGAAGGGAGAGATCCCTGGGGTGATCAAATCGAGTTGGTAGGTCGGACTGTCCTTAACATCATCGTAGATCGATGATAGGAAACGCCGATCACGGAAGTAATTGGAGTCGAGAATGACAGATCCTATTTCAGATATGCTGACCAGAATCAGAAATGCCAAAATGCGGAAACACGAAGTAGTCGATATTCCCCTTTCGAAGGTTAAGGTGGAGCTTGCGCGGATCTTAAAAGAAGAGGGGTTTATTCGAAATTATCGTGTGGTCGGCGAATCGGTGAAGAAGAATTTGAGGGTTTATCTCAAATATGTCGAAAACGACGAGCCGGTGATCAGCGACCTGCAGCGCGTCAGCAAACCGGGCCGGCGCGTGTATGTCGGCAAGGATGAAATTCCTTCGGTGAAGGGGGGGATCGGCGTTGCAATCCTCTCCACCTCGAAGGGGCTGATGACCGATCAGAAATCGCGTGAAGCGAAGGTCGGCGGAGAGGTCCTCTGTTACATCTGGTAACGAGCTGAGAATAAATCAAGGCGAGGAGCAGGCTTTGCCTGTCCGAGCCGCGGGGTGTAGGGGCATCGGAGGACCTCTCTTCGATCCGCCGCACGGGTCCCCACAATAAGATAAAAGGTTGAGATTATGTCGCGAGTCGGTTTAAAAAAAATTACGATTCCCAATGGGGTCAGCGTCAAAGTGAATCCGGACAACGTCCACGTCAAAGGCCCGAAGGGAGAAAATCAAAAGGCGCTTCGGCCCGAGATCAAGGTTGACGTTCAGGGAACCGAGATTGCTGTCTCTCGCATTTCGGACGATCGGTTTGTCCGATCGCTTCACGGTTTGACCCGAAACGAGATTCAGAACATGATCGTCGGCGTGACACAGGGATTCGAGAAGGTGCTCGAGATCAATGGGGTCGGTTTCCGCGCCGCGGTGCAGGGGAGAGTGCTGGTTTTAAATTTAGGATATTCCCATCCGATCAATTTTGAGCTTCCAAAGGGGATTGATGCAACGGTTGAAAAGCAGACGACCGTCACGATCAAAGGAATCGACCGGTATCTGGTCGGACAGGTGGCGGCGAATATCCGCGCATTAAGAGAGCCCGAACCCTATAAAGGGAAAGGGATCAAGTACAAAGACGAGCGGATCATCCGTAAAGAGGGAAAGACTGGAAAATAACTCGTAAAACGGGGTTTGTGATGGCGGTATCGGCGAAAGAAAAGGTTCTGGCAAGAACGAGAAGGCACGAACGGGTTCGAAACAAAATTATGGGAACCCCCGAGCGGCCGCGTCTCTCCGTTTATCGGAGCCTGGACAATATTTATGCTCAGATTATTGATGACCTTTCCGGAAAAACATTGGCGGCGGCTTCCTCCCTTACGAAAGCGGCCAAAGGAAAAAAGGGGAAAGCGTCGGGGGGAAATATCGAAGGGGCAAAGATGGTCGGCGCAAAGCTGGCCGCCCTTGCGAAGGAGAAAAATATCAGCAAGGTGGTCTTTGATCGGGGGGGGTATATCTATCACGGGAGAGTGAAGGCGCTTGCAGACGCGGCCAGAGAAGGCGGACTTGTATTCTAAGCACGACGGCAACCCTTCTGTTTGATGGGACGGGTTTTTAGGAGGCGGTACTTGGCAAAAATTAATGCAGACGAACTGACGTTAAAAGATAAGGTCGTATTCATCAACCGCGTGGCGAAAGTAGTGAAGGGGGGCAAGCGCTTCTCCTTTTCCGCCGTGGTGGTGGTGGGAGACGGCCAGGGGCATGTCGGGGTCGGCAAGGGAAAAGCGGCGGAGGTTCCTGAAGCGATTCGAAAAGCGATTGAGAATGGAAAGAAGAATCTGGTCCGCGTCCCCTTGAAAGAGTCGACGATTCCTTTTGAAATCACCGGGCATTACGGGGCCGAGAATGTTCTGCTCAAGCCGGCGGCGGATGGAACCGGGATCATCGCGGGGGGGCCGGTCCGGGCCGTGATGGAGATGGTCGGAATTTCGAATATCCTCTGCAAGTCGCTCGGGAGCGGAAACCCGCTCAACGTGGTCAAGGCGACGTTGGAAGGTTTCTCGAAACTGAGAGATCCCGGAGAGATGGTCAGGCGGAGGCAGACGGCCCTCGCGCTGTCGGAGAGATAGAATGGCAAAGAAAGAAGCTTCGAAAACGGCGACAAAACAGTTATCGATTACCCTGGTGCGGAGCTATATCGGGCGGCCCGGAAAACATAAAAGAGTGGTTGCCGGACTCGGCCTCCGTAAAATGAATCAAACGGTGATCCGCCAGGATACGCCTCAAACGCGCGGGATGATTCATAAAATTTCGCATCTGCTGGAGGTCAAGGAAATCTCGTGAAGATATCGGATTTAGCGCCCACTCCCGGGGCCAAGAAAAAAGAAAAAAGGATCGGGCGGGGACCGGGTTCGGGACATGGGAAGACATCGACCAAGGGGCATAAAGGCCAAGCGGCCCGATCAGGCGGAACGAAGGCTCCCGGTTTCGAAGGGGGACAACAGCCGTTGATTCGCCGGGTTCCAAAACGCGGCTTTAAGAATATCTTCAAGAAAGAATACGCGGTCGTCAATCTGAGCAGACTCGATCAGTTCCCGGCCGAGACGGTGATCAACCCCGAGTTTCTCCATCAAGCCGGCATCATCAAAAGATCAACCGAAAGCGTTAAGATTTTGGGGGAAGGAGCGCTGACGAAGCCGTTGGTCATCGCCGCCCATAAGTTCAGCGAAGAGGCCCTCAAGAAAATTCAGGCGGCCGGCGGGCGGGCCGAGGTCCTCTCATAGGAGAGAGTGGGTTGTTCGACAGATTTATCACCAGCGTTCAAAATATATTTAAGATCGCCGAGCTCCGACAGCGAATTATCTTTACCGCGTTGATGCTGATTGTTTACCGGATCGGATCTCACGTCCCGACCCCCGGAATCAACAATGAGGCGCTCGCCAAATTCCTGACCGAACGAGGGGGCGCTTTGATGGGCTTCCTCGATATCTTTTCGGGGGGCGGGCTCTCGCGGTTGACCATTTTCGCGTTGGGGATCATGCCGTATATTTCGGCCTCGATCATCCTTCAGTTGCTGACGGTGGTGATTCCTACCCTCTCCAAACTGGCCAAGGAGGGAGAGCGGGGGCGAAAGAAGATCATCCAGTATACCCGAATCGGCACCATCGGGATCGGCATTGTTCAAGCGCTCGGAATCGCGATCGGCCTTGAAGGAATGGAAGGGGGGGCCTTCGTCCAGAACCCCGGCTGGGCATTCCGATTAATGACGATGATCACGATCACGGCCGGGACCGCTTTCCTCATGTGGCTCGGAGAGCAGATTACGGAGCGTGGAATCGGAAACGGCATTTCGTTAATTATCTTCGCCGGGATCGTCACCGGGATGCCCGCCGCCGTGATTAACACCTATCAGCTTTTTCAGGCGGGGCAGATCAACTTTTTCCTCATTCTCTTTCTGGCGATTTTGATGATCGGCGTCGTTGTCGCGATCGTTTTTCTGGAGAGCGGCCGGCGGAAGATTCCGGTTCAATACGCCAAGCGGGTCGTCGGCCGGAGAGTGTATGGGGGGCAGAGCACACATATTCCGTTGAAGATCAACACCGCCGGCGTGATTCCGCCGATCTTCGCCTCCTCGATTATCGCCTTTCCTGCCACCATTGCAGGATTCATTACCGTTCCCTGGGTGCAGGCGATCGGGAGGAATTTGACGCCGGGGACGGTTTTTCACACCGCGCTCTATGCGATGCTGATTATCTTTTTTGCCTTCTTTTATACGGCGGTGGTGCTTAATCCGGTGGATATGGCCGACAATATGAAAAAGTACGGCGGCTTCATCCCGGGGATCCGACCGGGGCAGCGGACCTCCGATTACATCTACCGCGTCTTGACCCGAATTACCTTTGCCGGGGCGATCTACCTGGCGATGGTGGCGATTATTCCGGAAATCTTGATCTATCGATTCAACGTTCCCTTCGCCTTCGGGGGAACTTCCCTTCTGATTGTGATCGGGGTCGGTCTCGATACGGCGCAGCAGATTGAGACCCATATGTTGACCCGAAACTACGAAGGCTTTATGAAGAAGGGAAAGCTGAAAGGGCGAGGGTTCTAGGGGATCGTTAAACACTACCCGTTAACCGTTAAACGCAAAGACCCGATTAACGAGTAACGATTCGCGAATAACGATCATAGAGGGATAGAACAATGCGGTTGATCTTCCTCGGTCCTCCCGGGGTTGGAAAAGGGACGCAAGCGGAGAAATTATCGAAAGAGTATCGAATCCCTCACATCGCCACGGGCGATATGCTCAGAACGGCGATGGCCAAGAAAACACCGGTCGGCATGGAAGCCAAATCCTATATCGATGCCGGCAAGCTGGTCCCAGATGATGTGATTATCAACCTGGTTGCGGAGCGGTTGAAGGAGCCGGATACGTCGGCCGGATATATCCTGGATGGTTTTCCAAGGACGATCAAGCAAGCCGAGGCGCTGTCGAAGATTTTAAAAGAGAACCGCCAGGGGATCGATCGGGTCCTTTATTTTGATTTGAATGAAGAGGAGTTGGTCAAGCGGATTGCCGGAAGACGAAGCTGTCCCGCTTGCCAGAAGGTTTATCATACCTCTTTTAATCCCCCCCCTCAGGAGGGGATCTGCAGCTGTGGAACCGCTTTGGTTCAAAGAAAGGATGATCGTCCTGAAACAGTCAAAGCGCGTCTCGTCGTATATCGGAATGAGACGTCGCCGCTGATTCAACACTATCGAGAGCAGGGCCTCTTGTCGCAGATCGAGGCCGACGCCGGCGTGGACGCCGTCACCGGTCGGGTCAAAGAGGCGGTTCTGGGAAAGAAGTCATCCTGATGGGTTCAAAGCAATCCGGTTGACCCAAAGGGAAGAAAATGATTATTTTAAAATCTAAAGAAGAGGTCGCCAAGATCGCAAAAGCGAGCCGGATCGTCGCAGAGTCGCTTGAAGCGGTAAGAGCGTATCTGAAGCCGGGGATGACGACAAAAGAACTCGACCTCTTCGTTGAAAAGCAGATTCGAGAGCGGGGCGGGACGCCGGCTTTTAAAGGTTACCGCAACTATCCGGCGACCCTTTGTATTTCCGTCAACGAGGAAGTGGTTCATGGAATCCCCTCTCCCGACAAGGTGATTAAAGAGGGGGACATTGTCGGCCTCGATCTCGGCGCGATCTATGACGGTTTCTACGGCGATTCAGCGGTCACGGTTGCCGTCGGAGAGGTGAAGCCGGAAGCAAAGCGGCTGATTCAGGTCACCGAAGAATCTCTTTATGCCGGCATCGCACAGGCATGTGAGGGAAGCCGGTTGTCGGATATCTCCCACGCGGTTCAATCGCATGTGGAGCAAGCCGGTTTTTCGGTCGTCACCGATTTTGTCGGTCATGGAATCGGACGCGCTTTGCATGAGGAGCCTCAAATCCCTAATTTCGGCCCCCCCGGTCGAGGGCCGCGGCTGAGAGAAGGAATGGTTTTGGCGATCGAGCCGATGGTCAATATAGGGAAGGCCGCCGTTCGGGTTTTGGACGACCGTTGGACGGCGGTGACGGCGGATGGGAGTCTTTCCGCTCACTTTGAGCATACGATTGCGGTGACGAAAGAGGGGCCGGTCATCCTAAGCAAATTGTAACGGGGGGATGTCTCGCAAAGCGTTTGATGCATTTCAGAGATCGATAGATTGGGAAAAAATAATATGGCGAAAGAGGATGTCATTGAAGTGCAAGGAACCATCGTGGAGACATTGCCGAACGCCATGTTTAGGGTGGAGCTTGAAAACGGCCATCGCGTTCTTGCTCATATTTCCGGAAAGATGAGAATGCATTACATCAAGATCCTTCCGGGAGACAAGGTCACGCTGGAGCTCTCTCCATACGATCTGACCCGTGGGCGGATTACGTACCGCTTTAGCAAATAAGGAGTTTAGATGAAAGTTCGGTCATCGGTGAAGGCGATCTGCGCCAAGTGTAAAATTATCAAGAGAAAAGGGGTGATCCGCGTGATCTGCGAGAACCCCCGCCACAAGCAACGGCAAGGCTAGTTTAAATGACGAGGAGATTTCATGGCTAGAATCGCAGGCGTTGATTTGCCGAGGGATAAAAGGATCGAAATCGGTCTGACGTATATTTATGGAATCGGACGGTCCATCTCTCAAAGGATTTTAAAAGAGACGAACGTCAGTCCGGACATCCGCGTGAAGGATCTCAAGGAAGATGAGGTCATCCGGCTTCGCGAGGCGATTGAGCGAGGCGTCCGGGTGGAAGGGGATCTTCGCCGCGAAGTCTCGATGAGCATCAAACGCTTGATGGATATCGGTTGTTATCGAGGGCTGCGTCATCGTCGCGGCCTGCCTGTTCGCGGTCAGCGGACCCGGACGAATGCAAGAACCCGAAAGGGCCGGAAGAAACAGACGGTCGGCGCCAAGCGAAAAGAGACGAAGTAATTCATCAGCGAAAGGGTTATGAATGGTTGCAAAAAAAGGTGCGAAGAAAAAAGAAAAGCGGAACGTTCAGACGGGGGTGGCCCATATTCAGGCCTCGTTCAATAATACGCTTGTGACCATCACCGACATGGCGGGGAATGTGATCGTCTGGTCGAGCGCCGGAAGCCAAGGGTTTAAGGGCTCGCGGAAGAGCACCCCTTTTGCCGCGCAGAGGGCGGCTGAAATCGCGGCCAAGAAGGCGATGGAGAACGGGATGAAACAGGTCGATGTCTATGTGAAGGGCCCCGGCTCCGGCCGTGAATCGGCCATTCGGGCGCTTCAGGTCGCAGGGTTGAAGATCAATCTGATTAAGGATGTGACCCCGATCCCGCATAACGGCTGCCGTCCCCCCAAGAGAAGAAGAGTTTAGGGATACCGTTATTCGTGAATCGTTAAACGTAAAGACACGAATAACGATTAACGACGAACGAGTAACGAACAACAGGAGGTGTTTGCTTGGCTAGATATGTCGGTCCAGTATGTCGGCTTTGTCGAAGGGAAGGGACCAAGTTGTTTTTAAAAGGAACCCGTTGTTTTTCCGAAAAGTGTGCGATTGATCGGCGAAGTTATCCGCCGGGCCAGCATGGACAGGCTCGGCCGCGCGCCTCCGAATACAGCGCACAGTTGCGGGAGAAGCAGAAGCTGAAGCGGATTTACGGACTGCTGGAGCGTCAGTTCAGACAATATTTCTTCAAAGCGGAACGAAAGAAGGGAATCACCGGCGAGAACCTACTCAGGTTGTTGGAATCGAGACTCGACAATGTGGTCTACCGCCTTGGTTTTGCTTCTTCCCGGAAGCAAGGCCGCATGCTGATCAGACAGAATCATTTTATCGTCAATGGAAAAGGGGTCAATATTCCTTCTTTCCTGGTCAGTCTTAATGATGCGATCGAGGTAAAAGAAGGCAGTCGCGGTCTTGTCGCTATCCAGGCTGCGCTTGAGGGGATTGGAACCCGTGGTGTTCCTTCCTGGCTGGAGCTCGATCAGAACCAAATGAAGGGGACCGTAAAGTCACATCCGAGCAAGGAAGAAATCGCGCTTCCTGTCAACGAGCAGCTGGTTGTTGAGCTTTATTCCAGATAAAGACATTGAGCCATTCGGGCGTCGGAGCAACGTCTTCGATCGTCCGGTCGCTCCCACTCAAAACGGGTGAGGATCTTATGATTATTAGAACAAAAGATTTTCAGATACCAAAAAAGCTTGAAGTCGAAAAAGAAACACTCACAAAAACGTATGGAAAATTCTTTGCCGAGCCGTTCGAACGCGGATTCGGCAGCACCATCGGCAATTCGCTCCGGCGCGTTCTCCTTTCATCCATTGCAGGGGCCGCGGTCACGTCGATTAAAATCGAAGGGGTCCTGCACGAGTTCTCGACGATCCCGGGGGTGAAAGAGGATGTCACCGATATCATTTTGAATGTCAAGAATCTTCGCTTGAAGATCCATACCGATAAACCGAAGGTGATCCATATTAAGAAAAAAGGGGCGGGCGAGGTCCTGGCGAAAGATATTATCCACGATGCCGACATTGAGATCCTGACCCCCGACCTTCATATCGCGACATTGGACAAAGACGGGAATCTCGATATGGAATTGGTTGTCAAGGTGGGCCGCGGTTATGTTCCTTCGGAGCGGAACAAAGAGGAGGGGATGCCGATCGGTGTGATCCCGATCGACGCCATTTTCTCGCCGATCCGCAAAGTGAATTTCATCGTTGAGAACGCGCGCGTCGGCCGTGTGACCGATTATGACAAGCTGGTCATGGAGATTTGGACCGACGGCAGCGTGAAGCCGGACGACGTGCTCGGTTTTTCCGCAAAAATTTTGAAGGACCATTTGAATATCTTCATCAACTTTGAGGAACTCGAGCAGCCGGTCGAGCAGGAGCGGGATGAGGTCAAGGAGTTCAACAAGAATCTCCTCCGAAGCGTGCACGAGCTGGAGCTCTCCGTCCGCGCCGCCAATTGTCTAAAAAATGCCAATATCCGGACCATCGCCGATCTGGTCCAACGGTCCGAATCGGAGATGCTGAAAACGAAAAATTTCGGCAGAAAATCGTTGAACGAAATTAAGGAAATTCTTTCTGAGATGGGATTGTCCCTTGGAATGAAGCTGGAGGGGCATTCCGCCGAGGTCGGTAAAGAAGGATAACGAAATAATGCGATTGGGAAAGGAAGTGCGAGATGCGTCATCGTAAGGCAGGTCGTCCCCTCGGAAGGAACAGCGCTCACAGAAGGGCGCTCTTTCGAAATCTGGTCACCTCTTTTTTAAGGCACGAGCGGATCGAGACCACGGAAGCCAAGGCGAAGGAGATTCGTTCCATCGCCGATAAGATGATCTCCCTGGGAAAGCGGGGAGATCTTCATGCAAGGAGAATGGCCGCGGCTTATATTCTCGATCAAGATGTGGTTTTCTCCCTTTTCTCGGAAGTGGCCCCCCGTTTTCAAAATAAAAACGGCGGGTACACGCGCCTGATCAAAACGCGGGTCCGGCACGGCGACGGCGCTCCCATGGTCATCCTGGAATTGACGGAGGCCAAAAAGGTTGAGAAAGCGCCTAAGAAGGAACGTAAGCAGAAGAAAGAAAAAGAGGCCGGCACGGAAGAAACAGCCTCCGCGCCAGCCTCATAGTTCGTCCAATCATTTTTCAGTCGTTTACTTTTTTGTCTCTTCTTTCGCCGCGGGCTTTGCTTCCGCCGCCGCCGTGTTTGCCGCTGTCAGCTTTGCATCAACCGCGCTGAGAATGACGTCGGCGGGAAGCCCCGCCTTTTCCGTGTTTGGATCAGCGTCAACCCACGCCCGCTTGGTATCATCGTGAATTTCGAACTTCCGTTCCACGAGCACCTTGACGACACGCGGCTTGGCGGCCAGGGCCTTTGCCTCTTCTTCCATTTTCTTCGCCGCTTCCGCCGATTCTTTTCCGTCCTTTTCGGACTGTTTTGCTTCCTCTAATAATGTTTTTGCCTCGTCTCCGCTTTTCCCCTTTGCTTCTTCCATCTTGGTTTTCGCTTCGCCGAGAAAGAATTCAGCCTCCTCGGCTTTCTTTTTCGCTTCTCTTGCCTTGAAGCTGGCCGCTTCGGTGATGGTGACCGTGTACGTATCCCGATAATGCGACTCTTTCACCGGTTTGGCGGAGAAGATCCTAAAGTAGCGGAAAGTGGGGGTTGTGATTTTTCCGGTGTCTTTGTTTGCAGACATTTTACCGTGCGGATGATCGGAGAGCCCTTTCTCCGTCAAGACTTCTACC
Organism: Candidatus Manganitrophus morganii; assembly: GCA_021651055.1. Classification (NCBI taxonomy): domain Bacteria; kingdom Pseudomonadati; phylum Nitrospirota; class Nitrospiria; order Candidatus Troglogloeales; family Candidatus Manganitrophaceae; genus Candidatus Manganitrophus; species Candidatus Manganitrophus morganii. The sequence continues at coordinate 3,716,794 of JAJHOH010000001.1, forward strand.
ACTTTATCCCAAACCTGGTCGTACGGTAAGGAATAGGTCTTTTCAGCGGGTCCTTTCGGCGCCGGTTTTGCCGCGTCCTGGGCATGGACGGCCTGAATAAACAACGGGTGAACCAGAAACAGGAACCATAGGAAGATGTTTAATTTTTTTCTCATCCTTTCCTCCAGGTAATTGGCGGTATCGATATTTCTAGCGTTTTTACTAGTGTGTGTCAAGAGAAATCGATTGAATAAAACCGGTTATCGGATCTGTTTTCAGCCTTTATTGTACAATGCAGGCAGGTCCGTTGTCATCCGGTCGATGGAAGATTGAACCGGGAGCCTTGTCTTTGTATCGTCGGGAGATTTCTGCGTCATCGGTAGACGTTAAGAGGGCCTATTCTGTGATTTTTCTGATGCGAGGGTCTTCCAAAAAAGGGAATCCGGATGATCAGAATTTAAGGTCGGATTGGAATATCGACCCGGTATATTTTAGCCTAAATGGCCGCTTCAATATCCTCTTCTCGCGTGACGAATCGCGTTTATTCATGGGATGTTGCAATCGATTTTTCAATGGGTTTTCATAGATGAAGCAAGAAGCACGCCGAATTGGACATTTGCTTTACTCGCATTTTCTTTTGTGTTATATTTAGACCGTGCTGACGCTAAGAATACAATCGAAGCAAGTTTTGCTTATGCTCATCATGACCTTCCTCCTTTTTTTGTCTTTTGCGCTTGTCTCCGGCATGAAAAAAAGAAATTTGCTTGTCTTTTTTAATGATATCGGCGGAAAAGCGGATGTAAAGATCGGTCAATTCTCGGTTGTCCAGTCACACGAAGGGGTGAAAAATTGGGAGTTGCGGGCGGATCGCGCCGAGATATTCGAGAAAGACCAAAAAGCGTTGCTTGAAAAAGTCGCCGTGACAATTCAGACCTCTCAGGGGGTTGAATTATCTCTGGATGGAGACTCGGGAACGATCAATACGCGGACAAAAGATTTTTCCCTGGAGAAGAAAGAGGGTCCGATGGTGATCCAGTTGAGCAACGGTTACACCATTGAGACGCCGGCGTTGTCTTGGCTCAACGATCAGAAGATAATTGTCGCCGAGGGACCCGCTCGCATCACCGGCCCCCAAATTGAGATTAACGGGAACGAATTACGCGTTGCGCCGGAAAACCAAGAGGTCACCGTCTCGGGTCATGTTCAGGCGCTGGTTCATTAAATACGTTTTTTCTCCACTCCTCCTCATCGAACTCCTCGGAGGGAGCGGGTTTACCGTCGCCGGTGAGATACCGGTTAAAAATAATCCTCAGGAACCCATCTCCATTACTTCCAATAAAATGACGATTAAAAGTCTGGAAGACAAAATCATCTTCGAGGGAGAGGTCTTTATTAAAAAAGGCGATTTAACGATTAAGGCGGATCGCGCGGAAGTTTTCATGTCCGAGTCCTCTTCTTTATTGATTGAACCTTCGACCCAGGAGAAGCGGGAGGTCTCTCGAATCGAGACCTCCGGCAACGTCGACATTCGACAAGGCGAAAAACATGCCAAAGCGGAGAAGGGGATCTATGACCAAAAGAAAGAGACCATTACCCTGACGGGGGATGCCGAAGCTTGGGAAAAAGAGTACCGCGTGAAGGGGAAGGTGATCACCCTTTTTATTGCGGAGAATCGGAGCCTGGTCGAGGGAAGTCAGGTGATTATTCATTCCGGGGTAAGCGATTTGAATTTAGGAAAAAAATAAACTTTCCGGATAAAGAGATGCTCGAAGCAACGGAACTCGAAAAAAAATATCAGGGCCGCAAGGTCGTTCGGAATGTCAATATCCGTGTGGGAGCCGGGGAAATCGTCGGATTGCTCGGTCCGAACGGCGCCGGAAAGACAACGACCTTTTATATGATTGTCGGTTTGACCCCTCCGGACCGCGGGGATATCTTTTTGAACGGAGAGCGGATGACAGGGATGCCGATGTATCTTCGCGCCCGCAAGGGGATCAGTTATCTTCCTCAGGAACCATCGATCTTCAGAAAGTTGACGGTCGAAGAGAACATTATGGCGATTCTCGAAACGCTCGATCTCTCTCCCGCCGAGCGGCAGTCCCGTCTGGAAGCGCTTCTCGGCGAATTAAACATTTCACATTTGGCGAAGCACAAGGCGTTCACCCTCTCCGGAGGAGAGCGTCGTCGTCTTGAAATCACACGGGCCTTGGTGATCTCGCCCCAATTCATCCTCCTCGACGAACCGTTCGCCGGAATCGACCCGATCGTCGTCATGGAGATTCAAAAGATTATTTTTCAACTCAAGAAGCGCGGGATCGGAGTCCTCATTACCGATCATAACGTTCAAGAGACGCTCGAAATTACCGATCGATCGTATATCATCTATGAAGGGGAAATCCTCATTTCCGGGACTTCCTCCGAGATCGCCAATAGTCCGCAAGCGCGGGAAATTTATCTGGGCGATCGTTTCCGTTGGCAGGATCGAAACGCGCCGTCTCTTCAATCATAACGTAGGCTTGTAGGGGTTCGGATATGTCTTGGTCAGAGAGTGGGATGCGAGCCAGACTCGATCTAAAGATGACGCAGAAGCTGATCATGACGCCTCAGCTGCAGCAGGCCATTAAGCTTCTCCAGCTTTCAAGACTCGAGTTGACCCAAACCATTAATCAGGAGATGCTGGAAAATCCACTTCTTGAAGATACGGCCGCCGATTCCCCAGAAGAGGAAACCGCTTCTGCGACCTTGGACGGAGAGACCGAGAAGAGAGAGGAAGAATCGTCTGAGAAGTCAGATGAACTCGATCTCAAGTGGGAAGATTATTATACAGATGATGATCGGGGAGACGAGGGGGGAAGCTACTCGGCCGCCTCTTCGGAAGAGCGGCCGTCGTATGAGCAAACCCTTACGAAGGCCGCCTCTCTGGTAGATCATCTTCTTTGGCAGTTGGGGCTTTCCTCGGTGACGGAGAAAGAGAAGGAGATCGGGACGGTACTCGTCGGCAATATAGACGATAACGGTTATCTTGGCGCTTCACTTGAGGAAATTGCGCAGACGGTCTCGAGCTCGGTCGAATCGGTTGAAAAAGTTTTAAAAGTAATCCAGGGATTTGATCCCACCGGCGTCGGCGCCAGAGACTTGAAAGAGTGTCTACTCATCCAGACCGCTCAGTTGGGACTGTCCGGCTCTTTGGTTGATGCGGTGATCAAGGATCATTTGGAAGACCTGGAGAAGAAGCGGTATCAGAATATTGCAAAATGCTGTAATGTCACCCTTCAAGAGGTGTTGCATGCCTCGAAGGTGATCGAGCATCTGGAGCCGAAGCCGGGTCGTCCCTTCACTTCGTCGGAGAACCTCCATATCATCCCGGATGTTTTCGTCGTCAAATCGGAAGGGAAATATGTGGTCCTGTTGAATGACGACGGTCTTCCCAAATTGAAGATCAGCCCTTTTTACCGCAGTCTCCTCCGATCGAAGGAGACCGTTGCGGAGACGACAAAAACCTATCTTGAAGAAAAGTTTCGGTCGGCCCTTTGGCTTGTCCGCAGCATTGAACAGAGAAACCGGACCATCCAGTTGGTGGCCGAGAGTATCGTTAATTTTCAATACGAGTTCATGGAGAAGGGAATCAGTTGTTTGAAGCCGCTGATCCTCAAACAGGTGGCGGATGACATCTCGATGCATGAGTCGACGGTGAGCCGCGTGACCACCAATAAATATATGTTCACCCCGCAAGGTATTTTCGAGCTGAAATTCTTTTTCAATAGCAGCCTTCCCCGCGTCGGGAACGGCGCAGAAAACCTTTCCTCAATTGCCGTTCGAGAGATGATCCGGAAAATGGTCTTGGAAGAAGATCCGGTCCACCCCTTAAAAGATCAGGAAATTGTAGAGCGCCTCAAGCAAAATGATGTGGACATTGCCAGGCGAACGGTGACAAAGTATCGGGCCTGGCTCAAGATTCCACCCGCGAGTCGGCGGAAAAGACCTTTTTAGACGATCCAACGGGAATATCCCATTTGTACCGACCGTCGCAAGGAGGATCAATGGAAGTCATGATCACCGGAAGACAGATGGAGGTCACCCCCGCGTTAAAGGAGTATATTGAGGGCCGTGCGCGGAAAATTGAAAAATATTCCTCCAAAACCACACAGATCGCATTTACGCTCAAGGTAGAAAAGTACCGTCATATTGCAGAGGTGTTGGTTCGAGCGAACGGATTTCTCTTGCAGGCCGAAGAAGAGACCGACGAGATGTATGCCTCGGTCGATCAGGCCATGAGCAAAATCGAAAGGCAATTTAAAAAATATAAGGAAAAACTGACCAATCACCGGGTTCGGCAGGAAGCGGTTTCAGGGGAGTCCCAACCGGAGGCCGAACCGTCTATTCCGACGGTCCAAAAGAAGAAGGTTTTCCCCGTGAAGGCGATGCGCTTGGAAGAGGCGGCCTTACAAATGGAGCTGCTCGGAAAAGATTTTTTTCTGTTCGGAAATCATGAAAATCACCGGATCAATGTTCTCTACAAACGAAAAGATGGAACACTCGGGCTGATCGAGCCGATTTATTAACGCAAGATCTTAATTAAGCGCCATTCATCCCCGGCGTTTTACCCTATGCCTGCAGCAAAAAATGTCCGCCTGGTCGTCATTAGCGGCCTTTCGGGTTCCGGCAAAAGTTATGTCATCAAGTACTTTGAGGATCTCGGCTTTTTTTGCATTGATAACCTCCCGCCCCCCCTTCTTCCGAAGTTTGTAGAGCTGTGCAACCAGTCGCGAAGCCATATTACGAAGGCGGCGCTCGGCATTGATATCCGAGAACGGGATTTCCTCGGCCATTTTCTGAACATCTTCGATCAGTTGAAGGAAGAGGGGTACCAGATGGAACTCCTTTTCCTCGAGGCGAATGACGAGGTGCTCGTGCGGCGGTTTTCGGAAACGCGTCGTCCGCATCCGTTGGCCCGGGACGGTTCGGTGATCGACGGCATTCGGATGGAACGTGAGAAACTAAGCGACCTGAGGAAACGCGCCGATAAAATTTTGGACACCTCCAATTATCATGTTCACCAGCTCAAAGAGGTGATCACCCAATATTATTTGGAGAAAGGAGAGAACAACCATTTGAATATCTCCTTGATCTCCTTCGGCTATAAATTCGGAATTCCGTATGATCTGGATCTCCTGTTCGATGTCCGCTTTCTCAGCAATCCCAACTTTGAAAGGGAGTTGAAGCCGCTCACCGGGGAGCATCCCCGCATCCAAAGCTACGTTACCTCCCAGCCGGAGGCGAAGATATTTCTGGAGAAGCTGTACGGCTTTCTCGATTTCCTCGTCCCGCTTTACGAGAAGGAGGGGAAAAGTTATCTGACGATCGGGATCGGATGCACCGGCGGAAGACACCGATCCGTCTCCATTGTCAATTTATTACGGGAGCATCTCCAGTCGAGGGGATTGCAGGTTCATTGGCGCCATCGGGATTTGGGACAGCCGGGGTAAAAATGTCGAGTTACGTGGTGGCGATTTCGGGGGCGAGCGGGGCGGTCTACGGGGTGCGGCTCCTCGAGTATCTGTTGAAGGAAAAGCACAAGGTCTATCTGACCCTTTCCCATGAGGCGCGGTTGATCATTCGGGAGGAGCTCGGATTGGAGTGGGGCGCCAATTTTGAAGAGACCGGCGAAATCCTAAAAAAGAAATATGCCGGCGATGATCTCGTGTATTGTAATGAGAAGGATATGACGGCGCCGATTGCCAGCGGATCGGTTCCCACACAAGGGATGATCATCGCCCCATGTTCGATGAAGACGTTGGCGGCGATTGCCCACGGATTCTCTTCGAACCTCATTGAACGGGCCGCCGACGTTACCCTCAAGGAGAGGCGGCCGCTCCTGCTCATTCCGCGGGAAACCCCGCTCAACCAGGTTCATCTGAGGAATATGTTGATGCTTTCCGAGATGGGGGCCACCCTCATTCCGGCGATGCCGGCCTTCTACAATCATCCCCAATCGATCGACGATATGGTCAACTTTATCGTGGGACGCGCGCTGGATGGGCTGAAGATTGAGAACCGAATCTATCAACGATGGAAGGAATCATGAAAGTGAATTTCTATGGAAGGCTCTTTCTTCTGGTGATCTCGGTTTTATTTCTTTTTTCCTGCGAATCGGGGCCCGAAGTCGCGCCGCATGCGGACTGGGCCGATGTCACCCTCCATGCGGTCGGCATCGGGCAGATCCAAGGAGAGTGGTCGCTTTCGGATAGGATCCAAGCGGTGCAACACGCCAAGGTGGATGCTTACGCAAAACTCGAATCACAAATTATGATGCTGCAGATCAATTCAAAAAAAACGATTTCCGAATTGGTCGCGAAAGACGAGCAGATCGGCAAGAAAATCGCTTCTTTTGTCAGGGGAGCCAGAATCGTTCGGACCGACAATAGAGAGAACGGCGTTGAGATTCTGACAGAGCTCTTCTTAGGAGAGAACTTTAAGGCGACGATCGGTCTGGCCGAGAGAAAGCCGAAACCGGTTCCAAGAGGGAATACACCCGAATCATCCCGATTCTAAATTGAGGTAAGAAGTGTGGCTGATCGAAAACAGCTCCTTTTACCGCGACTCAATCTAGAAATCCTTCAATCCGAAACACTCCTCTTCCTTGTGGAGGATTCGTCGACCGACGGATTTACCCTCGACTTAATTACAAAATATTTTCTTACGACGGAATCGCTCATCCGGAAGATCTTTCAGCATCCGAATGCCTGGGAAGCCACGCTCAATTATGTCCGCATGTTTGGAGATTACGCTCAGGAGCCGTGGTTTGCGTCCAAACGAAAAGCGCTTGACACGGAGGCGGTACAGGAGCCTGATTTCGTGAACTTGTTTCAACAAGTTCAACAGATGAAGGTGTCTGAGAAAATTCAACTGGCACTCAAAGGGAACAAAGAAGCAAGAGCCCTTCTATTAAAGGATTCGAATAAACAAGTCATCCTGGCCGTCCTTAACAGCCCCAGACTGACGGAACAAGAAGTGGAATCGATCGCCCAGTCAAAAAACGTATCCGAAGATATTCTGCGTGTCGTTGCGAACAATCGGAACTGGATGAAGAATTACGGGATTATCGTCGGTCTCGTAAACAATCCCAAAACGCCCGTGGGGCTCTCCCTCGGTTTCATCAAAAACCTCAAACCCAAAGAGCTCAATAATCTCGCGAAAAACAAGGGCGTTCCAGAAGTCATCCGGAGCTCCGCCGGAAAGTTTCTTCAGATGAAGCGAGCGGGGAAATAATTGATCGGCCTGCTCCCAATCCATTAAAGAAATTTTCCTCTTTCTTGATTGCCTGTCCTGATACGATTTTAAAATTATCAACTTTTCGGTTAAAATTTCCACTTTCCTTGACAAACGTCAAATACTAAGTATACTTACTATCGTCAAATTGCATGGCGGGATACTTGAGGAATTTGGGAATGCTTCATAAGAATAATGGGAAATACAAAACGAAAGATATCTGCGCATTGTTTGATATTTCGAAGGCGACGTTGTTCCGATGGGAAAGCGAAGGACGGATCTCCAACGTGGGGCGAGACTGGAGAAACTGGCGGCTCTACTCCGATCAGAACATCAAGGAAATAAAGAAGATCATCTCTCGCCGTTCCGGTTATTCCAATAAACAGGGATTTTCAAAGAAAGGTTGAGGTGCCGATTCTGATGGAACTTTCTCTCCCCTTTTCCCGTAAAAAAGAGCTCATCGGACTCGATATCGGCTCCGGCGCGATCAAGCTGGTCCAGGTGAAAGAGACAAGCAAGGGTTACCAGCTTCAGAAGTTCGGCGTCAAGGCGCTTGATTCCGAACTGATCGTCGACGGAACGATTATGGATGCGGGACGGGTCGTCTCCGTGATCAAAGAGCTTCTGGAGGAGCAGGCGGTCAAAGTAAAAGATGTCGCCGTTTCCGTCTCCGGGCATTCGGTGATTGTGAAGAAAATCAGTCTTCCGATGATGACGGAGGAAGAGCTGGAGGAATCGATCAAATGGGAAGCGGAACAATACATCCCATTTGACATTAACGACGTGAATATCGACTTTCATATTCTTGGAACGGGAGACAATCAGGAATCGAAAGAGCAGATGTCGGTGTTGTTGGTGGCGGTCAAGAAGGACAAGTTGACCGAATACACGACCTTGGTGACGGAAGCAGGACTCAATCCGGTGATCGTCGACGTCGACGCGTTTACCATCGAGAACATGTTCGGCGTGAATTATGACGCGAGGGAAGGGGAGATCGTGGCGCTCGTCAATATCGGCGCCAGCGTGATGAACATTAATATCCTGAAGGGCGGCACCTTCGCCTTCACGCGGGATATTTCCATCGGAGGAAATCGCTACAACGAGACGATTCAGAGAGAGTTCAACGTCAGCTACGAACAGGCCGAGAAAGCAAAGCGGAACGAGGCGGTTGAAGGAATCGATCCTCAGGCCCTTTCTTCCATCATCAACAATTTGAACGCGGAAATTTCTTCGGAGGTGATCCGATCGTTCGATTATTTCAAAACGACCTCTACCAATGAGAACATCGACCGCATTGTTCTCAGCGGAGGAGCATCCAAAATTCCTGATCTGTTGTCCCAGCTTGCGGAGAAATCGGGAGTCCCCGTTGAAATGGCGGACCCCTTTAAAAAAGTGGATATTCCCAAAAAAGTATTTGACCCGGAATACATTCGAGAGATGGCGCCCTTGGCTGCGGTCGGAATGGGCTTGGCGATTCGAAAAATTGGGGATCGATAATCAATGATCAAGATCAATTTACTTCCGACGCAAAAAGCGAAGAAGGGAAAAAAGAAGGTCGAGATTCAATCGCAGTTGATCCTTGCTTCCGGCGTGTTGTCCGTTCTTTTCCTGATTCTCGGATACGGCTGGATTACGCTCAATGAGAGGGTCGACAATCTAACGGCCGAAAAGACAAAACTGACGACGGAATTGGGAGTGCTTAAGACAAAAGTAAAAGAAGTAGAAAATTATGAGAAAGACAAGAAAGCGGTCGAGGAGAAGATCCATATTATCGAGCAGCTCCGTAAAAATCAGTCGATTCCTGTCCTTCTCCTGGATCAAATCAGCCGAAGCCTTCCGGAGAAAGTATGGTTGGTGAACGTCAATGAGCAGAACGGTGTGATCGACCTGGAGGGAAGGGCCACCACAAACAGCGAAATCGTCGATTTCATCAATAATTTAAAGCGGTCTGCTCTTTTTAAAGATGTGCAGATTCTCGAATCAAGACAGGGGATGGAAGGGACCGTTTCCATTTATACATTCAGGCTCAAATGGTCTCTGGCATAAAACAATAAGGGGCGGCCGGGCGGCATTATGGCATTGAATCTGGAAAAACTGAAGAACCTCACCAATACCCAAAAGTTTGTCTCTCTTGTTCTCGTCATCGTGATCATCTCCGGGGCATTTGTTTGGTTTGTCTTTATCCCGAAGAGCGGTGAGATCTCTACCCTCAACGGGCAAATCGCAGCGCTGAATAATGACATCAATATTCATCGAATCAAGGTGAAGCGCCTTGATGAACTCATCACGGAGAATCGACAGCTTCAACTTCAACTGGCTACTTTAAAAGAGCAGCTTCCTCCGGAGGCGGAGGTTGAAATTCTCTTGAAGCAGGTGTCCGACTTGGGGGGGAGGACCGGCCTTGATTTTAAATTGTGGCGGCCTGCCGAGAAAAGGCCCAGCCCGTCGGGACTCTACGTCGAAATTCCTGTGAATGTGGAAGTGGCCGGAGCATACCATGCGCTCGGCGTCTTCTTCGATAAAATCAGCAAATTGCCTCGGATTATTAATGTGTCGAATATTCGGATGGGGAGCTCCAAGCTGGAACAAAATAAGGTTTTGATCCAGACCAGTTTCTCCGCCACGGCGTTTGCTTCTGTTGAAGGGGCTCCATGATCAGGAAACAATTTCTTTTAAATAACGGTATGCTTTTCCTCGTAGCGTTCTTATTCGGATGCGGCGAGACCGCACCGCCGGTTGCTTCGAAGCCGGCGCCAACGACGGCGGCGAAGGTCGTACCGGCCGCTCCGACGGTTGTCCCGGCCCTCCCGGCGGAAGAAATTGTTTCCCCGGAGGTCCTCGTCAAGAAAGAAGATCCCGCTGCGCTCTTTCAATACAATCCGGAAGGGAGGCGTGACCCATTCAAATCGATTATTATCGCCATCGGAAAGCGAAGCGCCTCGGAAAACCTTCCCCCTCTGCAGCGGAAGGAGCTGTCTGAAATGAAGGTGATCGGCATTGTTTGGGGAGGCTTTGGACACGGCGCTGTCATCCAGACGCAGGACGGAAAGGGATATCCCGTCCGAAAGGGAACCCGGATCGGGATGAACAACGGTGTGATCAGCCGAATTACAAACAAAGAAGTGGTGATTGAAGAAAAATACCTCGACATCTTTGGTGAGACCAAAGTGAGGAATGTTGTGATGGAACTTCATCCCCAAAAGGAGGGGCTAGAATGATCGGGCAGAACAGACTTGTTTTCGTGATTGTATTTTTAATATGGACCCAATCCTGTTCTCCGAAGGCCTCTCAGGTGATGACACAACCCTCATCCCCAAAGGAAATCGTCGATATTCGCGTTGTTTCAGAGTCTGAGAAGACCCAAGTGGTCGTGGAAGGCCAGCAACCGATGATTTATACGACTTTTCATCTGACCGATCCTTATCGTCTGATTGTGGATATGGCGGGTGTCGGCCTCGGAAAATTTACGGAAAAGATCGATGTCAATCAAGGGGGGGTCCGTTCGATTCTCCCCGTGGCGGGAGAGGGAAATCAGGTCGGGCGTCTGGAAATCGAGGTCGATGAATCTGTCGAGACGAATGTGAGGACGGAGGGGACCAATCTCATCGTCGAAGTGGCTCATCCGGCGTCGAAACCGGCTGAACCGGTCGTGGAGAAACCGGTGGAACCGATCCTCGCGCTCACCGAGGAGCCGAAACCGGTCCTTCCTCCGCCGATCAAGGAGGAGAAAGATCTCTCTCCGGCAAAGATCGTCAAATCGATCCGGTTCGATCGGAAGGAAGGTCTCCAGTTGGTGATCACGTCGGATGGACAGCTTTCTCCGAATGTCTTCCTTCTCGATCCGAAGCGTCTCGTGATCGATCTTCCCGATGTGAAAATGGCCTCCAAAATAAAGACCCTCCCTGCGAAGAACCATGCCGTCAAGCAGGCCCGAATCGGCGTTCATTCGAACAAAGTGCGGCTTGTCCTCGATTTAAATGCGCCGGTTGTATACTCGCTGCAACAAGATGGCCCCCAACTGCGCGTTCATTTAAAAGATGCTTCCGAGGTCGCTTCCTCGTCTAAGAAAGAAGCGTCTGGAAATTCTTCTGCACCGGCGGATGTCTCCGCGGCGCCTGCAACAGCGGTCATCGTTCCTCCTGTTGTGCCGATGCCTGAGGCGGCTGTTCCTAATATGGAAGTGGCCGCTTTGGTTGATCCTTCCGCCGGCATGACGGAGGGGACTGAGGCAGCGGCGGCTCCCGCGCCGGCGCCGGCGCCGATGATTGATGTGAGAATGGCGGAAAAGCCTTCTGTAGAGGCCCCGCTGGAACGGGTGGCCGACAAGGCGGATATCGTTCTTGAAAACGGGGAATCGTCCGAAGAGTCTAAGAAAAAAGTAGAAACCGGATCGGTCACCCCTCCCAAATATGTGGGGAGGAGAATTTCTCTCGATTTTCAGGATGCCGATCTCGCCAATGTCATCCGGCTGATCGCGGATGTCAGCAACCTGAATATCGTTCTCGGAGAAGATGTAAAGGGAAAAGTGACATTGAAATTAATCAATGTTCCCTGGGACCAGGCGCTCGACATTATCCTGAAGATGAACAGTTTCGGCCAAATCCGCGAAGGGAATATCATTCGGATCGCCACCTTGTCTAATATTGCGCAACAGCAAGACGAAGAGGCCCGCGCCAAAGAGACCAAGATCAAGGCGGAGGACCTCCAGACGCGAATTATCTATGTGAACTACGGAAAGGCGGCCGATCTCGTCGATTCCCTCAGAAAGCTTCTCTCGACACGAGGAGATATTACTGTCGATGGCCGAACGAATGCGCTGATTGTGAAAGATATCGAAAAAAATCTCGATGAAGTTGCCAGACTTGTTAAGACAATCGATACCCAAACACCTCAGGTGGTCATCGAGGCGCGAATAGTCCAGGTGGCGCCGACTTTCAACAGAAGCCTCGGCATTCAGTGGGGGGCCTCCGCCCAAACCGTCACCGGCGGAAATATCGTCGGTTTGCGGGGGGGAGGGGGGGGACCGGGCGCCGTTTTCGGCACACCGGACCCGTCCTTTGCGGTGAACCTTCCGTCCGCTCAAAATTTCGGCGGTCTCGGCTTTTCGTTCGGCCGGTTTACAGACAATCCGATTAATCTCGATCTTCGACTCTCGGCCGGGGAATCGCAAGGTTTAACACGGGTCGTCTCGACGCCGAAGGTGTCGGTTTTGAACAATCAAGAGGCGAAGATCGAGCAGGGAGAGTCGATTCCATTTTCGACCACCTCTCAGGCCGGAACACAGACCACCTTTGTCGATGCAAACCTCACTCTTCTGGTCACACCGCATATCTCTTCGGATGGAGGGATTATCATGAAGATCAGGGTGAGCAAGAACGCCCCGGGAGAGACCCGATTCGGCGCATCCGGCCCGAGTATTCTTAAGAAGGAGGCGACCACGAACGTTCTTGTAAAAGATGGGGAGACAACTGTCATCGGCGGTATCTATGAGACCACGAAGACCGATTCGATCAACGGAATCCCCTATCTGATGGATATTCCATTCCTGGGATGGCTTTTCAAAACGACGACCAAACGAGAAGACACTTCTGAACTGTTGGTCTTCTTGACCCCCAGGATTATAAAATAGCTTGATCTGAGTGATTTAGATCGGTAAGTTGTATGGATGAAGAATATCGTGTTGCTCGGGTTTATGGGGACGGGGAAGAGCGCGGTCGGAAGGCGACTGGCGACGGCGTTCCACTATCAGTTCATCGATACGGATCAAGTGATCGAGGAGAAGACCCACAAACGGGTTGCCGAGATTTTTTCCGAGCAAGGAGAGGAAACGTTTCGGCGGCTGGAATCGGAAGCAGTTTTCGATCTGGCGGAACGGACCGGTTGTGTGATTTCAACCGGAGGAGGGATCGTCCTCGATTCAAAAAATCTTGATTTGCTCCAAAAGAACGGTATTCTGGTCCTCCTGCGGTGCCGTCCGGAAGTCATTTTCAAAAGGGTCCAAAAACGGGCAGGACAACGGCCTCTTTTACAGAAAGCCGATCCGCTATCGGAGATCCAACGGCTTCTGGCAGAACGGGAGCCCTTTTATCGGAGAGCCGACATTACTTTGGACACCTCCGATATGAATTTAGATGATGTTGTTCAACAGATTAAGAGAAAGGTCTTGGAGATTGAAGGTCGAGAAAGTACGGCTTAGTTTGGGCGCAAACAGTTATGATGTGGTCATCGGAACCGGGATCAGGAATCGGTTGGGTCCGTATCTAAGAACCCTTTCGTTGGGGGAAAAAGTGGCGGTGGTCACCAATCCGGCCATTGATCGTCTCTACGGCGCCGGCATCCGAAGAAGCCTTCAGGCCGCTCGATTCGTTCCAAAGACGATTCGAATCCGGGACGGAGAGCGGCATAAGAATCTGACGGAGATCGAGCGGATTTACGACCAACTGATTCTTCATCGATTCGAGCGGGGATCGACGCTCGTCGCGTTAGGCGGAGGGGTGATCGGGGACATGGCCGGTTTTGCGGCGGCGACATTCCTTCGCGGCATTCCATTCGTTCAGGTTCCGACCACGGTGGTGGCGCAGGTTGATGCGAGCATCGGCGGGAAGACCGGCGTTGATCACTCTCGCGGGAAGAATTTGATCGGCGCCTTTCACCAGCCGAAGCTGGTCTGCGTTGATCCGGGCGTGCTTGCAACCTTGCCCCGGCGGGAGTTTATCGCGGGACTGGCGGAGGTCTTCAAGTACGGTGTCATCATGGACGCCGCATTTTTCAAATATCTTGAAGAAAATGCCGCGGCGATTCTGGCGATGGATTCTAAAAAACTCTTTCACTGCATTAAAAGATCGGCGGCGCTGAAGGCGAAGGTCGTGTCGGCCGACGAACGGGAATCGGGGCTGAGAAAGATCTTAAATTACGGCCATACGCTTGGACATGCCGTTGAGACATTAACCGGCTACCGAAAGTACAAACACGGCGAAGCGGTCGCCATTGGGATGGCCTCGGCGGCCAAGCTCTCCTATCTGCTCGGCATGACGGATTGGCAGACGGTTCAACGACAAATTTCGCTCTTACGGGCGTTTCACCTTCCGACCGAGTTGCCTAAATTAGACCCCGGCAGTATACTTGAGACCATGGAAAGGGACAAAAAAGTGGCCGGTGGAGAAATCTTTTTTGTCTTGCCGGAAAAAATTGGTGAGGTCCGGATTGTCCCGGTCGACCGGAAAGTTTTGAAAGCGTTTTTGAGCGCGTAGAAATGAGGTGAAGTCAATCGTGAGGTATATCCAAATGAGAAGACAAGCGGCTTCAGTCCTTTTACTCTCCTTGATCTTATTCTTTTCGGGGTGTGGCGGCGATGCAAAAGCGCCATTTGATGCCACAGTGACCGGTCCGGATGACGACGATTTTACGGTTACTGGTGCTGCGGCGCCTTCCATCGTATTGCCACTTGAGTTTCAAGTGAGGGATGTTTCCGGGACCGTTGCGCTGCCCGATGTAGAGATTGAGCTATTTGCGGGAGGGGGGGGGATTCTGACCGACATTGACGGAAATCCATTGGATCCCAATAACCCGACCTATTTTAAAACAAAAACGGACGATCGCGGTTTAACCCGTACCGCTTTCCTTATTTCACTTCCAGGCTGCGGAGCTGAAAGCGTTGTTATGACGGGGTCGGTGACAGCAACCGTCGGATCTGCAGCTGCATTGTGGACAGGAACATTCACGATTGAAGAGTGTTAAATGACATTGAATTGACGAGCCAGAGCGTCATTTTGAATCTTAATGATGTTTCATATTCCTGATATCAGCATCCGGTGATCTTTCCGGGTTCCAGCCCATTGAAAGGTTCTCATCGATTGTCCCCCCATCAAGCAAACTCACTTCTGTTGATCAACATTCCCTTCCCCTGATTGTTGTCAAACGATCCGCAACGGATTTGAGAGACAATCTTTTAAATCGTCCTTTTCACAAGAACGTTTCTCTTCATAAACATAAATAGAACCGGTTGCCTTGACAGTCTCCGAGCTTCTGTTAAACTCTAAAGCACGTAATACCCCCTCGGTATTGGACGGCATCGGATAAGAATCTTTCTCGGAGTGAGCGCGATGTTTTTTCCTCATATGAAAAAAACAATGTTCGCAATGGCTTTGTGCGGACTCGTCGGTTTTTTTATCTTGGGATGCACTGAGGAGACGCAAGCGCCGAAAGGCCGGGCGATCACCCCTCTCCATACCCCTTCGCAGGGAGCACAAGCGGCCAGCTCCAATGTGGTGTCGATACAGGCGGGCATTGCCGTTACGGACGTCATGGTCTCATTAGGGGAGATCGCAGCCGGAGATGGTTTAGGCATCGGTAAGCCGATCAATCCCCTCACCAAGGCGAATCATGACTATTATAAAATGGTGACCTTGAGTCATAAGGTTGCTCGAACTCCGGTCGTGCAAAAGGTCCGTCGTATGCTGAAGACGGCAAACGCGCCGGCTCCGATTGCGAGTGCAACGACCCCCTGTGTTGACGGGGGAACCATAGACCTCAGCGGGACGTTCGACAGCAGCACCGGAAATTACGAGCTGGACCTCGATTTCACCGATTGCAGAGAAGACAGCTCCCAAATGAACGGGCCGTTCCACGTCTCCGCGACCGCGAGCGGAAGCGGCAGTGTCGCGGATGCCTTGATGACATTGACCTTTGGCGATGAGGATGGAGATTTTTCGATCCAAGACTATGGAAAAACCGATACCAATCCATATGCGACTTTAAAAGGGATTATCACCTCATCGTTGACGCTCACGGAGGATCTTAGTACAACGTCCGGCACGGCCGGCACGATTGTCCTGGCCGCCGAAGGAAATATTTCATTTAACGATTTTATCAATTTAACTGAGATTGGATTTCAAGGTTTTACCAATGAAATAAGATATGATGAAGCGACGGGTCGATTCGATGAAGTACTCAACGGGGTGATGACGGAAACCAAAACAAACGGAAGAAATGCAACGGTCATTACGACATTTACCGATGTCATCACAAGCGTGATTGAAACGGAGGCAGGAGGCGATACAACGACAGAGGTGGCCTACTCGGGAACGCTGACCCTTTTCATTAATCCCGATTCCGACTGTATGACCCAAGGAACATTTAATATTGAAACTCCGACGCCGATCCGGACGGTGAATGGCGCCTGTCCGGTTGCCGGTCGGGTCGTGATCAATGAGGATGCCCTGATCCAATTTAATGCCGACCAAAGTGTCGATGTCTCCATCACCGGGGGAAGTTCAAGCCAGCATACCGACTGTACCGATATTTTCGAGATGTGTGAAGTGGACGATCTGAATGATAATAGCGAGATTGTATCGGTTGCCTCAGGAGCGACGGTCGGCGTCGAGGGTGAAAACGTTCTGGTCACATTGATCTGGGAGGATGATACCGTGGATCAAAGCGACATCGATTTACACGTCGGTTATTATGCCGATCCGTTCCCGGTGAGCGGTCCGGCGACTGCCACTGTCGCCTACCATAATACGGGAACAACCTTCGGAACCGCCAGTGCCATACTGGACCTTGACGATACCGATGGCCAGGGACCGGAGCATGTGACCGTTTTCGGGCTGCCGATTGGGCGCTATGTCATTGCCGTAAACAGTTTTTCACTTGACGGATCAGCGAGCGCCACGGTTACGGTATCGGTCAAAATAGGCGATTTCGTATACCTTTATCCCAATCACACCTTTACAACCTCCGACGGAGACGGTACAGATCCAGACAGTTGGCATCGTGTCACCGACCTGCAATGCACCTCCTCAGGATGCAGTTTGGTTCCCCCCAATTTGAGCCTACAGGTTCATAGTACCGAGGGTGAATTTAAACCAGGGATCAAGCGTGTAAAGTAAAAGAGACAGCGTGTGTGTCTGATATTCTTGTCCAGCCGAAAGCCTACTTCCTTTAATTGAGAAAAGCCGCCTTACCATCGGTCACAGACGGCTCTTTTTTATGAACCAAGCCATTTCCCCCTGAAATTAATTCCCTTCTGATGATACTATTGCACCCCTTTTTCTCCGCAGACTTTGCTTGAATTTTCTGCGTGATTTGATATACTCCACCCATCTTTTATCCCCGGAGATGGACATCTTGAAGAACCTGCTTCGAAAGATTACCGTTAAGACAATCCCCGTCTATATTCTGATGGCCGCCTTGATTTATTTCGCTCGGCCCAAACTGAGCTTTTTCCTGGTAGGGCTCCCGTTGATTCTGGGGGGGGAAGCATTGCGCCTCTGGGCGGCGGGACACCTCAGCAAGAATCGGGAGGTGACGACCACCGGGCCGTATGCCCACGTGAAGAATCCTCTTTATCTCGGTACCTTTTTGATCATGATCGGATTTTGCCTTTTAGCCAGCCAATGGATTATTCTAGGGGTGGGCCTCCTTGCTTTTTTCTCTTACTACGTCCCATTCAAGAAGAAGGCGGAATCGGACCGGTTGCGGGAAATTTTCGGTTTGGCTTGGGACGAATACGATCGAAGCGTGCCCGATTACGTTCCGCGCCTGACCCCTTACGAAAAGCGGGGGAAACATGAATGGGAGTGGTCCCGCGTCGTTTCGAACAGCGAACATGAGACCGCCGTCGTCACCGCATTGGGCGTTTTGATCTTATCGATGCGGTTCTTTTTCTAGAGGGACTTCAAATCGAATTAGAGCGGGGCTCATTCCAACAATACCGGCAGGGGACGATCCGGGAGGGTTATCCCTGGAAGCCCGATATTTTTATCTTGAAGAAAGACAATAAATACATTGTCGTGAAAGATTACGCGGCGAAGTCGTTCGTCTTCCGGTTTTTCGTCGGGATGGTCTCAAACAGGCGGGAGGCGACGATCTACCGCAAGCTCCAGGGGCTTCACGGGATCCCGGAATACCTCGGGTCGATCGATCGTTACGCCATTGCGGTTTCGTACGTTCCCGGCCGGAACGCCTCCGAGCTCGAACCGGGAGAGCTTACCCCCGATTTTTTTGCGCGGTTGCGGAGTCTGATCGATGCCGTCCATGCGCGCGGTGTGGTCTTGTGCGATCTTCGAAATATCAAGAATGTCATCGTCGGAGATGATGGGGAGCCGTACCTCATCGACTTTGCGACCGCCTTTCAAAAGGGGGGAAGATTTAATTTTCTAAAAAACGGTCTTCATCGAATTTTTTATCAAGATGATCTTTTGGGAATTGCAAAACTGAAACGGAACCGTGCGCCTCACTTATTAACCAAAGAGGAGGAGATCGCACTGGAGAAAGGGGTTTTTCTCCAACGGCAGGCGATTTTCATTAAACACTGGGGGCGGCCGCTTCTACAAAAAATATTCGGTTTTAGGAGAATCCATGGGAAGAATCAGAAGAGCCATACTGAGCGTTTACGATAAAGAAGGAATCGTCGATTTCGCCCAGGGACTTCAGTCCCTCGGGGTGGAGATTCTTTCGACGGGAGGGACCTACAAGCTCCTTAAAGAGAAGGGGATCCAGGTCAAAGAGGTCTCCGAGCATACCGGCTTTCCCGAAATGTTGGACGGTCGGGTGAAGACCCTTCATCCGAAGATTCACGGCGGCATTTTGGGGAGGCGAGATGATCCGAAACACCTGGAACAGATGAAGACTCAGGGAATCGAGCCGATCGACCTCGTCGCAGTGAACCTCTATCCTTTCAAGGCGACGATCGCGAAGCCGAACGTCACGCTGGAAGAGGCGATTGAGAACATCGATATCGGCGGGCCGACGATGCTCCGCTCCGCCGCGAAGAACTACAAAGATGTCGCCGTCATTATCGATCCGAAAGATTACGCCGCGGTTTTGGATGAGATGAAGCGTTCCGGCGGGGAGATCTCCGAGGCGAAACGATACGATCTGGCGAAGAAGGTCTTCTTCACAACCTCCGATTACGACCGGACGATTTCTTCCTATCTCGAAGGCCGGGAGGGGAAAGCAGAGCGCTTCCCCGATCACCTTGTCCTTCAGTTCGAGAAGGTCCAATCGCTTCGATACGGCGAGAATCCGCACCAGCAAGCCGCCTTCTATCGGGAGCCCCAGGTGACCGAAGGGGGCGTCGCCGCCGCGAAGCAGATCTGGGGAAAGGAGATGTCGTACAACAATTTCCTCGACACCCACTCCGCCTTCGAGCTGGTCAAGGAGTTTAAGGAACCGGCCGCCGTCATCATCAAACACAACAACCCCTGCGGCGTCGCCACCGGCGCCACATTGGTCGAAGCGTACAAGAAGGCCAAGGCGACCGATCCGGTCTCCGCCTTCGGCGGGGTCGCCGCTTTCAATCGACCGCTCGATGCCGAGACCGCTCAAGAAATTACCACCACCTTCATGGAGGTGATCATCGCCCCGACGATCGAGCCGGCCGCCGCGACCCTCTTTCAAAAGAAAAAAGACCTCCGTGTCCTGGAGGCCGGAAGCAAATCGATCGGCGCATCGAATGCCGGGCGGGTTGATTTCAGACGGGTCGGGGGGGGACTGCTCGTTCAGGACACCGACAGCGCCATGATCCACGATCCGAAGGAATTAAAAATCGTCAGCAAACGCCCGCCGACGCAGGAAGAGCTCGAAGCGATGCTCTTCGCCTGGAAGGTTTGTAAACATGTCAAATCGAATGCCATCATCTTTGCGCGCCCGGGGCAGACGGTCGGAATCGGCGCGGGCCAGATGAGCCGGGTCGATTCGGTGAAGATTGCGACGATGAAAGCGCAGACGCCCGTTTCCGGCTGCGTGATGGCCTCCGACGCCTTCTTCCCGTTTAGGGACGGGATCGATGCCGCCGCCCAGGTCGGCATCACCGCGGTGATACAGCCGGGGGGATCGATCCGGGATCAAGAAATCATCCAGGCGGTCGACGAGCAGAACCTGGCGATGGTTCTCACCGGTTTTAGACATTTCCGGCATTGATTAAGAGATTTTCCCCGCATTATCCAAAAAGGTGTAGGGGCGCAATTTATTGCGCCCTCCGGTTGGGCGTGATGAATCACGCCCCTACCGTAGAAGGGAGATCGGGTCGCCCGACCTGCCAGGAATATCCGTTATGAAGATCTTAGTCATTGGAGCGGGGGGGCGCGAGCACGCCCTGGTTTGGAAGATCGCGCAGAGCCCTCGGGTTCGCGAGCTCTACTGTGCGCCGGGGAATCCGGGAATCGAGACCCTCGCAAAGATCGTCCCCATCGCCGTCGATGAAATCGAAAAACTTCTCGCCTTTGCCAAAGAGAAACAGATCGATCTGACCGTCGTCGGTCCCGAGCTCCCCCTTTCGCTGGGAATCGTCGACCGGTTTGAAGCCGAAGGGCTTCGGATTTTCGGCCCGCATCGCGCCGCCGCGCAGATCGAAACGAGCAAGGTCTTCTCCAAAACCCTCATGCAGAAATATCAGATCCCGACCGCCGACGCCGAGGTGGTGACGCTCGAGCGGGCCTACGAGATGCTTCCCCATCTCCCGATGCCGATCGTCCTCAAGGTGGAGGGGCTGGCTGCCGGGAAGGGGGTTGTGATCGCCCGCGATCAGAAAGAGGCGAAGGAAGGGCTCGATGGGTTTCGGGCGATGGGAGAGGCGGCGGGACGGATTATTTTGGAGCGATTTCTCGAAGGGGTCGAAGCGACCTTCTTCGTCATCACCGATGGGGAGAAGGCCTTGCCGCTCGCCTCGGCGCAGGATCACAAGCGGGTCTTCGATGAAGATCGCGGCCCCAACACCGGCGGAATGGGGGCGATCTCTCCGACGCCGCGGATTACGCAGAAGATGGAATCGATAGTGATGGAGCGGATCATCACGCCGACCTTGCGGGGGCTTGCGGCGGAGGGGAGCCCCTATCGCGGCGTTCTCTATGCCGGATTGATGCTCACCTCTTCCGGACCGCACGTTCTGGAGTTCAATGCCCGGTGGGGGGATCCGGAGACGCAGGCGGTTCTTCCGCGTCTAAAGAGCGATTGGGTCGATGTCATGGAGGCGACGCTCGATCATCGCCTCGATCAAACCCGGCTCGAATGGCGGGAAGAATCCTCCGTCTGCGTGGTATTGGCTTCCGAAGGTTATCCCGGAACATATCGAAAAGGGGAGGTCATCTCGGGCCTCGATCAGATCGACCTTCCGGACACCCTCGTTTTTCACGCCGGAACCGGGCGACAGGGGGAAGCGTGGGTGACGCAGGGGGGAAGGGTGTTGGGGGTGACCGCCCTCGGCCAGAGCGTCGCGGAGGCCCGCCGCCGGGCCTATCAAGCGGTTGACCGAATTTCCTTTCGCGGGATGCATTACCGGCGGGATATCGGCGCGTCGGCTTTGTAGAGACCCGTCCGAGCGTCACAGATACAATCCTTCTCGCTTTTACCTCCTTCCAGATTCTCCTAGCACCTCCGAATCACTCCTAATTTCACTTCACTCCCCAATCCGAAAATCCCCATTTGAAGTCGGGATATTTATTTTCTTGACTTTGCCTCCGCCGTTCCAGTATTTTCCGAAGCAGGATTTCCTTAAAGCGATAACAGCAATGGAGTTGAGATCTTTGGTATAAGATAAAAAGCATTTTCACAATCAATGAAGGAGCGGTTGATGCGCGCATCTTGGCGACGGTTGTTGTCTGGTTGGGTTGTGCTCTTTGGTTTGGTTGTTTTAGCTCCATTAGCCTACGCTCAAGGTTCGGTTGCCGGAAACTCCGGCGCCTTCACCTATTCCATCCCCATCGAAGTCCCCCCGGGGCGTCACGGTCTTACCCCACAAATTGCACTCACCTACAATTCATCCGCAGGTAATGGCTTCCTCGGCGTCGGCTGGGACCTTCCAATCGGCTACGTCATGCGCAATACCAAATACGGCGTCAATTATAATTGCGATCCCGCGACTAGTCCGAATCCCTGTTATTCTTTCATGCTCGGTGGCGCTTCCTCTGAGTTGATCCCCCGGACGGATTTTTGTCCGACCGATTGCTTTGGAGCAAGGGTTGAAGAGGGGTTCATGCCTTTAAAAGGATCAGTGGCCAGAGCGGCACATATTGGGATGTAACCGATAAGACAGGCACTAAATACCTCTTGGGTCAAACAGTCGCTTCCAGACAGGGCGGGACGCCGGGTGTATTCAAGTGGATGTTGGACACTGTGACGGATACCCACGGCAACACGATAAACTATCTTTATATTAAAGACCAAGGAGAAATATACATTGATCGAATTGATTATCAGGGGGGATTCGGGCGGCCTGATATCGGAGTAACTCCTTCTCTTTTTAATTTTTTATGACTTTTAAAAAGAAAATTCTATTAGGAATATTCACCGTTCAGCCACTGGTTTTTTTTATTCTATGTTTTTTTTGGATGTTCACCCATTCTCCACAAGAAATAAAGGCTGTTGTAAACGATCCTTTTTTCTTAATTTTCATACTTGTTCCTAGCGTTAGTCCAGCAGTTTATCTACACTATTTCTATCTCGATCATGTTATGGATTCAGAGCATTTAAATCCTGATGAGAAGAAATATTGGGTGAAAATGATTAATACATTCCATATCGTTACCATCGTAGTCTATTTTTATAAGTATATTTGGAATCAACCACAAGCAAAACCTCATTAATCAAGGTATCAGACGAGGGTTATTACAATAGAGGGAACTGGTGGTCTGGACCCAGTTGCTCCATTATTTTAGATGAATGGAACGCCCGAACCCGGTACAACCTACACCTGGACCCAGCAGTAGCCTAAGCTGGCCTCCACCCCCATCAGACAGTGGAATAAACTTTCCTCCGCCGGATACTTCTATGGAATCTTTTTAGTACGATTGTTTATTTTGTGTTTCTCCTTGGAAATGGTGCTTTATTAGAAATAGACTTCCAGCTTGAGTATGAAGAGTTATAACGGCAGTCCTGCAAAAAAGGTTTTCCTAACAGCAATTTGGTGTATGACTGCGTTTTATGGCGTGTTGTTGAATGCTGATTTGAGAGCTCAGAGTGTAGGGGGAAAGGGGAACAGAGAGGATGCCAGTGTAATAGGCAATCCGAGTAATCCCGCCTGGAAAGAATCTTACAAGAGGGGACTTCGCTACCAAGAACAGAAACAGTACGAAAAAGCGATCGCTGAATTTAATGCTGCCCTTAAAGTTGAGCCCGGTCTGTGGCTTATTACTCTTCAACTTGGCCAGGCATATCGTGAGTTAAAACAATATGAAAAAGCGATCTTCTATCTCTCACAAGCAATAAGCAAGAACCCAGATCCTCCCTTCAGAGTAACGGCTTATCTGCTGAGATCGGTTACCTATGCAAGCATAGAAAAATACAAAGAGGCAATGGATGATATTACAAAGACAATTGAGTTAGACCCAAAGGGGAGTACCGGCTACTATAAAAGGGGGGAGTACTATCTAGTCGCTTTCAGTCAACCCGAGAAAGCACTGAAAGATTTTGATACTGCGATCACATTTGGAGAGCGGAGTGCGGAAATATATCATTATCGGGGGGCGGCGCTCTTTAAGTTAGGCCGTTTTCAGGAAGCCATAGAAAGTTATTCACAAGTCCTCAAGATTGACCCTTCCCATTATAGTGGTCTATTGAACCGAGGTTCCACTTATCTTTGTCTAGAGGAGTATGATAAGGCTCTGAATGATCAAAATACGGTGTTGCGTCTCTATCCGGAAGATGTCGAGGCGCGCTTAGATCGCGTTTCCGTTTACATTGCGAAGGAAGACTTTAATGCTGCCCTGTCTGATCTTCTGTTCGCGATAGATCATGGTCGTAAAGACGCTTGGCTCTATCTAACCCTTGCCGATGTATATTACCGTTTAGGAGAATTAGAAAAGGCCATCCAGGCCAACGACAAAGCGATTGAGTTAGATAACAACACTTTTCTTCAACCAAGTCTTTATTTTAAGAAGGGTCTCTTCTTATTAATAAGAGGATCTATAGACGAAGCGACGAAGTCATATGAACAGGGTATCAAGCTGGCTGTCGATGGGCGTAACTTACAGAGTGTTGAGCTGGCAGCAAGAGATATAAGCGGAGCCTCATTCTCTAAAGAAGAGGCAAAGACCGTCGCATCGAAGATTACTAGTCAATTGAATGAGACGCAAAGGAAGATTGCACCTATGGCTGTCACAAATCAGGGTCAATGCCATAAAAGTAGAATTTAACAGTCTATGTTTAGTGAAGGGGCCAGGTCTAGATATTTGGATTTTAGGATAGCAGAAGATCTAATCTCAAAAATCTAGACCTAGCCCCTTTTCTTTGTAATTTGAAATTAAAGATAAAGATCAGGGCAGTTTGGGGACGGTTACATCTTGATGGAGACGTGTCCTTTAAAAAATAATACCTTTGTTGCGAGGTAGAGCAAGGCCGCCAACATCATTTTCTTCCTGGTTGTTTCAAACAAAATCGTTCCTCCAATAATTAGATTGAGAACAGCCCACACTAGACCTGAAATCCAGATAATTTGGGGGAGGATGCCAGAATACATGGTTCTTCCCAGCAGGTCCGCAAATCCGTATGTGAGATTTTCGGGCAGAAGGGATCCAAATGCATAAACTTGGTAAGATCTCCAATAAGAAGTATTTTCAGCGCCGGCTTTTACATGCCTTTTCACATAAAGATGTAGAAGGAATGCCCAAAAGAATGTCCAAAGGAATAAAAAGATCGAAATCGTGACCGCCGTAAAGAAAGCCGCAAAGAATACCACTGCACTCGGCCTAAATCCGCTTGCAATCAACGACAGAGGGATCCAGATTGCCATACTGAGAAGAGTCAGCCAAAAAGAGAAGTCCACAGCTTTTGCTGGATCTTCAACGCGGAGTTGCTCAAAGAGCTTTTTAGGATTTTTCAGAATTAATCCGAGCTTGAATATAAAACCACCCGACATCACATCGTCTCCGAAATAGAAATCCTATCGCCATAAATTATGATAGCCTGCATAAGAAACAGACCTGCGAAGAATAATACGTAAATGATAGGCCAACCATCTTTTCTCAAGCAGGAAGCCTTCGGTTCCGCGGATTGTAAAAAACCGTCACACGGACTCCGACCGGATATTCTTTTATAAGGTCGTAGACCCATTCGTAGTGGCCAAAGGATCCCAGGAGACCACCGAGGGAAATGGTACTTCCAGTGTATTCATTGCCATCCACCTGATATCGGTATTGGATGTCCGGCCAATATAAACGCTCAGAGAATAGCTTTATACTAGGATCTCACCGAAGTAAAATAAACTTTCTAGGGCTGGCAGTCAAGGAAGTAAAAATCGAGAAATCTGAATGTCGATTACCGTTTGAAGCCTTTAGCCTAGGCAATCGTGTCGGATTTTCAGAGGAAAGAAGATGCTACTACTTCTTTGTAATCAGCGGCTTCTTATCCCCCTCTGTTCCTCTCATCTTAAATAACGGGTAAAGAAAAAACCGCCTGACCAAAGGACGAAGACTGCTGAAGATCAAAGCATAAGCCCCTGTCAGCCAACCGGCGACAATCAGAACGAGGAGCCCCACCAGAAGATATTCTCCCCAAACCCATTCCTCCGGATACTTCTCGGCCGTTTCAGCAAAGCGACTCATTCCAAGTAAAAAGGACAGGGTCAAGAGAAGTGTTCGAGATAATTTCTTTTGTTGCATGGCGGCGTTCTCCTATCGGTGAAACTTTAAAACCCGCTCGCTTTCTGTTCAGCCGACGGTTGTTCAACAGAGAGGGGATGAAGAAAATCTCGGATGGAGACCATTCCGATGATCTTTCCGTTTCGGGTCACCCCGATGTGGCGGATCTTCTTCTGCTCCATCAAATCGTTGGCATCGAGCACCGACCGATCGGCCTCGATGGTAATCAAAGGAGAGGTCATGACGGTTCTTACCGTGGTCGCGGCCGGATCGATTCCCTTTGCGACCACTTTTCGAATGATATCGACCTCCGTGATGATCCCAGTATAGTTCCCTTCTTGGGTCACCAGGAGACTCCCGATTTGGTTCCGGGCCATCTCCTCCGCCGCGCTTCGGACATTCTTCTCCGATCCGATCGAATGGATTTTCGTCGACATTAACTTTTCTATCGTAGGCAACATAGGCGCTATCCTCATCGTGGAACAAGACTCCTCCGGCCTTCCAGGGATAGACCAAAGAGAGCCTGTCAAATCGTCCTAAAATTTAATTCATTCACTATGTATAAAAACAGCAAAATCGATGCCACCCACGAGAAGCACGAGGACCATTGAAGTAAAGTAAAACCGCCGTTGATTCTCAGTAAGTGAGAAAAAGAGGACCATTATTCTTCGATGCGATGGTGTAGAATTTATACAGTTCAAACCTGGATGGGTACGAAGAATTGTCGTTGCAAATTCATACGCGTCTGTGTTATCGCTTTCGGAACGGATCATCCCTTATCTCAGTCAACCCTGGAGGAGCAGAGCATGAAGAAAATCTGGATCGCTTTGATGCTTTTAAGCCTGGTCGGTTGCAGCGCCGTTCGCTCCCAGACGATGCCGATTGCAAAAGAGAGCGCGTCGGCCGGAGAGGGGCAGTCGGTCACCTTCAAGGGAAAGGCGTTGGCGCTGGAGGGGACGGGGATCAAGGTCGGCGATCGTCTGCCGGCGGCCGTCTTGGCCGCGAATGATCTCTCGCCGGTCAATTTGGCGGAGACCGGCGGGAAGGTCCGGATCATCAGCGTGGTCCCCTCGCTCGACACCCCCGTCTGCGAGGAGCAGACGCACGCCTTGAGCGAACGAAACGGGGGGCTCGACAAGGAGGTTCAGCTGATCACCGTCAGCATGGATCTTCCCTTCGCCCAGAAGCGGTTCTCCAAGGAGGCGAAGATCGGAAATGTCCTCTTCCTCTCCGATTATAAGGGAGCCGAGTTTGGAAAGAGTTATGGATTGTTGATCCAGCCGCTCCATCTTCTCTCCCGCGCGGTGCTCGTCGTCGACAAAGAAAACATCGTCCGGCACCTGCAAGTGGTCCCGGAGATCACCGAGCTTCCCGATTTGGAAGCGGCGATGCAGGCGGCAAAGGGGTTATTGTAGGGGTGGGTTTGAGACCCGCCCCTATAAATCCCGCCCTCTCCAAATTGGAAAGGGAGATCCTGCGCCTAGTCGGGGGTCGTCTCTCCAGTTGACACTCTTCTTTTGGCTATGTTAATTTGGCCCTATTCATTTTTTAACAGGAGATTTTCATGAGCGAGAAGTGGTCGGTCCTCATTTTGATGGGAAGCGATTCCGATTGGGAAGTCATGCAAGAGGCGGCGAAGATGCTGAAGGAGTTCGAGGTCGGTTACGAGATGACGGTCTCTTCCGCCCATCGGTCTCCTGAACGAACCAGAAGGCTCATCCATGAAGCCGAGGAGCGGGGGGTTCAGGTGATCATCGCCGGGGCGGGCGGCGCCGCGCATTTGGCCGGGGTGATCGCCGCCGAAACGATCCTTCCGGTGATCGGCGTCCCCATCACCTCCGCGCTCAACGGACTCGATTCGCTCCTCTCCACGGTCCAGATGCCGGGCGGGATTCCGGTGGCCTCGATGGCGATCGGCAAGGCCGGCGCAAAGAACGCGGGGATTTTTGCCGCGCAGATCGTCGCGAGGCGTTCTCCTGAAACGGCCAAACGTCTACTCTCCTATAAAAAGTCCCTTGCCGAAGAAATGGAAGCAAAGGGGAAGCGGCTCCATGAAAAAGGTCATTCCGATTGATCCTGATGATCCCGATTCCTCTCTCCTCTCCGATGCGGCCGCGCTCATCCGAAAAGGAGGCGTGGTTGCGATTCCGACCGATACCTTTTATGGCCTGGCGGCCAATCCCTTTGATTCACAGGTGGTCTCCCGCCTCTTCGATATAAAAGGCCGCGACGCTTCGAAACCGATCCTTCTTCTCATCTCCAGGTTGGAGATGCTTCCCTCTTTGGTCGAGGAAATATCGCCCCTGGCGGAAAAGGTGATGGCCCGTTTTTGGCCCGGTCCGCTGACCCTTATTTTCAAAGCATCGAAGCGCCTTCCCGATCTTTTGACCGGCGGAACGGGGACCATCGGAATCCGCTTTCCGAAGGCGGTCCTGCCGGTCCGATTGATCGATCGGGTCGGGTTTCCGATCACCGCGACGAGCGCCAATCGATCCGGCGAGCCCTCTCCCGCGTCGGCGCAAGAGGTGGCGCAGGCGCTCGGGGCCTCGCTCGACGGCATTCTCGACGGCGGGCCCTGTTCCACGCTTCCTTCCACCGTTTTAGATGTGACCACTTCCGAACCGAATCTTCTGCGGGAGGGAAGGGTCTCCGCGGAAGAGCTGGCCCCCTTCATCGCAAAGGAATAACATTGCGCTACTTTTTAGACCGCGTTAATCTCACGACCAAGCTGGTCTTGATGATGCTCCTCTTGACCCTCCTCTCCTTGATGGCTTCGTATGTTTATAATGTCCGGAGCGAGAAAGAGTTTATTCGGAAGGTCGAGGACAATATCGGCGATTTGTCGACCGCCATCAAGATCAGCGTCGAAGAGCTGACCAGCACGGCGCGAACCGACGAGGCGCGCCTGGCCGATTACGTGGGGCGTCTGAAAAACCAAGGGGTCAAAGAGCTTTCCATCATCAGCAACGAGCGGGAGGTGATCGCCAGCTCCAATCCCAAACGGGTGGGGGCGAGAATTATCACCAAAGTCGATCCGAAGCACAAGGATCTCTTCATCACGGCGAAGATCGGGGAAGAGCCGGAAGCGGCGGGTCCCCACCGGGAGTATAACCTCCTCGTCCCGATCGTGGTCGATGGGGAGCGGATGGGTTTCGTTCATGTCGACATGCGCCTCGAAGACTACACCCAGTTCTTGAAAGACAATCATCGCCGCCGGTTGGTCACGACCTTCTTCATCTTTACTGTCGGGATCGGCCTCTCCTTTTTCCTCTCCGTAAAGTACACCCAGCCGATCGAGGAAGTGGTTCAAGCCGCCAAGAAGATCGCATCGGGAGATCTGTCGAAAACCTTGCCGGAGAAACGCCACGATGAAATCGGGGAGCTGACGAAGAGCTTTAATGAAATGGTCGATAAACTTCGCCGGCAGCGGGAGCTGGAGGAGCGGCTTCGGCAGGCGGAGCAGCTCTCGGCCCTGGGGCAGATGGCGTCGGGAATCGCGCATGAAATTCGAAACCCGCTCAACCTGATTAATCTCAGCATCGATCATCTGAAAGCCCAGTTCCCGAACTGGGATGCAGTGAAACAGAAAGAGGCGGAGGAGATCATCTCCAACGTCAAGGTGGAGATTTATCGTCTTAACCAGATGATCGAGAATTTCTTGATGTATGGAAAACCGCTTCGGCTTCATTTTGCCGAGGTCTGTATCGATGCGCTGCTGCAGGAGGTCCTCCGGCTGGCCCGGCACAAAGCCGGGGAGCAGAAGATTGAGTTTATTCTCGATGCCGACCCTTCCGTCCCGAAAGTCACGGCCGATCCGGAACAGCTGAAGACCTGTATGATCAATATCATTTTAAACGCCATCCAAGCGATGCCGCACGGAGGGAAGTTGGAAATCCAACTCCGCGCGGATCCTTCCATGCGGAACGTGGCCGACGGAGAACCTTCTCGCGGGAGCCTGGTTCTTACTTTCCGGGATACCGGCGTCGGCATCGACGAGGAGGATTTAGCGATGATCTTCGAGCCCTATTTTACGACTAAAAAACTGGGAATCGGCCTCGGACTGGCGATTACCAAACGGATTATTCAAGTGCACGGCGGGAACATAGATGTTCAGAGTGAGCTTGAACAGGGGACCCGGGTGACGATTCATCTGCCGGTCCAAAGGAGGTCCATTTGAAGAAGGGGCAGATCCTGGTCGTCGATGACGAGAAGTCTCAGCGCGAGATCTTAAAGGTCATCCTCAAAACGGAAGGGTATGGTGTGCAGGCCGCGGGGAGCGCGACCGAAGCGCTCCGGATGGCGGAGGAGGAGTCGTTTGATCTTGTCTTAAGCGATCTGAAGATGCCCGATAACGACGGACTCTTCATCCTCGATCGTCTCTTCAAGATCAATCCGGCCGTCTGCATCATTATCATGACGGCGCACGGGACGATCGACTCCGCCGTCGAGGCGATCAAGAAGGGGGCTTTTGATTATCTGACCAAGCCGCTCGACCGGGAGGAGCTCCTTATTTCGGTCGCGAGGGCTTTCGAAAAGCTGAACCTGGTCCATCAGAACAAGATGCTGCAGGAGCAGCTTTCGGAGCGATTCGGCCTCTCCAACATGATCGGCAATCATGTCAAAATGCAGGAGATTTTCAAAACGGTCCGGAAAATCGCAAACAGCACCGCGACGGTGTTGATCTTCGGAGAAAGCGGAACGGGAAAGGAGCTGATCGCGCGGGCGATCCACTACAACAGCATTCGGGGTGACAAGCCGTTCCTGGCGATCAATTGCGCGGCGATTCCCGATACCCTGATCGAGAGCGAGCTGTTCGGCTACGAAAAGGGGGCCTTCACCGGCGCCACCGGGCGAGGGATCGGGCTGTTCGAGGCGGCCGACGGCGGGTCGCTTTTTCTCGATGAGGTTGGAGATCTCTCCTTGACGATGCAGGCCAAGATTCTCCGGACGATCCAGCAGCGAGAGATTCGACGGATCGGCGGAAGGGAAGAGATCAAAATCGATGTGCGGGTGATTGCGGCGACCAATAAGAACTTGGAGGCTGAAATTCAGGAGGGAAGTTTCCGAGAAGATCTTTTTTATCGGTTGAATGTGATCTCTATCCGTCTTCCCTCCCTGGCCGAGCGTGCGACAGACATCCCCGCGCTGACCGACCATTTTATTGAAAAGTACAATCAACGTTCCGATAAGCGCATTAAAGGGATCTCGCGTCCGGCGCTGCGGCTGCTGCTCGACTATTCCTGGCCCGGGAATGTGCGGCAGCTGGAATCGACGATCGAACGGGCTGTCCTTCTCTGCGAGGGAGAAACGATCGAGACGGAAGACCTTCCCCAAGAGATCCGATTGAAGAGCTTTTCATCCGACCGGATCGCTTTTGATATTCCCCCGCAGGGATTCTCTTTGGAAGAGTTTGAGAAGGAACTCCTGATGAAGGCGATGGAGAAAAGCAACGGGGTGATTGCAAAGGCGGCCAAACTTCTGGGGATCAGCTATCGGACGCTGCAGTATCGCCTTGAAAAATTCAACATCCGAAAAGAAGAAGATCCCCTCGTCAGGAGCATCCTTCCCATGCAAAAGGGAAAGTAAGAAGCCCATTTCTCCCGGGATCGGTTAAAATGAGATGAGGAAGTCACAGGCCGTTTATTCACCAGGAGGGATGTGAAATGCGTAAAGCAATCGCCGTGGTTTTCTCGTTATTGTGCGCCGGTCTCTTTGCGACCGTATCCGTAATGGCGGAGGAAGCAGCCGGAGGTGAAAAGCCGGCGATATCCGCCCAAAAAGGTAAAATGACGAGCATCAAGGGGGAGATTACGGAGATCGATCCGGCGGGGAGTCACGTAAAGGTGAAGGAGAAAAACCAGGAGATCACAATCAGTGTAACCGACAACACCGTCATTACCGCGGGGAAGATCAAAAGAACGCTGGCCGATCTAAAAGCGGGCGATCAGGTTGTTGCCAGATTTACCGAAGAGGACGGAAAGAAGATCGCCCGGTCGATCCGTGTTGCAACCGTAGGCAAAGGGAGCGAAAAGAAACCACCCGCACCCGAAGCGCCGAAGGAAGAGGCGCCGGCGACCGAAGCCCCCCCGGTGGAACCGCCTGCAGCGGCGTCCCTTGAAGAGGCCGCCCAGGAGTAAGACCGATTCATCAGGTATAAAATGTATCTCTAAAACAGGGGTGGAACCCTCTTACGGCGTTTGATTCGATGAAGGGGGAGGTGGTTTTGAAGGGGATTCTTTGGGAGTCGTTTCCCCTTTTGCGCTTCCGCTTGAAGAATCCGATTTCCCCTCTCCTTTGGGGGGGGATGGAGCGTCGCCGCTTTTCCCATTCTTTTTTGCATAGTCAGTAATGTACCAACCGCTCCCTTTAAAGAGCAGACCTGCCGGGGAAGAGACCATCTTATGGACCTTTCCTCCACAGGAGGAACAGATTTCCAGAGGAGGATCGGAGAGTCGCTGTATTAGCTCAACACGTGTCTTGCACTGCTCACATTCATACTCATAGATCGGCAAACCAAATACCTCCTTTATTACTCAATTCTAGCTTTCAAATCAAATTCCATCAAGCGCAGGGTCTCAACGTCATCGTTAAGAGAGTTTGAGAACCGCATTTTTAAGCTTCTCCACTCCCTCGCTTAAGACCTCCCTTGAGACGGCATAAGAGAGTCTCAGATACCCCTCGGCCCCGAAGGCCTCCCCGGGGATCGTCGATATCCCCCCTTCCTCCAGGAGAAAGGAGGCGAGGTCTGTCGATCCCTTGATCTGATATCCCTTATAGCCGGTTCCTATCAATCCTTTGATGTTCGGGAAGACATAAAAGCTGCCGACCGGGCGGGGACAACGAATTCCCCGGATCTGATTCAATCGTTCCACCACGAAAAGGCGCCGCTGGTCGAATTCCGCCACCATTGTCTTAATGAACTCGTCGCTTCCCTGAAGCGCGGCGGCGGCGGCCTTCTGAGAGATAGAAGTCGGGTTCGATGTGCTCTGGCTTTGCACGGTTCCCATCGCATCGATGATTTCCTTCGGACCCGCCGCATATCCAATCCGCCAGCCGGTCATGGCATAGGCTTTGGAGACGCCGTTGACGACGATGGTTTTTCTCTTTAACTCCGGGCCCAATGAGGCGATGCTGGTGTGAGCCACGCCGTCATAAATAAATTTCTCGTAAATCTCATCCGAAATGATCCAAACCGGCGCATCCGAAAGAACATCGGCGAGCGCTTCCAGGTGTTTCGCCGTGTAAGAGGATCCGGTCGGATTCGACGGATAATTAAGAATGACCGCCTTCGTCCTCGGGGTGATCGCTCTCTTGAGCTGCTCGGGGGTCATCAAAAACTGGTCTTCTTCCCGGGTCTCGACGATGACCGGCGTTGCATCGTTTAGAAGAACTTGGTCCGGATAAGAAACCCAATAAGGGGCCGGGATGATCACCTCGTCTCCCCGCTCGAAGAGAACCTGGGCGATGTTGTAGAGTGTGTGCTTCGCCCCACAAGAGACAATAACCTCTTTTTTTTCGTAGTCAAGGTTGTTTTCTTTTTTCAGTTTCTGGCAGACGGCTTCTTTCAGCTCCTCCGTTCCGGAAGGGGAAGTGTATTTCGTAAATCCCTGCTGAATGGCGCGGATTCCTGCCTCGGCCGCGGCCGCGGGGGTGTTGAAATCAGGCTCTCCCAATCCAAAATCGGTGATCGAGATCCCCTTTGCCGCCATCGCCTTTGCTTTTGCGGCCATCGCCATGGTCGGGGAGGGTTTTATCTGCTGAACGCGTTTCGCAAACTTCATCTCTATCCTACCTATCCTTTTTTTCTATCCGGTCCGGCTTCTCTCGGAAATTTTTCAAGGAGTTTTTCTGAAACGCCTTTTGGAACGAAAGCGGTCACATCTCCTCCGTAACCGGCGACTTCTTTGATCAATGTCGAGGTAATATAGGAATACTCTTCGCTCGGCATTAAAAAGACGGTTTCTATTTTGGGATCGAGTTTCCGATTCATCATCGCCATTTGAAATTCGAACTCAAAGTCCGAAATCGCCCGAACCCCCCTCACAATCGCCGTGGCTCCTTTTTTCCGTAAATAGTTGATCAGGAGACCTTGAAAGGGTTCCACACTCAAATCATGAAACCCTTCCGTTGCGGTTCGGATCATCTGGAGGCGTTCTTCTAGGCTGAAGAGGGGGGCTTTCTTGGGATTGGGGGCGACGGCGACGAGCACGCTGGGAAAAATTCGAAGGATCCTTCGGATAATATCGATGTGCCCATTGGTAATCGGATCGAACGTTCCGGGATAAACTGCGAGTTTGAGTTTTTCAGCCTTTGCCATAAAAAGAAAGGACCGTTTCGCCGTATTTATACCGTTTTATGAAACGGAGTCGGCCGGTCTGCTCGGCCAGGATTTTCTTGTGAAAATGTTGTATGATCACCGTTCCGTCGTCGGCTATCATATCACCCTCTCCCAGCAATGGCAATGTTTTTTCAATTTCTTCCCCCTCGTAGGGGGGATCGATAAAAACCAAGTGAAAGGGACCGGCTTTCTTCTTTTTTAAGAAGTCGACCGCATCCATACAAAAGAGGTCGAACCGGCCTTCGAAAGGAGATAAAGAAAGATTTTTTTTTAAGAACCCGACATGTTTTTTGCTTTTCTCGACGAAGACGACCTCTTTTGCGCCGCGGCTCAAGGCTTCTATTCCGACCGAGCCGATGCCGGCGTAGAGATCGAGAAAAGAGGCGCCCTCGATCCGGTCCGATAAAATATTGAACAAAGCTTCTTTGACCTTATCGGACGTCGGGCGAACATCCAACCCCGACGGGGCATATAATCTTCTTCCTTTATGGGAGCCGGAGATGATTCTCAATGGGGTCTTTATTAATGAATAATGTAAGGGCGAGTCGGTCACTCGCCCGGTTTTGTCTTTCGATTCAGTTCTTTGACTTTGATTCAAAGTTAAACTATAATAGCACGCCTGGAGAGCCTTATGAAGTTTTTTATCTTTTTACTTTTTTTATTGGGGGCGTGCGCCCCCCTTTCACCCGTGTTGTCGCCGCTCGATCCTCCACCGGCTGCTGAAGGACCGGAAATTATTCAGGTCATTGTGAAGCCGATCGTCACGAGCGGAATTAAATCGGAGGATGAACAAAAGTGGGGGGTGGATCTTTCGGCCTACTATACCGCGTTCGAAGTTCAAATTATCAACAAAACAAACGAAGAAGTTATCTTTGAGCCGACGCAAGCGCGCTTAGTGAACGGAAGCGGCCAGGTCATTCAGGCTCTGGATGAAAAAGGGACGATCCGGTATTACATGAATGGCGGCGGTGATACGGTCGTGACGCTTCTTCCGAAATCAAAGGCGATTATTGAAGCAGAGACGAAGAGAATCCTCCAGGCCAGATTAAAGAATGCGACCATTGCACCGGGAGGACAAAAAGAAGGGCTCATCTTTTTTAAAAAAGTGAGCCCTGAGCATTGCAAAGAAATTGCACTCGAACTGGATGTTGACGTCAGTGAAAGCGGAGAAAGGAAGGAATTCTCATTTCCCTTCTCCTGTGCGAATAAGAGCTAATTGAGAGTGACGATTTCATCGAGGAGCGGTGGCTATTCCTCACTCGCTGCTGCCGTGCCGACCGGTTCAAGGAAGGGCAGGCTCTTTTTCTGGTTATCCAAAATCGTTTTGTCCATCAGAGTACCGCAGTTGATGCATTTCCAGGCATGGAAGACGATGAAGAAATCGGAGAGTCGCTCCAGGTACATCAGGCCTTCACACTTAGGACATTTCATTTTTCGCTCCTCTATAGGGTGATATGCCTTTTTTTAGCAATTGATATGCCGCGAATTTGAGTTGTTATATCCTATTGATATTTTGAGTATTTAATAAGGCGTCTTTCAAATCAAAGCAGGCAGAGCCCCTCATTAGTGACAAAAATTGTCAGTTTCTTGGGTAAGATTCTACCGAAAATTTCCAACAAGAGGATCGCTTAATGGCCAAGATCAAGGATTGGCCTGCAGGGGAGAGACCTCGGGAGCGCCTGATTAAGGAAGGTCCGCAGGTTCTCTCCGATGCCCAGCTTTTGGCCATCCTCCTTCGAACAGGATCGGATCAGGCGAATGCGGTGCAACTTGCGATCGGCCTCTTGGATCAGTTCCGTGAATTAAACAACTTTGCGAACTTGAGCATCAAAGAGCTCTGCTCCATTCGTGGGATCGGTCCAGCCAAGGCGGCCCAATTGAAAGCCGCGTTTGAGTTGGGACGCAGGTCCCTTGTCCCTTCTGTTTCTCAACGAACCAAGATTCATTCAAGCCAGGATATATTCCGGCATTTTTCGCCGACCTTCAGACATCTTAAGAAAGAGATATTCAAGATCGTTTTGTTGGATCAAAAAAATAAAATTATCCGAGATGTGCTTGTTTCGGAGGGAAGTCTGACGTTGACGGTAGTCCATCCGAGAGAGGTGTTCAACCCCGCGGTTCGGGATTCGGCCGCGTCGGTGGTTTTCTTGCATAACCATCCGAGCGGCGATCCGACACCCAGCTCTGAAGATAGGGAGCTGACAAGGAGATTGGTTGCGGCGGGGGATTTGATGGGAATTCAGGTTCTCGATCATCTGATCATCGGGGAAGATCAATACTTTAGTTTCTCCGATGCCGGTTATATCCGAAGCCCGTCTCCCCGGGTTGCGGTTTCCGAGAAACGGACATAAAATATAATCTGAGAAAGGGAATATGAACCCACTTCTAACACTCTGGTTATTGGTTTTATCGAGCACCATTATATTATCGGGCATCTTCTTCATGGCCGAGAATTACTCCCACATCCTCGGGAACTTCTATTTCCTGATCGGGGCATTTTTCGGTTCGTACGGCCTGTATATTCTGGTGCAATGGCTTGTTCGGCGTAATCGGAAGCCGCCGGCATAAGGGTCAATGATTACGAAAGAATCGCTCATCGAACAGCTTGAAGCCTCGGCGGTATTGTTGGAATTGCAGGGAGAGAATCCCTTTAAGTGCCGCGCCTATACCAATGCGGCAAGAGCCATTGCGGAACTCGATGTCGATTTGCATGAAGCCGTCCGGAATCGAACGCTGCTGGAACGCAACGGGATCGGCAAGGCGATGTTTGAGAAGATCTCAAATGCCATTGAGACCGGCCGGCTGGGGTCTTATGAAGAGTTGAGAGCGGCCGTCCCTTCCGGA
This sequence comes from Candidatus Manganitrophus morganii, assembly GCA_021651055.1. NCBI lineage: Bacteria > Pseudomonadati > Nitrospirota > Nitrospiria > Candidatus Troglogloeales > Candidatus Manganitrophaceae > Candidatus Manganitrophus > Candidatus Manganitrophus morganii. The sequence continues at coordinate 3,753,796 of JAJHOH010000001.1, forward strand.
CTCCTGGAGATGTTAAAGATAAAGGGGCTCGGTCCGAAAAAGATCAAGATCCTCCACGAGCAGCTCGGGATCCAAGATGTTGTTGAGCTGGAATATGCCTGCATAGAAAATCGTTTGGTCGACCTTCCCAGCTTTGGAAAGAAAACCCAAGACAAAATATTAGAAGGAATCTCCTATCGCAAGAAGCAGTTGGGATTCCATCATTGCCATACCGCGCGGAGAGAAGGGGAAGCGCTTTTATCGAAGTTACGCGAGAGGAAAGAGGTCGTTCGTGCGGCGTTTGGGGGGAGCGTTCGAAGGAGAAACGAGATCGTTCAGGATATCGATCTGATTGTCAGCAGCGATCATCCCGCCGACCTCATCTCCTTCTTTTGCGGGTTGCCGGAGGTGGAGCGTGAAGTCGCCCGGGCCGAAAATAAAGCAAGGGTGATTTTGAAGTCGGGAATAGCGGTCGATCTTTATGTGGCCACGGAGGAGCGGTTTCCGTATCTTTTGCATTACTACACAGGGAGCAAGGATTACCACGCGGCACTGGAAGAGCGCGCCAAGCAGTTTGGGATTCGGATCAGCGAATATGGCCTTTTTCTGGACGATCATATCTTACCCTGCCAGGAAGAGCGGGAGATTTTTTCTACATTGGAGCTCGATTATATCGAGCCTGAGCTGCGGGAAAACCGGGGGGAGATTGAAGCCGCCTCGCAACATCGTCTTCCCCCTCTTGTTATGGAAGACGATCTCCGCGGCATTTTCCATGTTCACAGCACCTACAGCGACGGTTCGGGATCTCTCTCCGAGATGATCGAGGCGGCCGAGCGGGCCGGGCTGGAGTATATCGGCATTTCCGATCACAGCCAATCGGCTTTTTATGCGAACGGGTTGAAGGAAGACCGCATCAAAAAGCAGCATGAAGAGATCGAGCAGCTCCGCCGGCGTTTTAAGGGAATTCACATTTTCAAAGGAATCGAAGCCGATATCCTTCCCGACGGCAGCATCGATTATGACGATCGTATCTTATCGGCATTTGATTTCGTGATCGCCTCCGTTCATTCCCGTTTCAACATGTCCGAAAGAGAAATGACAGACCGGGTGGTCCGTGCCATGAGCCACCCGAAGGTGACCTTTTTGGGGCATCCCACCGGCCGAATCCTTCTTTCCCGTCAAGGGTATCCGCTTGCCATACCGGAGGTCATTGAAGCGGCGCAACGGTATGGTGTCATTCTTGAGCTGAATTCAAGCCCGTACCGGCTCGATCTCGATTGGCGTTATTGTAAGCTGGCCAAAGAAGCCGGCGTCCGATTGAGCATCAATCCCGACGCACATGGTGTCGAGGGGATCTCGGATACTTTCTTCGGTGTCGGAATCGCCCGAAAAGGATGGCTCTCCAAGGAAGACATCATTAATACTCTCCCACTCGATCAAATCAAACCTTTTTTGATGAACAAAAGAAAGTAGCATTGAAGCTCCCCGCAGCAAGCTGCGGGGAATCTTCGACCCGAAAGGATGGAAAGACTCTATTTGTATTCGCGCGTCTAACCTTCGCAGCAAGCTGCGAGGAATGCGACGCGCGTGCGTGTTCATTCTCAGTTTTTCTTCTCGATCGCTTCATCCGACGTCATCCCGTTATACCTCTCTCTACGACCGACGGAAAAAACGTATTTTTATTTACAGTTTACGACAAAAATGTTAAATTACTGAGATTTTGAACCTGGAGGAAAGGTTGCCCCATTGCTGAAGCGGTTCGGTCCTGTTTTCCTTCTACTTATCTTTATTCTGACTGGTTTTTCCTCCCCGGGCTTTGCAGAGGACAATGAGATCCGAATCAAGCTGATCGAGGTCGCCGGAAACCGAAAAATCGACACGGCGATGATCCTCTCCAAAATTTCGCTCAAAGAGGGAGATCTCTTCTCGCCGGAGCAGGTTCGGGAGGACGTCAAAACGCTCTACCGAATGGGCTACTTCGATCGGGTCGAGGTCGAATCGGAAGGATTCGAGGGGGGGGTGGCATTGACCTTCAGGGTCCATGAAAAGCCTTTCCTCATCGATGTCGTCTATGAGGGGAATGAGAATATCGACAAAGATAAATTGACGGAAAAGGTGCCTGTCAAAACCGACACCTTTCTTGATATGGAGGAGATCAGTTCCTACGTCGATAAAATCAAAAAAGTCTATGAGGCGGATGCCTACTACAGCGCGGAAGTGACCCCGGTGATTCAACTCATCTCGGAAGATCAAGCGGTGCTGACCTTCTTGATCAAAGAGGGGGAGCGCGCTTATGTCCGCCGCGTCCGAATGGCGGGAAATAAAGCGTTCGCCGACAAAGAGTTAAAAAAACAGATCGAGACGTCAAAATATTTCTGGTTGACCTCCTGGCTGACCGAATCGGGGCGGTACAAAGAAGAAACCATCGAGGCCGACCTCGACCGGCTGCGCGAGCATTATCTTAACCACGGGTACCTAGAGGTACAGGTGGCCGCGCCGAAGGTCACCCTAAGCGAGGACAAAGAGTGGTTTGACATCATCATCCCCATTGTGGAGGGAGATCAATTTCGGATTCGTGAAATCCGTTATGAGGGAAACGAGCTCTTCGAGACGGGGCGATTGGTCAATCTAACAAAGAGCAAAGAGGGGGAGATCTTCAATCGCGGCCAAATTCGGCAGGATATTATGAGCATGGTCGATCTCTACGGCGAGCGAGGCTATATCTTCGCCAATGTGGTTCCGCAGTTATCGCCGAATATTGAAGATAAAACGGTCGATGTTTCCTTTCAAGTGACCGAAGACGACCCGGTCAAGGTAAGAGAGATTCATATTACCGGAAATGACAAGACCCGCGACAAAGTCATCCGGAGAGAGATCCGTGTCAATGAACAGGAACTGATCAATACAAGGCTGCTCCGGCGGAGCTTCCAGCGGCTGAACAATCTGAACTTTTTTGAGAATATTGAAATCGTGCCGGAGCAGGTCGAGCCGGGATGGGTCGATCTGGAAGTGAAGGTCCAAGAGAAGCCGACCGGCACGTTCAGCATTGGCGGCGGATACAGTTCGGTCGACCGTTTCATCGCCATGACCGAAGTGACCCAAGGAAATCTTTTCGGAAGAGGACAGCTTTTGCGGGCCAAGGCGGAACTGGGGGGAAGACGAAGGACCTACAGCCTCACCTTTAGAGAGCCCTATCTTTTTGATTCGAATATTTCCGGCACCACGGATCTCTTCAACAGCGTGCGGGACTTCAGCTCTTATCAGGAAAAGCGGGTCGGCGGTGATATCGTGCTGGGGCGCTCCTTCGGCGAATACGTGAATGGGAGTGTCAGTTATACGTTAGAGACGCTCAATATTTTCGATCTGCGTCGTGTTCCGGAGGTCGATGCCGCGGGTAACCTAACCGGCGCCATCGTCCCTGATCCCGATATTCCCGAACAAGTCGTGCGCCAGGCGGAGTTAGGAAAGACCTTAACAAGCGCCCTTGGTTTTTCCCTCTCCAGAGATACGCGCGATTTTATTTTCGATCCGACCAGTGGAAGCCGCAATTCCATTTCGCTCGAATATGCTGGAACCTTCTTGGCGGGAGACAATGATTACTATAAAGTGATCTTTGATTCCAGCCGCTTTTTCCCCCTTTGGAGAGAGCATGTTCTTTCGGTCCATGGGCGGGTCGGATATGCGATTGGGATTGGTGATAAAGAACTTCCGGTGGGGGAGCGGTTTTATGTCGGGGGGATCAATACGGTGCGAGGGTTTAAATTCGGAAAAGCGGGCCCGATCACCAGCACCGGTGAAATCATAGGGGGAAATAAAGAGCTTTACATCAACGTAGAATACCTGATTCCGCTGGTTCCTGAAGCGAAAATTAAATGGCTCTTTTTTTACGATATCGGACGCGCCTTCGATGATTCCGAAGCGATCCGATTTTCGGAGTTGAGGCAAGGGGCCGGGTTCGGCATCCGCTGGATCTCTCCGGTCGGTCCTCTCCGGCTCGAGATGGGAGCGAATCTCGACCCCCAGAGGGGAGAGGCAACCGGATTTATTCCGGAGTTTTCAATCGGCACCCTATTTTAGATAGAACGCGGTGAGGTGGAGGTCACCTTCGACCTCGACGGCTGCTTTTTGTAAGGAGGAACAATGAGGAAATTGCTACTTTGTCTCGGATTGGTTTCATTCGTGATGATCTTGGGGACCACCGGCTATGCTCAAAATGTGAAGATCGGCTTTGTCGATGCACAGAAGGTTCTGGAGGGTTCAAAAGAGGGGAAGCGGGTCAAGGCGAATATGGAAGAGTTCGTCAAGAGCCGGCAGAAAATTATCGATCTGGAAGAGCAAGAGCTCAAACAGTTGGAGGAGGATCTCGTCCGGCAGGGGGCCCTTCTCTCCCCGGAGGCCAAAAAAGTCAAGCAGGACGACTTCCAGAAGAAATTGATGGAGTATCAGAAAAAGGCGACCGACTTGAACAAAGAGGTACAGGGTAAAAAGTTTGATACCCTCCGGGACTTCAACAAGAAGCTGGAAGAAGCGGTCAAGCAGATTGCCGACAAAGACGGATATACTTTCGTTCTCGATCGGAATGCCGAAGGAGGCGGCTCGGTCATCTACGCGAAGGAGAATTTCGACATCACCTCCAAGGTGATCGAGCAGGTCGATAAAAACGCAGGGAAGTAAACGTGATTCGTTTACTCGTTATCCGTTAACCGTCGAAATCAGGCGAAGTTCGGTTTTATATTCTACGTTTAACGATTCGCGTTTAACGATGAACGCCAGGATTGTTCCCATGGAAGTATCGTTGGACAAAATTGCGGAATGGGTCGAAGGGAAGGTCGTCGGTGATCCGCATCTTCGCATTCGAGGGATCGCTTCGATCGAGGAAGCGAAGCCGGGAGAGATCACCTTCCTCGCGAATCCGAAGTATGCGTCGAAGGCGATGCAGACGCGTGCCTCGGCCATCCTGGTTCGATCGAAAATCGACGGAGTCTCCTGCGCTCTCTTGATGGTGGAGGACCCCTACTTTGCCTTCACCCGGCTCCTCTCCCACTTTCATCCTCCTCGCCGCTACCCCGCGGAAGTCGATCCGCGTGCCGCCGTCGGCAAAGAGGTTATCCTTGGGGCCGGGGTGTCGATCGGCCCGTTTGCGACCGTGGAGGATCGGGCGAAGATCGGCGACCGGGTCCGGCTCGGCGCCGGCGTTTTCGTTGGGGAGGGGAGCGAGATCGGGGAGGACAGCTTGATCTATCCGAACGTCACCCTCCGGGAAGGAGTGAAGATCGGCAAGCGGGTCATCATCCACAGCGGGACGGTCATCGGCAGCGACGGGTTCGGGTTTGCTCCCTACAAAGGGAAATATCATAAGATTCCCCAGGTCGGGGGGGTGATCATCGAGGATGACGTGGAGCTTGGCGCGAACGTCACGGTCGATCGGGCAACACTCGGAAATACGATCATCGGCGCAGGAACCAAGGTCGATAATCTCGTTCAGATCGGCCATAACGTGGTGGTCGGAGCCGATTCCATCCTGGTGGCGCAGGTCGGTATTTCGGGAAGCGCCAAGATCGGACGGCGCGTGACCCTGGCGGGACAGGTCGGCGTGGCAGGCCACCTGACGATCGGCGACAATGTGGTCGTCGGCGGAAAGTCGGGGGTCACCAAAGATATCCCGGCGGGGGAGAATGTCTCCGGTTTCCCCCCCCTTCCCCACAAGACCTGGTTAAAGGCCCAGGCCACTTTTCCCCATCTGCCCGAAATGCGGGAGAGAATCAAAGCACTTGAGAAGGAAGTCGAATCACTGCGAGAACGGATTGCCCAACGCGACGAGAGGAACGGCTGATGGACATCAAGGAGCAGATTATCGATATCGGAGAGATTCAGGAGATATTGCCGCATCGTTATCCTTTTTTACTGGTGGACCGCATTCTCGAAATCGAGCCGGGAAAGAGAATCGTCGGTTTCAAGAATGTGACGATCAATGAGCCCTTTTTCCAGGGACATTTCCCGAAGCATCCGATCATGCCGGGGGTCTTGATCATCGAGTCGATGGCGCAGGTCGGAGGGGTTCTCGCGTTCAAGTCGACCAAGGGGAACGAGGGACAGCTGGTCTTTTTTCTCGGGATCGATAAGGCCAAGTTCCGAAAACCGGTCTATCCCGGAGATCAATTGCGGATCGAGGTCGAGGTGATCCAGGAGCGTCCCCCGTTCTGGAGATTGAAAGGCATGGCCTACGTTGACGGCAAGCTGGCGGCGGAAGCGGAATTCAAAGCGATGCTGGGCCAAGGAAACAAGGGAGGTCTGGAGAAGTGAGCATTCATCCAAGCGCCATCGTCCATCCGAAAGCGGAGCTCGACCCCTCGGTGGAGGTCGGTCCCTTTTCGATCATCGGCGAGCATGTCAAGATCGCCAGGGGGACGAAAGTGGCAGCGCATGTTGTGATCGACGGATGGACCGAAATCGGCGAGGAGTGCACCTTTTATCCTTTTGTTTCCGTCGGGCAGCCTCCTCAGGATTTAAAATACAAAGGAGAGCCGACCCGGCTCAAGATCGGGAAGCAGAATACCTTTCGGGAGTATGTGACGCTCAATCGGGGAACCCAAGGGGGGCGGGGAGAGACGGTCATCGGCGATCGAAACTTCTTCATGGCCTATGTCCATGTGGCGCATGACTGCATCGTCGGAAACCAGGTGATCCTCGCGAATGCCGCGACCCTCGCCGGACATATCACCATCGGCGATCACGCGATTCTCGGCGGGCTCTCAGGAATTCATCAGTTCGTGAAGATCGGGGCCTATGCAATGATCGGAGGCTGCTCGGCCGTCGCGCAAGACGTTCCTCCCTATGTCAGCGTGGCCGGAAATCGGGCCAAACTGTACGGCCTTAATTTAATCGGGTTGAAACGGCACGGCTTCTCCAAGGAGCGGATCGAAGCGTTGAAGGGGGCCTATAAACTTCTCTTCCGATCGGGGTTGACACTGCGGGAGGCGGCAAAGCAGGCGCGGGAGAAATGGAAAGAGATCGCCGACGTGGAATCGCTCGTCTCGTTCGTCGAGCAATCGGAGCGGGGGATCGGTCGATAGCGTTTTCGGTGGCAATGGTTGCGTAGGGGCGACGCATGCGTCGCCCCTACAAAGGCGAAATGGCAGAACAATCGGTTCCACAGAAGATCGGTCTTATCGCCGGCAACGGCCAGTTCCCGTTGATTTTCGCCGAGAATGCCAGACGGGCCGGTCTTTCGGTCATCGCGGTGGCCCACACCGGGGAGACCCCGCCGGAGCTCTCCGACAAAGTGGATGAGATCCTCTGGATTCGCGTGGGGCAGATTGGAAAGCTGATCTCTTTTTTCAAAAAAGCCGGCGTGACCGATGCGGTGATGGCGGGAGGGATTCGAAAGACCCGTCTCTTCGAAATGCGTCCCGATTTTCGGGCGCTCACGCTCCTTGCGCGGCTCAAGGAGAAGAAGGACGATGCGCTGCTCCGGGCCTTTGCCGGGGAGCTGGAGCGGGAAGAGATCCGCATTCGAGCGTCGACCCTTTATCTCTCCTCGATCCTGGCGGCCGAGGGGGAAATGACCCGGCCGCTGACAAAAGTGGAACGGGAAGATATCGCGTGGGGATGGCCGCTTGCCAAGCAGATCGGCGGGCTTGATATCGGCCAGTGTATTGTCGTAAGGGATGGGGTCGTTTTGGCGGTCGAGGCGATCGAGGGGACCGACGCGACGATCCGCCGGGGAGGCGCCCTCGGCAAAGAGAAAGCGGTCGTCATCAAAATCTGCAAACCGCAGCAGGACCTTCGTTTTGATATCCCGGCGATCGGGCCGGGGACGATTCAAGCGATGATCGAGGTGGCCGCTTCCGTCCTCGCCGTGGAGGCGGGCAAGACCCTTTTGCTGGAAAAAGAGAAACTCCTTCGGGAGGCGGCGTCCGCGGGAATTGCCGTGGTCGGGGTTAAGGGAACATAGGGGCGCAATTTATTGCGCCCTCTCATGGGTATGATCAAAACCGGGCGCGATAAATCGCGCCCTACGGAATGGATCGTTCGATGGATAAAAAGATCAAAGTGGCGGTCGTCGGGGTCGGCTATCTCGGCGAGCATCATGCGCGGATTTACTCGGAGCTGCCCGGTGTCGAGCTGGTCGGTGTGGTCGATCTGAATGTGGAACGGGCGGAAAAGATCGCCGCCGACCGCCAATGCGAAGCGTTCACCGATGTGTCGGCTCTATTCGGAAAGGTCGATGCGGCGAGTGTGGTCGTTCCGACGCCGGTTCATTTCAAAGTCTCCAAGGCGCTCCTTGAGAATGGGGTTGATCTTCTTCTTGAGAAGCCGATGACGGCGACGCTGCAGGAGGCCGATGAACTGCTCGCCCTCGCCGATCAGAAGGGACGGATGCTTCAGGTCGGCCATGTCGAGCGGTTCAACGCTGGTGTTCGAAAGCTCAAAGAAGGACTGATTCAACCGCGCTTTATTGAATGCCATCGGATGGGGCCCTTTGTCGAGCGGGGGACCGACGTTCATGTGATTCTCGACTTGATGATCCACGACATCGATATTATCCTCTCGCTGGTCTCCTCCGAACTGGTCGAGGTTCGCGCCACCGGTGTGCCGGTCCTGACCCCCCAGATCGATATTGCCAATGTCCGTCTTGCCTTTGCGAACGGCTGCGTGGCCAATGTAACGGCGAGCCGCGTTTCGCGGGAGAGATTACGCAAGATCCGCATCTTTCAACCGGAGACCTATCTTTCGCTCGATTACCTTCTTCAAGAGCTGGTGATTTGCCGCCGGGTGGCCGCGCCGGGTGGATCGCGACCGGAGGTCACGATCGACAAGGTCCAGATTGAAAAAGAAGAGCCGTTGAAGGCCGAATTGAGCGCCTTTATCCAGGCGGTTCGGACGAGATCGGTGCCGAAGGTTTCCGGAGAGGATGGGAGGCGGGCGCTGGCCGTGGCGCTTCAGGTCGTCGATCTCATAAAACACCAGCCCAATAATTGACGGATGATCTTATGTCGGACCCCTCTTCCAAACCGCCTCGTGTGATGATCGTGGCCGGAGAGGCCTCTGGCGATCTGCACGGCGGCGCGCTGGCCGAAGCGCTCTTGAAGAAAGCGCCTTCGCTTCAACTGATCGGATTCGGCGGAAGCGCGATGCGGTGCGCCGGGGTCGAGATTCTTTTTGATGTCTCACGACTCGGCGTCGTCGGGATCTTCGAAGTTCTCCTCCACCTAAGATCGGTCTGGGAAGCATATCGCCTCGCAGTTCAAACGCTCAGGAGCGGGGTCGATCTGCTGGTGCTGGTCGACTATCCCGACTTCAATCTCCGTCTTGCGAAAGCGGCCAAGCGGCTCGGCATCCCGGTGGTCTACTATATCAGCCCCCAAATTTGGGCATGGCGTTCCGGCCGGATCAAGACGATCGCCGAGCGGGTCGATCTGATGCTGGTCCTCTTCCCCTTCGAAAAGGAGATCTATGCGAAGGCGGGGGTCCCCTGCGAATTCGTCGGCCATCCGTTGGTCGATGAAGCGGCATCGGTTCGGTTGAAGTATCCATCAAAAACGGCGTATCTTGAGGGGATCGGGTTTTCACCTTCCGGGATCACCGTCGGTATTCTTCCGGGGAGCCGGATGCGGGAGGTCTCTTCTCTCCTTCCCGAGATGCTCCAAGCGATGGTATCCTTATCTAAGGACTTTCCGAACCTTCAGCTGCTGATTCCGGTCGCCCCCTCGCTTTCGAAGGAATGGATCGCCGATCTGGCGCGGCCCTATGCCATTCCGGTCCGGTGTGTCGAGGGGGAGTTTCAGGAGGTCTTGAGGGCGTCGGAGGTGGTCGTCGTCGCATCGGGGACCGCGACATTGCAGACGGCGCTGGCCCGGACGCCGATGGTGATCGTCTACAAGGTCTCGCCCCTTACGTTTTGGATCGCGCGGCGGCTGGTTCGTCTCAAATCGTTTGGTCTGGTCAATATCGTCGCCGGCGCGCCGATTGTGCCGGAGCTGCTTCAAGAGGGGGCGACTGCCGAGCGGATTCAAGCGGAGGTCGGCCGTCTGCTGAAGGATGACGGCGCCCGTGAGCGGATGAAGCAGGCATTGAAAGAGGTGGCCGATCGCCTCGGCGCCGCCGGGGCGTCGAGCCGCGCCGCCGGGATCATTTTAGAGAAATTAAAATGACGCCTGACATGTTCTCGAACTTATGAAACTCTACCTTCGATTATTAAAATTTGTAAAGCCTCACCGTGGGACCCTGGTGGCGGCCTTCTTTTGCAGCGCGATGGTGTCGCTGCTCACAGCGGCCTACGCTTGGCTGGTGCAGCCGGTGGTGAACGATGTGTTCATTCGCAAGGACGGTTTCATGTTGAAGATTCTTCCGGTGGCGATCATCCTGGTCGCTCTCCTCAAAGGACTCTTCAATTACGGCCAAGCCTACCTGGTCCGTTACGTCGGGAGCAGAATCATCGCCGGCATCCGGAAAGATCTCTACCATCACATCGTCCTTCTGCCGATCGGCTTCCATGCGAAAAATGCGACCGGAAAACTGATGTCTCGCGTCATCAATGATGTCGGCATCATGCAGACGGCCGTTTCGACCGTGGTCAAGGATCTTTTTCAACAATCGTTGACGATGGTTGCATTGACCGGCGTGATCTTCTATCAAAACTGGCAACTCGGTCTGATGGCGATCCTGGCGATGCCCTTGGCGACCTATCCCCTCATCCGGGTCGGAAGACGGCTTCGGAAGGTGGCCCGGGCGGGACAAGAGAAAATCGGCGACCTCACCAGCATTCTTCAGGAAACTTTTTCCGGCATCCGGATCGTCAAGGCGTTCGGGCGCGAAGATTTTGAGGCAGAGCGTTTTGACAAGAAGAACATGAATTATTTTAAGAATGTCATGCGGGCGACCTCCGTCTCCGAGCTGACCAGTCCGATGATGGAAACGCTCGGAAGCTTCGGCGCCGCGGCCATCATCTGGTACGGCGGCTATCAAGTGATTACCGGTCAGATGGATGCGGGGGCGTTTTTCTCATTTATGACCGCCGCCATGCTGATGTATGCCCCCATGAAAGGGCTGAGCTCGGCGAACAATATCCTACAGCAGGCGTTGGCTGCGGCGGAGCGGGTCTTTACGATCTTGGATCAAAAAAATGAGCGGGAGCTTGACCCCGGCCGCCGGCTGGTGCCGAGCCTGTATGGGGAGATTGAATTCAGGGAGGTCTCCTTTCAGTATGACGGCATCCGGTCGGCCGCTCTCTCGAACATCAGCCTGAAGGCCAGACCGGGAGAGGTGATCGCGCTGGTCGGGAGCAGCGGCGCCGGCAAAACGACGCTGGTGAATATGATCCCCCGATTTTATGAGCCTCAGGGGGGGACGATTTTGATCGACGGCATTCCGATTCAAGAGATCAACCTCGGCTCGCTTCGAAGCCAGATCGGAATTGTGAGCCAGGAAGTGGTCCTTTTCGATGATACGGTCCGATGGAACATCGCCTACGGTCTCGATCATGTCTCCGATGAGGAAATCGTCCGAGCGGCAGAGGCGGCTTACGCCCATCTCTTTATCGGAAAGATGCCGAAAGGGTACGATACGGTTTTGGAGAAAGGGGGGGCGAATCTCTCGGGCGGGGAGCGCCAGCGCCTGGCCATTGCGCGGGCCCTTCTGAAGAATCCCCCGATTTTAATTTTGGATGAAGCAACCTCCGCGCTCGATGCCGAATCGGAGTTTATTGTTCAGAAGGCGCTCGTCAATTTAATGAAGAACCGGACGACGTTCGTCATCGCCCATCGTCTCTCGACCGTCCAGCGGGCGACCTGTATTATCGTGGTCGATCAGGGGCGGATCGTCGAGATGGGCCGGCATGAGGATTTAATGCAGCGCGACGGCCCCTATCGAAAGGTATACCAGATGCAGTTTCTGCACACAGAAGGGGGAGAGGCGCCGGACGGAGAGGTCATCGAGCCCCTTTCCGAAGGGCGAAACGGATAAAGCGGAATCAGGATACGGGAATGAAAAGATTGCTCTTCGGGGTCTATCAGGCAATGATCTTGTTGTTGCTCCCCCCCCTCTCCCTTTATCTTCTCCGGCGTCTCGTCGGCCGCCCGGCCTACCGTGAGGGGGTGATGCAGCGTTTGGGCCGGTATCCCCGCGATTTCTTCAAGGCGATCGAGGGACGACAGGTGATTTGGGTCCATGCGGTTTCGGTGGGGGAGGTGATCTCTTCGGAGCTCTTTATTCAGTCCCTCCGCCGGCGGTACCCTGAAGCGGGAATCGTTTTCTCGACGACGACGCCGACCGGCCAAGCGGCGGCCCGCCAGCGTTTGAAAGGGGTCGATCAGTTTATCTACTTCCCGTTTGATTTGCCCTGGGTGACCCGGTCGGTGGTCGAGCGGATTTCTCCGGCCCTTTTTATTTTCCTGGAGACGGAGCTCTGGCCGAATTTTCTTCGGACCCTTTCGAAAAAAGGAATCCCTTCAATCCTGATCAACGGCCGGATCTCGGAGCGTGGATTCCGCCGCTATCGCCGGGTCCGTTTCTTTTTATCCTCCGTCCTGGAAGAGGTTTCTCTTTTTCTGATGCAGACGGAGCAGGATGCGGAAAAGATCCGGACGCTCGGGGCCCCCTCTGATCGGGTGATCCGGACGGGAAATATGAAATATGATCAAGCGGCGTCACGAGGCGTGCCCAAAGAAGCGGAGACCTTGCGGACCGAGATCGGCCTCGCGCCGGGTGAGCGGCTGATGATCGCCGGGAGCACCCACGAGGGGGAAGAGGAATCGGTTCTTGATGCGTATCGGATCATCGCCGATGCGATCGGCCCGATGAAGCTCCTGATCGCTCCCCGCCATCTGGACCGGCTCGGCCGGGTAGAGGAACTCCTGACCCAAAGAGGAATGGCTTGTGTCAGGAAGACGGCGCTGAATCGAATGAGGAATGAAAGGGTCATTCTTCTCGACACGCTGGGGGAGCTCGATCAATATTATGCGCTGGCCGATCTGGTCTTTGTCGGAGGGAGTCTGGTCCCGATCGGAGGGCATAATGTCCTCGAAGTCGCCGCCCATCGGAGGCCGGTTTTCTTTGGTCCTTATATGTCCAACTTTAAAGAGATCGCCGATCAGCTCAAAGGGTCGGGAGGGGGGATGGAGGTTTCCGGCGGAAAAGAGATGGGGCTGCAGATGGTCTGGCTGATGCAACATTCCGACGAGATGAAGAAGCGGGGCGAGAGCGCGTATCAAGTCGTTCTGGCAAACCGGGGTGCGGTCATGCGAAACTTAGAGCAGGTTGCGCGGTGGCTAGAAAACTAAAACCGAATCAAAACGGAGCCCGAAAAAGGGCTCCATTGTGGAAATGGGTCTGGAACAAGGGGAGGGGCGCGTCCGAGACGATCCTCTTTCCCTTCACGATCCTGGCGTCGCTCTATGGCCTTTCGTGCCGCCTTCGGATCTTGCTCTACGAAAAGGGAATGCTGCCGCGCAAGAAGGTCGACTGTCTTGTCGTGAGCATCGGAAACCTTACGGTCGGGGGGACCGGGAAAACCCCCTTTACGATCTTCCTGGCGAAGAAGTGGCAAGAGCGGGGATACACGGTCGGGATTGTCAGCCGGGGCTATCGAGGAACGTACAAAGGCCCGCTTCGTTTGGTTTCCGACGGTCAAGAAATCTTGGAAAGGCCCGAGACGGCCGGAGATGAACCTTATCTGATGGCGCAGCGGCTTAAAGGGATCCCGATCCTTGTCTCCTCGGATCGTTATAAAGGCTGCCAATGGCTCTTGGAGCGGTTTCATCTCGACGTTATTCTTTTGGACGACGGCTTTCAGCACATCCGGCTTCATCGGGATCTGAACATTCTTCTCGTGGATGCGACGAACCCATTCGGGAACGGGGCGCTTCTTCCCAGAGGGGCGCTGCGAGAGCCGCTCTCCGAGGTCCGGCGGGCCGATGTGGTGATCTTTACCCGTTCCGAGGACCAGGCCGATGCCTCCGAGTGGATCGGCGAGATCGAGCGCTTCGGAAAGCCCTGCGTTCGAACGTCATTCCAACCGTCGCGGCTGATTGATGTGCGGAACGGGACGGCACTGCCCGCCGGCACACTGGTGAAGGAGCCGGTCCTGAGTTTCTGCGGGATCGGAAATCCAGACTCCTTCGGGATGCTCCTCAAGCGGCTGGGGGTCGATCTTCGTGAACAGGTGGTCTTTCGGGATCACCATTCTTACCAACCCTCCGACCTGGAGAAGATCCGAAAGAAGGCCGATCAACTCGGGGCCAAATGGGTGGTCACGACCGAGAAAGATGCGGTGAAAATAAAAGCGCTTCTCCCAAAAGATTTTGTCGTGTGGGCTCTCCGGGTCGATATTGTCTTCTGGGAAGATCCGGCCAAGTGGGAGTCGCTCCTGTTTCATTCAAAACCGACGCTGCGATCGGTGTAGGCAGTCCGATGAAAGAGAAGTTCGAATATCTTTTAGCCCGTTTTTTTATTCATCTCTTTCGAGTCCTTCCTTACCGGATTGCGGTGTGGGGCGGCGCGCTGCTCGGACGGCTTTTTTATCTCGCCGACCGCCGCCACCGATCGATCACCCTTGAAAACCTCAAAGCGGCATTCGGAAAGGAAAAGAGCGAGCGCGAGCGAAAGCGAATCGCCGTGGGGGTTTTCGAAAATATAGGACGGTCGGTCGTCGAGTTTGCCTGGATCCAAGGGAAGCCGGCGTCCGAGTTGGTGGACCGGACCACGTTCGAAGGGCTTGAGCATTATGAAGCCGCGATGCGCGCAAAAAAAGGGACGGTGATTTTAACGGCCCACTTCGGCAACTGGGAGTGGATGGGGACCGCCATTTCTCTGTTAGGAAAACGGATGAATGTCGTGGCGCGTCCGCTCGACAATCCCGATCTGAACGTCATGATCAATGCCTGGCGCGAGCGATACGGGAACCGAGTTCTGAACAAAAGAACCTCGGCGGCCGAGCTTTTGAAGCTCCTCAGGGCGGGGGAGTTGGTCGGCATTCTCCTCGATCAGAACACGGCGGCGAGCGAAGCGGTTTTCGTCGATTACTTCGGGTATCCCGCGGCGACCCACAAAGGGTTGGCGGTCCTGGCCCTTCGAACCGGCGCCGCCATTTTGCCGACCTTTACGATTCGTGAGAGAGATCGGCATCGGGTCGTCATCGAGAAGCCGTTGGATCTTGTACGGACGGGGGATCTGGAAAGGGATCTCCGAGAGACGACGGCGCTTTTTACCCGAACCATCGAATCGGCCGTTCGGCGCTATCCCGATCACTGGCTGTGGGTTCATCGGAGATGGAAAACAAAACCGAAATAAACGATCAGTAGGGGCGAATCTTGCCTGCACTGTTCCACCGTGTATTTGCCCTGATTTTGGATTGGGAGGGCGATCACAAGGATCGCCCCTACATTAAATGAATATGTATCAAAAAATCTTAATTCGGGCGCCGAATTGGATCGGGGATGCCGTCATGGCGATTCCGACCCTCTCGGCGCTGCGCGCCCGTTTTCCGGAGAGCCGGATCACCCTTCTGGCGAAGCCGCCGGTGGCGGCTCTCTTCGAGCATCATCCGGCGATTGATCGGCTGTTGGTCTACGAATCTCCCGGACGGCACGCCGGCTTCGCGGGGCTGTGGCGATTGGTTCGTTCGATCCGCGAGGGTCGGTTCGATCTTGCCTTTCTTCTTCAGAATGCGTTCGAGGCGGCCTTGATCACCGCGGCCGCCGGCATTCCGGAACGGGTCGGTTATGCCGCCGACGGCCGACGATTTCTTTTGACGAAGTCGCTCGATAAAAAATCGTCCCCCTTTCATCAGCGGGAGGCCTATCTCCATTTGATGAGTTCGGTGGGATCGGCGAGTGAATTTGAACGGCGCCCCTTTCTGGTGATCTCCGAGAAAGAGAAGCAATCGGCGTCGGACCTTCTTCTCGCCGAGGGGATCGCCCGCTGGGAGCAGGTGATCGGCATCAATCCCGGGGCGGCCTACGGCTCTTCGAAACGCTGGGACCCGGCCCGGTTTGCGGCGGCGGCCGACCGGCTGGCGGCGCGGCATTCGGCGAGGGTGGTCATTTTCGGCGGTCCGGCCGAAATTGCCATTGCGGAGGAGGTCCGCCGGAATATGAAACATCCGGCCGTGGTCATGGCGGGGAAGACAACCGTCCGGATGATGATGGCGTTGCTCTCCCGCTGCCGCCTTTTCATCACCAACGATTCGGGGCCGATGCATATCGCCTCGGCGTTGGGGGTGTCGGTCGTGGCGGTTTTCGGTCCGACGAATCCCGATGCGACCTCCCCGGCCGGAGCGGACGATCTGATCGTTCGGAACAAGGTCGATTGCGCTCCCTGCACCCACCGGGAATGTCCCATCGATCATCGCTGCATGACCGGGGTGTCGGTCGAGGCGGTGGCAGAGTCGGCGGAGCGGCAGATGGCGCGCCTCGGAAGAAGGAAGATTGCCGTTTTTCTCGATCGGGACGGGACGATCAATCACGATGTCGGCCACATGGATGCGATCCATAAGTATTCGATGATCCCGGGGGCCGCCGAAGCGATCGCGCGACTCAACCGGCGCGGCATTTCGGTGATCATCGTGACGAATCAGTCCGGCGTGGCGAGAGGAATTTTCGATGAGGAGATGATCGGTCAGGTGCATCATCACCTCAAAACAGTTTTGGCCGAAGCCGGGGCGCATCTGGACGGAATCTATTATTGTCCGCATCATCCAGAGATCATCCCCTGTACCTGCCGGAAGCCGCAGATGGGAATGATCGAGCGGGCGATTTCAGAGCATCCGATCGATCTTTCCGGATCGTATGTGGTCGGCGACAAGCCGCTCGATATGGGGCTGGCGCGCGGAGGAATGAAGGGGGTATTGGTCCGCACCGGGCACGGCGAGGCATCGCTGCAGGAGATGGTGCAAGCGGGAACACGGCCCGATCATGTCGCCGCCGACCTCCCCGCGGCGGTCGAGTGGATTCTGGAAGATCTGCAGAGACGAGGGTGGATCGCCGAATGACGGGCGCGGGATCTGACAAAGCGCGGGGGGGCTTCCGGGAGATCCTCATCATCAAGCCGAGCTCGTTGGGAGATGTCATCGATGCCCTTCCCGCCGTGGGGGCGATTCGGAAGCGGTTCCCGTCGGCGCGGATCTCCTGGCTGGTGAAGCCGGAATGGGCGGGGATTTTGAAGGGGCATTCCGCGATCGATGAGGTGATTGCCGTTCCCTTTCGATGGGGTGAGGTTCGACAATTGATCCAGGCGGTCCGGAAGCATCCATTCGATCTGGTGGTCGATCTCCAAGGGCTTCTGAGAAGCGCGCTCTTGGGTTCTGCGACCGGGGCTCCGGTCCGGATCGGTTTTTCCGCCGCGCGGGAAGGGGCCCCTTGGTTTTATACCGACCGGGTGCCGGTTCCGGAAGGAGTCGTCCATGCGGTCGATCGTTACCGGAGGGTGGCGAAGGCGTTGGGATGCGACGTAGAGGGGGTTCACTTCGACATCCCCTCTTCGACCGAGTTTGCGGCGAATGTCCGGCGGCTTTTGTCCGAGGGTGCTCTTTCGGAACAGACCTCTTTCGCATTGATCCATCCCACGGCGCGATGGGAAAGCAAAAAGTGGGAGCCGACCCGTTTTGCAGCGCTGGCCGACTGGTTGATTCGGGAAAAGAAAATTCCGGTTGTTTTTGTCGGGAGCAAAGGAGAGCGAGAAGAGGTCGATCTGATTCTTCAACAGATGAAACAGCCGGCGATGAACCTGGCCGGAAAGACAACCCTGCCGGAACTGGCCGAACTGATTCGGCAGGCGCGATTCTTCGTCTGCAATGATTCCGGTCCGATGCACCTTGCGGCGGCCGTTGGAACACCGGTGGTGGCCCTCTTCGGTCCGACCGACCCGAGGAAGATCGGCCCCTATGGCGCAGGGCACACGGTGATCCGAAAAGAAGTCGGCTGCGCCGGCTGCCGTCGGAACCACTGTGTCCGCGGGAACGAGTGTATGAAGGCGATCTCTGTGGATGAGGTCGTCCAAGCGATTGAGAATAGAGGAGGAAGAGATGGGAATCAATAAAGAGCTGCTTGAAATCTTGGCCTGCCCCAAATGCAAGGGGGATGTTCAGTTAAACGATAAAGGGGACGGCTTGATCTGTCCGAAGTGCAAGCTTCTCTATCCGATCCGGGAGGAGATTCCGGTGATGCTGATTGATGAAGCGGTTAAGCTTTGATCTAAGCGGAGCCAAGAAGCTCACCCATTTCCGAAGCGCCTGTCTTAGGTGTTTCATCTTAGATTAACGCCGGATATTTCTTGATCTCTCATCGGGGGCCTGTTATATTGTGCCTCTGTTTATCCAGGTCCCAGTGGGGATCCCTTTACGAATGAGCAAGCAATCATCTGTCCAAGGACTTTTTGATTCCTCCTTGCAGGAGGAATTCTTCCGGCTCAGGGGCACGGTCCGGAGGATTCTGGTCATTAAGTTCAAGCAGATTGGGGATATGATCTTGGCGACGCCGGCGATCCGGGCGCTGAGGGATGCCTTTCCGGACGCGCAGATCGGCGTGGCGGGGTTTTCAGAAACCCTGCCGGTTTTGGAGGCAAACCCGAATATCGATCGCTTCCACCCTTACCTTAAGGAATGGAAGGATCAACGAGGGGGGGCTCGACTCCGCCGCGAGCGACAATACATCAGAGAGGTGCAGGAGGGGGGGTACAATCTGGCGGTTCATTTGGGGACCGGAATGCGCGGCGGGGTTTTGTCGTTTTTGAGCCGCGCGCGATATCGTGTCGGTCCGTTGCCGCTGAGAAATCGATCAAAGCAGTTTTGGGGAAAATCGGTCTTCTATACCCATACTTACCTGTTGAACAACCCACACACTCATATGGTGGAGAGGGACCTCGACGCCGTCCGGCGGATCGGATTCCAGCCGAAGTTGAGCGCGCTGGAGATGGTCCTGCGGGAGGAGGAGGTTCGATCGGTCCAAGATCGGCTCGAGAAAGCGGGAAGAGATCCTTCCCGTCCGCTGCTTCATGTCCACCCGACCTCCCACGCGGCATATAAATGCTGGCGGGACGAAGCGGTGGGCGAGGTGCTCGATTATTTTTCAGAGCGGGGAATGGACATTGTTCTCACCGGGGGACCGGGCCGGGAGGAGCGGGAACGGGCGGAAAAGATCGTCTCTCTGATGCGCCGTCCCCCGATCGATTTATCGGGGCGGACGACCTTAAGAGAGGCGGCGGCGATCAGCCGGGTTGCGACCCTTTTCTTCGGGATCGATTCCTCCGTGATGCATCTTGCGGCGGCGGTCGGAACCCCCGTGGTGGCCCTCTTCGGGCCGACCTATTATGAATTGTGGGGACCGTGGGGAGAGGGGCATCGGGTGATTGCAAAGGCAAAACCGTGTCTCCCATGCGGCCTGGCCGGATGTCCCGGCTTAAAGCGGAGCCTCTGTTTGGAGGAGTTGCTCCCGGCGGAAGTGATTTCGGAGATCGAAGCAGCTCTGGAGGAGCGAGGGAGATCGCATCAAAGGGCGCTCCACCTGCTTCACTAAAAATGCGATCCGGCCTCACATATGTCGAAAAAAAGAGCGATGGAACCCGGTTGTGGGTCCGCGAGGATTACGACAGAATCGAATTGCTCGAGCGACTTGATCTCCAACGTCTCGAGCGCGATCCCGTGGCAGAAAGGGTTCCGACCGCCCCAGGGACGGCGGTCTTCAGGCTCCATGGCGGGGAGAGGGATCTCTTTATCAAATTCTTTCTTTACAACCGCTGGCGGCATCTGTTGAAATCCCCGTTTCTCAAGGCGAAGGCCAAGTTTGCCTGGGAGAACGCCGAGATGCTTCTGGAGGAGGGATTTCAAACCCCCCCTGTGGTGATCGTGGGAGAGAAACGCTCCTTCGGCTTCATTCAGAAATCGTTCTTCGTCACAGAGGGGGTCGAGGCGGTTTCGCTGAAGATGTTTTTGAAGGAGCCGTTTGATGTATCATTGGAGAGCCTCGGTGTTTCCAGGAGAGATTTTTTTACGCGGCTGGGGCGTCTGATTGGGTCATTACATGCCAAGGGGATTTACCACGGCGATCTTCATTTAGGCAATCTCTTACTTTGGGGACCATCGTCAAATGCGAAGTGGGGTTTCTATCTCTTGGACAATGAGGGAGCGCGACGGTTTCAGTCGCTCCCAAACTCGCGGCGCCTGCATGATCTGAGGGATCTGAACGATCTCCGTCTTGGATCGATTTCTTCGAGGGATCGGGCCTATTTTTTCAAGGCCTATCTTGGAGAGAATCCGGGTTTGTTTCCGATCCGAAGGACGCTCGTCGCCTCGTTGCAAAGGGCCTCGCTTCAGAGGCAGAGAAAGCTTCCCGGAAGGAATGTCGCGTTTTTGCGATGAGGTGAAGCGTGAGAATCGCGATCATTCGAAAAAGGTATGTCTCGCATGGCGGGGCGGAGCGCTTCACGGGAGACTTCATCAACCATTTGGTGGCGCGCGGTTTCGAGGTGCATCTCATCGCGGCGGAGTGGATCGGAGAGAGAGATCCGAAGATTTTTTTTCACCCGGTTCCGATGTTGCGTTTCGGTTCGTTTTTCAGCACATTGACCTTTACCCTCGGTGTTTCCCGGGTCTGCCGGCGGAATCGATTCGACTTGGTGCAGAGTCACGAACGGACCCTTTCCCACGATCTCTATCGCGCCGGGGATGGATGCCATCGTGAATGGCTTCTGCGCCGAAAAAAGGGGGCCTCCTTTTTCAAGAGGCTCTCCATCGCATTCAACCCCTTTCATTGGTTGATGCTCTGGATCGAGGGGCGGCTGATGAAGCATTCGAAGAAGATTGTGGCGATCTCGAAGGGGGTACGGGAGGAGATTCTCCGGCACTATGGGGTTCCCCCGGAGAGGGTCACGGTGATTTACAATTCGGTCGATCTGGAGCGGTTTCATCCCAAACGACGCGAGACAACCGGGCGATCGCTGCGGGTTGAAAAAGAGATCAAGGAGCAGGAAAAAGTCATTCTCTTTGTCGGATCGGGTTTTGAGCGCAAAGGGGTCGGCCCTCTGATCGAGGCCGTCGCCCGGCTCAGGGATCTTCCGGTGAAATTATGGATCGTGGGTAAAGGAGACATTGGGAAATATCAACGCCGGGTCGATCACCTTCACCTTCAGGATCAGGTTTGTTTCTTCGGGCCGGTCGCCCCGGTCGATCCCTTTTATGCCGCGGCCGACCTGTTTGTTTTTCCGACCCTCTATGAGCCGTTCGGCCAGGTTCATTTAGAGGCGCTGGCGAGCGGTTTGCCGGTGATCACCCATCGGCGTTGCGGCGGTGCGGAGGCGATTGAATGCGGGGTCAACGGGGATCTGCTCGATGATCCGACCGATCCCGAGGAGATTTCTTCCAAGATCAGGCGGCTCATCGAACACCCCGATCCGGAAACCCTCCGGAGGGCGGCCCGCCGCGCGGCGGAGGCCTTCCATCCCGATCGAATCTTAGGGCAATGGGAGGCGCTCTATCGAGAGCTCGATGTTCGTGCCGGATAAGGAAAGGGGATGGTTTTGAATCAAGTGAATGAAAAAGAGGCGCTCTCCGCCCGGGTGGTCGGCTGCTTTTTGAAACAAATTTCTAAAGAGTACCGATATAAATTTCTCCGAAAGATTTTCCGGAAGTCGATCATCAAGCCTTGGGGACGGTATCGGGAAATCGATATTATCGAAGAGGTCCTTCGGAGTCTGCGGCCGAAAAAATGTCTGGAGTGGGGCACCGGCTTCAGCACCCTTTATTTTTCGAAATTCCTCACGGAGGAGACGAAGTGGGTGTCGATAGAGCATGAGAAGGATTGGTCGAGCCATATCGGTCGGCTCAATCAAAATAAGAACATTGAAATCCATCATGTCGCCCCGAATCGCTTTCCTTGGACCGATCCTGAAAAGGACGGCGCCTACGACGATCTGAAAGATTACGTCGAATTCCCTGCGACGCTTGGGAAATTTGATTTCATCTTGGTCGATGGAAGGGCAAGGGCCCATTGCCTGAAGAAGGCGGAACAGCTTCTCGAGGAAAACGGGGTGGTCATTCTACACGACGCGAATCGAAGGCACTATCATGCTCCCTTCAGCCTATTCAAACACCAAATCCTGCTGACCGATTATCGGCGATCAGGGGGGATCTGGGTTGGAAGCAAGGAGGCCGATTTGGGAAACCTCCTTGATCTGAACAAACACAAGATGCTGTTTCGTATCTACAATAAATATGGAAAAATGCTTCATGTCTGATCCGGTTTTTTATCTCCAGCTCGAGAGAACTTGGATCGAGCCCGGCGTTTCCGATTAAGAGAGGGGAATAGTAGATGTACCTGAACGGGGAGGATTCCTTCAAGAGCGCGCCGGAGCGGATCCAAATGGATCGCCTTGCCAGATCGTCGGCGGTAGCGGAAGAGGGATGGATCTACTGGCTCGATCTTTTCATCGAAGGGGGGATCCTTCTCTTTATTCTTTTGTTTCCGATCAAGTCTTTTATCGTTCCGACGAGCACGATTTCCATTCTGAAGTGGATGGCCCTTTATATTCCGCTGATGTTGTGGCTTCTCAAGATGCTGGTTCGGCGTGATTTTTCGTTGGTCCGCACCCCGATCGATCGGCCGCTTTTTCTTTATGCGGTTGTGGTCGTCGCCTCCGTTCTTTATTCGATTGATCGAATGGAGACGGTCTCGGGGATTCGAGGATCATTCATCAAAGCGGCCGTCCTCTATTTGGTGATCTTGAATAATTTTCAGACGATCCAGAAAACAAGACGGTTGGCTGTTGCCTTTGCCGCTTCTTTTCTGATCACAATCGGGATTGGATTCTATAATTATCAACTGGGCGAATACAACGTCGCAGGGGGAATTACGGCCTTTGCCAATGAGCATCACAATATCATGGGGAAGATTCTCGGAGGATCTTTTCCCTTCCTCCTCTTAACCTTTTCCATGGCAAAGAAACAGATTTGGAAAGGGGTGACGTTCCTTCTCATTATTTTGGGGCTCTTCGGCATTTTTATGACCCTCTCCAGGGCCACCTGGGCGGGAGCGGTGGTGGCATTCCTCATTTGGGGGATGCATCAGAACCGGAAGTTGACCTTTTCCGCCTTGGTTTTGTTTCTCTTTTCTCTCTTTACTTTTGGGCCGGACCCAGTGGCGGAGCGCTTTGCTCGACTTGAGACACAGATAAATACAATGAGCGGTCGGACACCGATCTGGGATGTAGCGATTAAACAGATCAAGGAACGCCCCCTTTTGGGATATGGATATGGCCTAAATATCTTCACGAAGGTTTATGAGGAGGGCCGGGAGCATCCGCCGGAAGACGAACCGACGGTGCAGCACGAGCACAATCTCTTCCTCTCGCTCTTGATCCAAACAGGTCTTGTCGGAACGCTCTTGTTTCTCTGGATCTTTATTGGAACATTGGTCCTAATCATACGGGCCATTTATTCGATGGCGGCAGGGTGGGATCGGGAAATTTTGATCATCCTGATGAGCGGGATGGTGGGTGAGTATTTTGTTCATGCCATGCTGGATAGAAACAATGTCGGAAATTGGGCCCTTCCATTATGGGCCATGATCGCTATCGCCATGGCCATTCTTTATCGAACCGGGGGTCTTACCTCCAAGACCTCCCCTTCTCAGGTTGCCTTGCACGACCTACCGGAGATGAAGTAGCGCCTCGGTATTGAGAATAAGAACATGGAACGTGTCATCATCATCGGGAGTTTTAGAAAACCATGGAATACCGCCCATTACCTTCTTCATGCGGCGGGGAAGATCGGTTTTGCGGCATCATCTTTCGATCCCCGTCAGGAAGGGGCTTCGGAAGCGGCATTTCTTAGGAAGATCGACGAGGAAAAGCCGAAATCGGCGTTGATCTTGAAAGGAACCGGCTTCAACGTCGAATGGATCGAGGCGCTTAAGAAAAGAGGGATCTATACGATTCTTTGGCATCCCGATATCGATATGCCCGATTGGCTGTTCCCCCTGATTCGTTCGGTCGATTTCTGTTTTACGATGGCAGAGGGGCTGATTCCAAAATGGAAAGAGAAGGGGGCTCGGCAGGTCGCCTGGCTCTCTCAAGGGTTTGAGCCCTCTTTTTTCGAGGTCGGCGAAATAAACGAGTCGGACCGTCGATTTTACGGGGCCGATGTTGCTTTTGTGGGGAATATCGATTCGTCGAACAATTATCTCCCCCGGCGATACAGATTGAAGCGGGTCCTTCGGGAAGGATTCCACCTGAAGTGGTGGGGCCCAAAACTGGGACGCAAGTGGGTGAATCTCCCGATTTTCCTTTCCCAGTTGGGCCGTGCCTATGGGGGGCGTTTTGTCTACGGACCGGAGTTCGCGAAAGTGGCCCGCTCCTCTAAGATCTTACTCGCCTTTGATCGGGATCTTGATGTTCGCCTTTCGATGAGTGCCAGAATGTATACCGCGGTCGGTTGCGGCGCATTTTATCTCTGTGAAGCGGTCGAGGGGATCGAGACGGTCTTGATTCCCGATAAGGAGATCGTCACCTTCCGGGGGGAGGAGGAGATGATCGACAAAATCCGTTACTACCTTCCCAGGGCGTCGGAGAGAGAGGCGATTGCGCGCGCCGGTCAAGCCCGTGTGCGGCGAGAACATACTTACCAGAAGCGGCTCGAACAGATGTTTCAAATCATCAGGGGAACATCTCATGTCTGATCGGAAGCCTCTTAAAAGACCGCTCAACATATTACATCTTATTGTGACCCTTCCGGTGGGGGGAATCGAACAGCGCCTCAAAGAGCTGGTCATCCGCTACTCCAAGGAGGAGTTCCGGCCGATCGTCTGCTGCCTTCGCGATAAGAATGTCGTCGGAAGAGAGATCGAGCAATACGACATCGAAGTAATCGAGCTCGATCGGATGCGCGGCCACCGGTTTGATCCGATCCTTGTTTGGAAGCTTTACCGGTTGATGAAGGAGCGAAGGATCGACATCGTCCGGATGCATGAGTACCATGCGAGCCTCTACGGCCGGATCGCCGCCCGGTGGGCGAAGGTTCCTGTGGTAATCGCTTCGGTTCACAATGTCTATCGGAGAAAGCTTCATCATCGCTTCTGGATCAATCGCTTCTTGGCTCGCTGGTCCGATCGGGTTATCGCGATTTCCGAACGGGTGAAGGAAGACCTCCTTCGCTTCGATCGTATCCCGCCGGCCAAGGTCAAGGTGATTCCAAATGGGGTTGATCCGCTTCTCTTTGAAAATCAGATTTCAAAGGAGGAGGCCCGGAGGAAGCTCTCCCTCCCGGAGCAAACGGTGGTCATCGGAACGGTGGGGCGTTTATCGATTGCAAAGGGACACCAAAACCTCTTGAATGCTTTCCAACTTCTTTTGGATGAGGGGGGATGGCCCGATCTTCGATTGGTCCTGGTCGGAGAGGGTCCTCTCCGAGAGAGCCTGGAGCAGACGGTTCGGAAGTGGGGATTGGAAAAGGCGGTTCTCTTTCTGGGAACCCGCCGGGATGTTCCGGATTGTCTCAGGGCATTTGATCTTTTTGTTTTCTCCTCTCTGTGGGAAGGGCAACCGGCCGCTGTCATCGAGGCGATGGCGGCCGGACTGCCGATTGTCTCGACCGATTATGAAGGGGTCCGGGAAATCATCACCGATCGGGTCGAGGCGCTTCTTGTCAGATCGGACGATCCGAAGGCGTTGAAAGAGGGAATGGTTCAGCTCTTGCGAGATGGAACGCTCAGCCAATCTCTGGGGAAGGCGGCCCGCCGGAGGGTGGTCGGTCAGCTTTCGGTTCAACGGATTGTTCAGGAGTATGAAACCCTTTATAAGGAACTCCTGTCGGCGAAGGGCTTCGTTTTTTCATGAGAAGCGGAGAGAGGACGGAATGATCGAAGCGGGGCGATGGATCGGGAAAAAGTATCTGTTACAGTAATCACGCGAGATGAAGAGGGAGAGATCGATGCCTGCCTCCAGAGCCTTGCCTGGGCCGATGAGATCGTGGTGGTCGACTCCGGGAGCACCGATCGAACGGTTGAAATTGCGCGGAAATACACCGAAAAGGTCTTCCATCATGCGTGGTCCGGATATGCGGCTCAAAAGAACTGGGCGATCGATCAAGCGAGCCATCGGTGGATCTTGAGCGTCGATGCCGACGAGCGGGTTCCTAAGGCGCTTCAGGAGGAAATCAAACACGCGCTTGGCGCGTCCGCTCCCTATGCCGGTTATTTGATTCCAAGAAAGAATTTCTTTTTGGGACGTTGGATTCGGCATGGGGGGTGGTCTCCCGACCATGTGCTCCGGCTTTTCAAAAGGGAAAGCGGACGTTTCGGTGAAAGAAAGGTGCATGAGTCTATCCGTCTCACTGGACCGGTCGGCACCCTTGAATCCCCTCTGGAGCATTATACCTATCGCTCGATGGAGGATTATTTCGATCGGATGGACCGCTATTCGACATTGGCCGCGGAAGAGATGTTCGAGCAGGGAAAGCGGGCCAACGGCATTGATCTCTTTCTTCGTCCTTGGGCCACTTTCATAAAGATGGTTTTCCTCCGGCAGGGTTTTCGGGATGGGATAGACGGCCTGCTCTTGGGGCGTCTTTACAGCGTTTATACGTTTTCAAAATACGCAAAACTTTACAAGATGGGAGTACGTGAAAAACAGAATCGGTGAAGTCGGAACGATCCTCGGCCGGAATCGGATTGTCGTCAGTCTACTCATTGGAGGGGCCTTTTGGTTTCTGTCGAAACCGACGTTCCTTTCCATTGCAGCGGGGGTTCCTTTCGTCCTCCTCGGGGAGGCGATTCGGATTTGGTCGTCGGGTTACATCCGAAAGAATGAAGAATTGGCGACGACGGGGCCGTACGCCTTGACCCGAAACCCGCTCTATCTTGGAAATGGAATCATGGGATTCGGTTTTGTCTTAATGGGGCGCGATTTGAGCCTTATTTTCTTTTTCTTCGTCTTTTTTACACTGATCTACCGGTCGACGATTCAGCGGGAAGAGGCAAGACTCTCGGCAAAATTTGGAGAACGCTTTGCGGAATATGTTGCAGCCGTTCCCCGTTTTTTCCCCCGTTGGACCGGTTGGAGAAAGTCCGAAATCGATTTCGATTGGAAACTGGTGCTGAAGCACCGCGAGCATCGGACCTGGTTGGGGATCCTCCTTCTTTTGCTGCTGATGACTTATAAAGTCTAAAGGGAGAAGAAAAAAGAGAAGTGAGTTTACTGAGGGGAACTCCCATCTCCTTCGAAAACGGCCTGCTACGGGGAGCGGTCGACACAAATTACTTTCAGAGTGATTTTATTGCCTTCTTAAATGATTTACCCGAAGCGGTGGTTGAGCGGCGCTTTCCCATCTTAAAAGAGCGGGAAGATCGGCTCTATCTGATTGCCGAGATTGAACGCGGCGGGACGAAGGAGTCTCTTTTTGTTAAGGTAGATGATTTCACACGGAAAATCAGATTTAAAAAGTGGATACGGAATTGGTTCGTCCGGTCCCGCGCCAGGAAATCATGGGAGGCGGCCCACTATTTTCTCGAACAAGGGTTTCCAACCCCCTTCCCGATTGCTTTTTTGGAAAAGAGAAGATACGGTTTTCTGCTTCAATCGTATCTATTGGTGAGGTTCATCGGTTCCGCAGAGCCCCTTCAGAAAAGATACCTCTCGCGGGATCCAAGCAAGAATCCCTCGGATATTCAGGGTTCAACGAAGCGGAGGGGGCTGATCATCCGACTGGCCTCCCTCTTGGCGTCGATTCATGAGCGAGGGGTTTCATATGGAGACCTGAAGGCGAGCAACGTTCTCATTGTCCCTGAAGGGGAAAATGAAAGCTTGTTTTTTGTCGATCTAGAGTCGGTCCGTTTGAGAAAAAGCTCCTTGGCGGCGAGCGCCCGGGTCGACGATCTTGGGAGCATCTTTGGATCGGTTTTGGAGATCCTATCGATGCGGGATGCGATTTATTTTATCAACCATTATTTAAATGCTTCACCCGGTCTCCACATCGACAAAAGGTCATTGATGAGTGCAATTTATCGGTGCGCCGTCGAAAGAAGGAAGAGAGGGGAGAGAAGGAATCGGAAAGGAGAAATATGCAGAGAGAGGTAGATAAAAGATATCCGGCAAAAATGCGTTACCAGGATGCGGCCTATGCCGGTCATTATGACGGCGCCCGGTATCAGACGCTCTGGGCGCAGTTCAAAAATAAACAGACGCACCAAACGCTCATGAAAGCGCTTGCCTTTCTCGAGCCCGGGAGCACCATTATCGATCTCCCCTGTGGGACCGGCCGGTTCGGCTCCTTTCTCTCCGGATTGGGGTTCCGTTGGATCGGCTCCGATATTTCGGCGCAGATGATGGCGAAGTCGCAGGAGAAGGTGAAGGGGAATGACAGGGTCCTCGGCCACATCCGATCCGATGCGGAGATCCTTCCGTTCAGGGATAAAAGTGTCGATTGTTTCCTCTCGATCCGCTTTCTGCCCCACCTCCCCCCCGATGTGAAACAGAATGCCTTGAAAGAGATGGCGAGAGTCAGTCGGCAATGGTTGATCATCGACCACACCTATCGAAACCCCTATAAGGCATTTTGGCGGAACATCGGAACCAAGATCGGTGTCGGGAGCGGCGGAAAGAAGCGACTGACGAAGGAGGAGGTCTTTCAAGAGATCGAGCGGGCCGGGCTTCGGATCCATCGGGTTTTTCCCGTTTCCCGTCTTTTCTCTGATAATATGTTGTTGCTTTGCAGCAAAATCTAGCGACTTAGAATTTGTCTTCGGACGCATGGATACCCTCTTGGGCCATTTATCCCTACGTAGTTCTGAAAAGAATCGACTGTTACCCTCCTGTTGCAACGTCTGAAATCGTTGTTTCAAGCGACCGGCCACGCCCGTCAAAATTTATCCCGAACTGTAAGATATCCTTGCATTGTTCATCTCATTTTGATATACGTATATGACTTAGATTTCTCTAAAGCCCCATCTATTTCTCCAGGGCATAAATTAGATTCAATACCAACGAGATCCTCTCTTTTTACAGATATATCTTTTATTATTTTTAAGATTGCAAGGCTGGGTTAGGTCACATTCGATTTATATTCGTTTCTTGAGATTGAGGGCAACATGTACGGAGTGATACTGGCAGGGGGTAGTGGAACGCGCTTTTGGCCGCTCAGCCGGGAAGAATACCCAAAGCAGCTCTTAAAGATCTTCGGCAATCATAGTCTTATTCAGGCCACCCTGGCCCGGATTACCGACCTGATCCCTTCCAATCAGACATATATTGCCACCAACCCTTCCCAGGCGGAGCAGATCAAATTTCAGCTGAACCCTTCCCAAGAGGGGCCTCACTTTATCTATGAGCCGATGGGGAGGAACACGGCGGCGGCGATCGGTCTGGCGGCAACTTATTTACGCAAACGCTTTGAAGATGGCGTCATGGTGGTCCTCTCCGCGGATCACTTTATCAGGGAGCCGCACATTTTCGTTGAGGCGCTTCGTTTGGGAGAAGGTCTTGCCAACGAAGGCTATCTCGTGACCTTGGGCGCCAAGCCGACCCGCCCCGAGACCGGCTATGGCTATATCCAAAAGGGAAAACCTTTTCCGAATCATCCCGGTGCATCGACCGTACAGCGCTTCGTTGAAAAACCGAACCGTGAAACCGCCGAACAGTATTTAAAAAGAGAAGATCACTTCTGGAATACGGGGATCTTCCTCTGGAAGATCTCAACGATTTTGGCGGAGATCAAGCAGTTTGTTCCTGAGCTGTCGGAGGGTTTGAAGGAAATTGAAGAGAAGATCGGAACGGCGGAGGAAGCGGAAGTGCTTGCACGCGTTTATCCGACGCTTCCCTCCATCTCGATCGACTATGCCGTTTTGGAGAAGTCGGATCGCCTCGCCGTGATCTCCACCGACATGGGGTGGGAAGATGTCGGCTCCTGGAGCGCGCTCGATGAAGTGATCCAACGAGACGGCAATGGGAACATCCTCACGGGAAATGTCGTCAACATCGACAGCTCCAACAGCATCATCTACGGACAAAAGCGGGTTATTGCGGTGGTCGGCCTGAAAGACATTGTCGTGGCCGATACGGAGGATGCAACCCTCATCTGCTCGAAGGATAAGGCGCAGGAGGTCAAGAAGGTCGTTGAGGCGCTGAAAGGCCGCAACGGCGATGAACACCGCGTTCACAGAACGGTCATCCGCGCCTGGGGGAGCTACACCGTTCTGGAAGAGGGACGCGATTACAAAATCAAGCGGATTCTGGTCAATCCTCGGGCGCGTCTTTCCCTTCAAATGCATCATAAGCGGAGCGAGCATTGGGTTGTGGTCGCGGGAACGGCGCGGGTCACCTGCGGGGAGAGTGTTTATACCATTCAGGCCAACCAGAGCACCTTTGTCCCGATGGGGGTGAAGCATCGGCTGGAGAATCCGGGCGATGAGCCGCTCCAGATCATCGAGGTGCAGAGCGGGAATTATCTCGGAGAAGACGACATCGTCCGGTATCAGGATGATTACGGGCGAGTGGAGGCCAAAAAGGGCTAACCATGTCGATCTTTAGAGAGTATGACATCCGAGGGGTTTACGGAACTGTCCTGACCGAGAAGGTGGCCGAAGAGATCGGGAAGGCCTTTGGCACGCTGATCCGCCGATCCGGCGGAAAAAAGATCTCGCTCGGCTATGATATTCGGCTCAGCAGCCCTTCGCTTCGGGAAGCATTGTTGGCGGGACTCCTCTCGACCGGTATCGATGTCGTCGATATCGGCGCCTGTCCGACACCGGTCCTCTATTTTTCTCTCTTCAACTTGCAAGTCGACGGCGGGGTCATGATCACCGCCAGCCACAATCCAGCCGAATTTAACGGATTCAAACTCTGCCGCGGAAAGGGAACCCTCTACGGCGCCGAGATCCAGCAAGTCCGCACGATGGCGGAGAGCGGCGATTTCGACCGGGGGAAGGGGGAATTGACCTTCGAGCCTGATTTTCTGGCTACTTACCTCCGCTATTTCGTGAAGCACTTCGGTTCCCTCCGATCAAAAAAAGTGGTGGTTGACTGCGGAAATGCGGCGGCGGCCCTGATTGCTCCTCAGATATTTGAACAGCTGGGATGCGAAGTAATTCCGCTTTATTGCGAGCCGGATGGACGATTTCCGAACCATCATCCCGATCCGACCGTTCCCGAGAACATTGCCGATCTTATTGCATGCGTTCGAAAGGAACGGGCGGATGTCGGGATTGCGTTTGATGGAGATGGCGACCGGTTGGGTGCGGTCGATGAGAAGGGTGAGATTATCTGGGGGGATAAGCTTACGCTTCTCTTCGCGACGGATATTCTCAAAAGAAGTCCGGGCGCGATCATTATCTCCGAAGTCAAGGCTTCTCAAGTCCTCTATGATGAAATTGCGCGGCTCGGCGGAAACGGGATCATGTGGAAAACCGGGCACTCTTTGATCAAATCCAAAATGAAGGAAACCGGGGCGCTGTTGGCCGGGGAGATGAGCGGCCATCTCTTCTTTGCGGATCGGTATTTTGGGTATGATGATGCGATTTATGCGGGATGTCGATTGGTGGAGATTCTTGTGAATAGTGAACAGACGCTGTCTTCTTATTTTTCGGATCTGCCAAAGACATATGCGACGCCGGAGATCCGTGTTGATTGTCCGGATGACCGGAAGTTTGCAGTGGTCGAAAAGTGCCGAGAATATTTCTCCGGCAAATACAAAACGGTTGATATCGATGGCATCCGGATTTTGTTTGAGGATGGATGGGGCCTCATCCGGGCTTCAAATACCCAGCCGGCATTGGTACTCCGATTTGAGGCGAGCAGTCAAGCCCGATTGACCAAAATGCAAGAATATATTGATGGGATTTTAGCAAAGGTCAACAACTAAAAGAATTAATCTGTTATTAGGAAAAATAATGAAAAAAGCATTAATTACAGGAATTACTGGACAAGATGGATCATATCTAGCAGAGTTGCTCTTACAAAAGGGGTACAAGGTCTACGGAATGGTTCGACGTTCTAGCGTCGAAAATTACGAACGCGTGGAGCACATCCGCGATCAACTTCATTTTGTACAGGGAGACCTGACCGATCAATCCTCTCTCGATGAAGCAATTAAAGGCATTATGCCGGATGAGGTTTACAATCTTGCTGCACAATCATTTGTTCCAACCTCCTGGAACCAGCCTGTTTTAACTACTGAAATTACAGGTGTTGGAGTGACGCGTATTCTAGAAGCGATTCGAAAAAATAAACCCGACGCAAAGTTTTATCAGGCTTCTTCATCGGAGATGTTCGGAAAGGTTCAAGAGATACCACAAACGGAAAAAACCCCTTTTTACCCCAGAAGTCCTTACGGTGTGGCGAAGGTCTATGGCCATTGGATCACAGTGAACTATCGTGAGAGCTATAATATTTTTGCCTGTTCGGGAATCTTATTTAATCATGAATCCCCTCGCAGGGGACTGGAGTTTGTGACGCGAAAAGTGACGAATACAGTTGCAAAAATAAAACTGGGGATGGTCAAAGAACTTCAAATGGGCAATCTGGATGCAGAGCGGGATTGGGGGTTTGCCGGTGATTATGTTGAGGCCATGTGGAGAATGCTTCAGCAGGAGAAGGCGGATGATTATGTTGTTGCTACCGGGATCAAGCATTCGGTGAGAAAACTCGCCCAGTTGGCGTTTACCCATGTCGGTCTGGACTACAATGATTTTGTCGTAATCGACAAGACCTTATTCAGACCAGCAGAGGTGAACCATCTATTGGGTGGGGCGACAAAAGCCCGGACCCAATTAGGATGGGAGCCGAAAGTTTCTTTTGAAGAAATGATTCGGATGATGGTCGAGGCCGATCTTGAAAAAGTCAAAAGACAGGTCGCCCGGAGGTAGGTCCAGCGTTCTTGTTACCGGTATTAACGGATTTGTTGGAAGTCATCTTTCCGACTTGCTGGTAGACGAGGGGTATCAAGTCTCCGGGATTGCCTTAACGCGAGAGGTGTCGAATCTCTTACGAATCGAATCGCAAATCGAGGTTTTGCCTGGGGATATCCGAAATTCTAGAACTGTTGAACAAATCCTACTTGGGGTTAAACCAAAATATCTTTATCACCTGGCCGGATCAGCTTTTGTTCCAGATGCCGACACTAATCCGAGATCGGTTTATGAAGTAAATTTTTGTGGAACATTGAATCTGCTCGAGGCCGTTCGGTCGACGGGGTTGACTCCGAAGATTTTAATTGTTGGATCAGGTGAGGTATACGGCCATGTGCCGGAAGATCGTTTGCCTGTAATTGAAGAATATCCCCTCAAACCGATCAGTCCCTATGGTGTGACAAAGGCTTGTTCAGACCTGTTGGCATACCAGTACGCGACCACCTATCAAATGGATGTGATCCGTGTCCGTCCGTTCAATCACATCGGTCCGCGACAATCCGAGCAGTTTGTATGCTCGAGCTTTGCAAAGCAGATCGTCGAAATCGAAAAGGGGCTTTGTAAGCCGGTCCTTCATGTCGGTGATCTTGAAACACGGCGGGATTTCACCGATGTACGCGATGTAGTAAGGGCTTATCGGATTATTCTTGAAAATGCCAGGGGCGGAGAGGTATACAATATCGGCAGTAATAAGGCATGGAAGATCGGGGAGCTGGTGAAGATCTTGATTGGTGAAAGCAGGGTCAAAGGGATTGAGCTGCAACAACAGCAGGTTCGTGTCCGCCCGAATGATATCCCCTTTATGCTTTGCGACGCCTCAAAATTGAAAAAGGAGTTTGGCTGGAAATCCGAGATTCCAATGGAGCAGACGCTTCGGGATTTATTGGACTATTGGAGAGAAAAAATCCGTGTGTGAAATTGATTTACTTTACGCATCGATAGAGGCTCAGATGAGAGTCGGCTTATCAATATCTGTGTCTGGTTCCATTGTCGCTTCATGTTTACTCGATACACATTTCGAATGCAAGTCGCAGTGATCTTCAGGTGCCATAAATTGAAAAAGGTGAATTAATGCCTGAAATATATACTGGAAATGGTATATTCCCATTTAGTGGAAAAAGAGTGTGGATTACGGGCCATCGTGGGATGCTTGGGTCTGCTCTGGCTCGAAATTTTAGCAAAGAGGGAGCTCATTTATTGCTCGCCTCGCGTCAAGAACTTGATTTATGCAGCCAAAAATCCGTTTACGATTGGATGGACAAGAATCGACCGGAGCTCATTTTTCATGTCGGGGCGAAGGTTGGGGGTATTTATGCGAATACCACTTTTCCCGCTGATTTTCTATACAGTAATTTGATGATCCAAACGAATGTGATTCACGCCGCGCACCACTTTGGAGCCGAGAAGCTGGTTTTCGTTGCATCGAATTGTACCTATCCGACCATCGCGGCCCAGCCCATCTCCGAGGAGGCGCTGATGACCGGTCCACTGGAGGAGAACATTCGTTCGTATGCGATTGCCAAAATTGCGGGAATAGAGCTCTGCCGGGCATATCGCAAGCAGTACGGATGCAACTTCATTTCAGTGATCCCCCCCAATTTATACGGTCCGGGTGACAATTATCATCCCCAGCATGGCCATGTCGTTGCCGGCATCCTCCGCCGGGCCCATGAGGCGAAACTGGCCGGAAAAAAAGAATTGGTTGTCTGGGGCGACGGAACACCGAGACGGGAAGTATTGTATGTGGACGATTTGGCCGACGCTATGAAATGCCTGATGGCCGCCTCGGTGAAGGACGATGTGTTCAATGTGGGATGCGGTCATGATCTATCCATTGCGGAATTGGCCCATTTGATTGCCGAAGTGATCGGTTTTGAGGGGCGCATTGTCTATGATAAGTCGAAGCCGAACGGAACGATGAGAAAGCTCCTTGACAGTTCCCGCATCCAGGCACTCGGCTGGCGCCCCAAGGTCGACGAAAAGACCGGATTGCAGAATGCCTATAATGATTTTCTGGCACGGCTCGAAACTCCTCAGCTTGGTGGGCGACTCTAACACCGATCCTCTTAACACTAATCTGTTGCCCCAGTCACGTTGCATGCCCGCACAAAGCATGCGGAAGGACTGCGACTGCGCTCGTTATTGATGGCGAGTGGGTTTCTTGAATAATCATTGGCGGTACATAAAGCATGGTTGAGGATTTTGTTTTGCCTGCGGGGCTCGTTGGGCGCTTCGCGGTAGTAAAGCTGTGGCCTGAGATCAAGACTGCGGAAGATGAGGTAATCGCGCGTCTGAAAATCGCGGCGGCCGCTCTCGGCCTGGAATGCATTGAGATTTATGCAGATGGTCGTCTCTTGGAGACTCCAGCCAACGTTATAACAAAAAAAGATGTCGATTTCGTTTTTCATCTTCATTATGACACGCCAAAACTCTATGATGTTTTTTCATTTGTGGCACTGTGGAATCCCATCCAGTTTTATCACGAATGGGGTTATCAACGCTGCTCGCGGAATCTGCTGACACATGATGATTTTGTAAGCTGCGGTTCTCCTGCTGCCGACGACCATGTCGGCCGTATGGTGCGAAGGGCCGCAACGCATCTGTCCCCTCTCTTCAACCTATATCATTCAGTCGCGGATATTGTTCATCCGCCGTCACTGGGAGACCATAAACTTTTCTATGCTGGAATAAACTGGGAGGCTCTCGGTGGCGGGAGATCCCGCCATCAGGATTTGCTAAAATCCTTAGATCATACTGGCGTTCTCCGGATTTACGGCCCGAGGATATTCCAGGGCGTGAAGGTCTGGGACGGATATGACAGCTATGTCCGGGAGATTCCATTTGACGGTGTTTCGATGATGGATGAAATCGCCAAAGCTGGTATCGCGCTGGTTTTGTCATCGCAAGCGCACAAGGACTCCGAGCTGATGTCGAGCCGTTTGTTCGAGAGCGTGGCTGCCGGAGCGCTTGTCATTTGCGATGAAAATAACTTCTCTAAGAAGTTTTTCGGCGACTCTTTGCTATACATTGACACCCGATGGTCCGCCGACAGAATCTGCGATGACATATTAAAACATCTTGCTTGGGCAAAAAAGAATCACGATGAAGCCCTCGGAATGGTAGCGAAAGCACAGGATATATTTAGAACGAAGTTCACTTTTAAGAAAAATCTGAAGGATCTGTATCTCGGATTTTCAGATCGGAAGCTTAAGCTCCTTAATCGTCAATGTCCAGAGGAGAGGAGAATCAACGTTCGTTTAAACCTTCTAATGCCGGAATATTCGGATGCCATTCTTAATGCGCATATCGCCAGCGTGGTTACTCAGGAATACACCGATTTTTCTCCAATCCTAATTATCGACAAAACTGCGGCGAGCGAAAACCAGTCTTGCATTAAAGCGGTTCTTTCAAAATTGAGAATGCCGATTGATGTGCTGGAGGTCGATTTCTTTACCTATGATCGTAGTCGGGAGATTAGATCGAGACGCAGAGTCGGCGAGATCATCGGCGAGGTCTTGAAGCGGACCCCACAAACGGATGCCGTGGTATTCGTCGCGCCGAATGAGAAAATATTTTCCAATCATCTTCAAGTCCTTGCGGGAAGTTTGGCACGGAACCCGGACAAGAACTGTGCAGCAACGGCTGCCATTTTGAAACATGGAGATCAACCGATTCATAGCGTCCACGAGAGGATTGATTTCCGGCATCTTAATCCATCTGCACCGAATGGTTATGCACGTTTCATTTTCAGGGTTCTAGGGTTCCCAAAAGATTTGGGTCTGGCGCTGCCTCATCTGGATAGAAAGACGCTTGCTGTTTTAGTGGGTGAGAGCGTAATCAGCCAGGAAGTCCCATCAACCGTCGTTATTGATCTCGAGGATGAGTTTCCTTCCGGTCCTTGGAATGAGGGGCAAGAGAATGCCGTCATCAGCGATTTCTCACCATCCGCTTTCGCTACATACACCGGTTATGAGACGATCCTGCCGCCTTTACCCCCTCCGGTTAGCGTATCTTGGCGCATCATGCAATTATTGCGTTTGATCGTAGCTCAGGCACGCGCACAGCGCAGACGGGGCCTCGCGCAACTGCTACGCTTGGTTATCGCTCAGGCTCGAATACTACGCAGGGAGGGCCTGGCGGCACGGCTCATTGTTTTGAAAAGGAAGCTCAGAAAGAAGTTGACTGAGTAAAGCCGGTGGTTTAGATCTTGTAATGGAAAATACATGAATCCCCACGTTGCACCCCCTATTTCTCTAATTTCATTGGTCAGCAGTTTACAGCGTAATCGTCAGCTCATTTTTCAAATGATAAAACGTGAAGTGGTCGGTCGCTACAAAGGTTCTGCCATTGGACTGCTGTGGTCCCTTTTTAATCCGATATTCATGCTGGTGATGTACACATTTGTTTTCTCTGTTGTGTTCAAAGCCCGTTGGGGTATCGGTGGGGAAGAAACAAAAACTAAGTTCGCCGTAGTGCTGTTTGTGGGCATGATCGTGCATAGTCTGTTTTCTGAAGTTCTCAACCGCGCTCCGGGATTGATTCTTAATAATGTCAGCTACGTCAAAAAGATTGTCTTTCCCCTGGAAATCCTGCCGGTTATCAGCATGGGAGCTGCGTTATTCCATAGTCTGGTCAATCTATTTGTACTGTCTATCGCTCTCATCATCCTCAATGGTTCCTTTTACTGGACAGCTATTTTCATGCCGTTGGTGTTACTTCCCTTCGTCGCGCTCACATTAGGTTTCGCTTGGGTCCTTGCATCTTTGAGCGTATTTTTGCGGGATGTAGGGCAAGCGATTGGATTTGCAATGACGGTTATGATATTCTTTTCCCCTGTTTTTTACCCGACTTCGGCTTTGCCTGAAGACTTGCGTCCCTGGCTGATGATTAACCCGCTCACATTTATCATTGAGCAGGCCCGCTCGGTTCTTATTTTTGGCCAATTACCGAATTGGGCCGGTTTGACAGTTTACAGCTTGATTTCGATCCTCGTGGCTTGGATGGGGTATGCCTGGTTCCAAAAAACCAGAAAGGGATTTGCCAATGTCCTTTAATGATGTCGTCATCCGAGTAGAAGAAATTTCCAAGCGCTTTGAACTCTACGATTCTCCTCGCGATCAGCTAAAACAGTTTATCTTTCCCAAGCTTCAACATTTCATCGGAATGGATCCGAAACGGTATTTCCGTGAATTCTGGGCGCTCAAGAACATCTCTTTTGAGGTCAGGAAGGGAGAGTCCGTCGGCATCATCGGACGAAACGGCAGCGGGAAAAGCACGTTACTGCAAATCATTACGGGGACACTTGCGCCGACAACGGGTACAGTGACGACGAATGGACGAATTGCCGCCTTGCTGGAATTGGGTTCCGGCTTTAATCCCGAATTCTCCGGGCGTGAGAATGTTTATCTCAATGGTGCGTTGCTTGGATTCAGCAAAGAGCAAATGGACATTAAATTTGACGCGATTGCCGCATTTGCGGATATTGGTGAGCATTTGGATCAGCCGGTCAAGACTTATTCCAGCGGCATGCTTGTTCGTCTTGCCTTTGCCGTTCAAGTGCAGGTTGAACCTGACATCTTGATCGTCGACGAGGCGCTTGCAGTTGGTGACGCGTTATTCCAGAAGCGGTGTTTTCAACAACTTGAAAAATTGGTCAATAATGGTACGACATTATTATTTGTGTCTCACGATCAGGAAAGCGTCAGAACATTGACCAGTCGTGCACTCCTCTTGAATAGGGGGGTAGCCGTCGAATGGGGGCTATCTTCGGAGGTGATACTTGAATATCGTCGGCTATTACACGATGAGGAGTCCGTGTATTTCAGCGCCGCCGTAAAGGATATAGCGGCACGAAGGCGCGCTGTAAAAGCCACAGAATCTTTAGAGGTGGGCAGCGCTTCGCAGGCGTCAGTCGCAGTTGATCCCTGTTCAATACAAAATGCAATTGGTGCGCGACCTGATCGTCTTTCATTTGGCGAAGGCATAGTGAAGATCATACGAGTGGAAACACTAGATTCCGAAGGTAATCCGTGCTTAGTATATTACCCAGGAGAGCGATTGCGCATCAGAATCGTATGCGAAGCGCAGGCGGACATTGATAAATTGAATATCGCCATAAGACTCCGCAATAAAGAAGGAGTCAAGATTTACTCGTGGGGCACACTCAATCAGGATATAAGTATTCTGGCGGCCAATTCGGTAGAGCCAGTTTTTTGGAGCCGACAAATCAAAGCGTGCGAGCAATTTAACGTTTTATTCGAATGCGCCTGTAGCCTGGGAACCAATCTTTACGAGGTGCAGGCTGCAGTTTCATTTGAAGAAACGCCGGATTATATATCACAGCGCGTGTTACATTGGGTGGATGAAGCAGCTTTCTTTCAAGTTCTAATGAAGAAGAATGAGCATTTTTTCGGCGGTGTGGTTGACCTCAAAATGAAGGCGACATGGTGACTGAACCTAATTATAGCGCAGAGTATGATAATTACTGGACCCGGAGGGATCGTATCGGTGAATCCAGTGGCAATCTTGAACTAACAGCAGATCAAATTGTCATGATTTGTGGTTTCGGCAGCATTCTTGATATTGGTTCAGGAGAAGGGGCTTTAGTAGCTGCACTGTTGCGTCGTGGTCTAGACGCGTATGGTCTGGATGTATCGAGGGTTGTCGTGTCGCGTTGCCAAAAAAGGATGCCTGGACGATTTAGTCTTGGATCAGTTCTCTATATCCCATTTAGAGATAGCTCCTTTCATACTGTGGTAACCACTGATTGTATGGAGCACCTTACGCCTGAGGATGTGCCGAAAGCACTTCAGGAAATTCGCCGTGTTGCAGGGCGCTATGTTTTTCTTAAGCTTGCGACGATCCGGGATCGGGATGATCATTGGCATTTAACGGTTGAGAAACGAGCGTGGTGGGAGGCGAGGTGTTTTGAAGCCGGCTTTCGTAAGCATCCCGGTTATTACAGGATTAACGACTATGAGTCACTGAATCAAGATGGATGGCAGATTGTAATTCCTTTAGAAAAAACTCCAGAAAAGGTTTTAATAAGCTATCCGTTGGCATCCCTAAATGAAGAGCGTGGCTTGCATATGGACATGTTGCGCGATTCCGGGGAGCGTTCGGATGCTCACGTAATTCGATATCAGTGGGCATGTGACTACATTAAACCTGGTGATCGTGTCCTGGATGCGGCATGCGGTCTCGGCTATGGCAGCCATGTTATTCAGTATATGACACAAGCCGAAAAGATTGTGGGGTTTGATGGTAGTGAATACGCAGTCAACTACGCGACCCAATCGTTTGCATATGAGAACGGACAAGTGGAGTATCTCTGGGGCATATTGCCCGATGCTCTTTCATCTTATAAGGATGGTTCCTTCGATGTCATCGTATCTTTTGAGACACTAGAACACGTCGCAGATCCTCCAGCCCTTTTGAAGGAATTCCACCGCCTCCTTTCTCCTGGTGGCCGAATTATCGTAAGCGTTCCCAACAATTGGAGTGATGAAACCGGAAGAGATCCGAACCCTTATCACCTTCACGTGTATGACTGGACGAGATTACAGGGTGAACTTGCGTCGCATTTTGTTTTGGAGGAAGCTTTTGCCCAGACGGCAAGCCGGTGTAAAAACTCCCACAACGGGAATCAGTGGGAGACACGGCCTAGATCATTTCGAAAGGTGGCCATTACCGAGCAGGTTCCAGCGGATTGCGAATGGTGGTTGATGGTGGCAATGAAATCGCCGTTGGGTACAACTCAAGATTACCAAGAGCGTATGTTTCATAATATTGCTCATGCCGGACATGCGTCGATTCGTTACGCTGAGTCATACCAAAATCCATGGTTGATGCACGCCATGGTGAATGTAGGGTATCGATTGAAGCGTGTGGATGCCCTGGAAAAACTGGCCTCTGAAGTGATGTCGGTTTCGCCGAAGAATTCGAGCGATTATGCCGCAGCGCTTTCCGTAAAGGCGTATCGCGTTCTTGAGCGGTGTTTTGCGGAGGCGCTTGCGGTACGAGAGATCATCGGCTGCATCGATGTCGTTGTCGCCGATCCGCCGGAAGGCCCCATGGGGTTGCGTTGGCAGGTCTCTCTTCTTTTTGTTAAAGCGAAGCTTCTCCAGAGGGGGGGCCATCTGGAGCGGGCAAAGGCTACATTCGTGAAATGCGCCGGCTTGGATGTGCGTGGATTTGGAATCCATTTGGCCACCAAGACCACGGAGGCTTGGTTCAATGCCGGAAAGATTGCATACTCACTGAGCGATAAAGAAGAAGCTCGATCGTATTGGGAGCGCGGCGTTGATTGCGGGAACATTTTATTGTCCGCATCTCTTGATGACATTTTAATCAATCGATCATTTCCGAACCGGTTTAACCATGGGGATGGGGTTCGTGAGTACACCGTGGCATGGGACAACATCGCCCGCTGTGCCAACGGGCTGCATCTTCTTCGACGGGGAGGAGAACTGGATCCTGCCGCTTTGGAAAACTGTTTCCAGACGGAGTATTCCGTCGTCACCCAGGATTTGATTGAATGCCGTCGGCAACTGGTGGAACGGACGCGGGAACTGGTCGAGACGCGGGAGATTCTCTTGGAACGAACTGCGCTGCTGGAACAGAGCAGCAAAGGGGTGTCGGATCTGACGCGGGAATTGGTTGAAACGCGGCAAACCCTGGTCGACCGCAGCAAGATGCTCGAAGAGATACGGAATTCTTTCCGCTATAGAATCAAAAATAAGTTGAAAATATTTTTTAATAAGCTGTAATGGACTATAAAGTTCCAGGCATGGGCCCAATAGATGGGTATCAGAATAATAACAAGGATTTGCTTTGATCAAACATGCAGCCGTTGAAATGTCAATCGCCGCAGTGACTGCGCTCATTGCGCTCATTAAGCGGAACAGAAGTTTTGCGCTTGCCATTGCAATGACGGCAATTTTTTACCTGCCAGCATTAAGGAACGGGTCGGTCGACGCTGGGTTTCTCTATGGGGGAGACACCCTCGGTTGGTATTTACCGGCATTGGCCAAAACACAGATGCTGATCCATTCATTTAATTTCACGGCGATCGACTTCTCCTCATATAACGGCAGTTCCGACTTTTTTCTGAGCCCCAACTTCTTCGCCTATCATCCATTTGTCGTGATCTACAGTTTGCTGGCGGCGCCGGAAACAACGACGCGGCAAGATCTCGGCCGCTTTTTGGTGTTGATGTTTGCGGCACATTCCTTTCTTGCGTGCTATTTTTCTTTAAAACTGTTCACCCGTTTCTTTTCTTTTGAATTCGGCCCCGCCGCACTGATTGCCGCCATATTCGCATTCAGCCTATACATGATGAATTCGCTTACACAACCATCGTTTCTCCTTTGTGCAACGATTATTCCCTGGGCCGCATACAGTGCTTTGGCCTATAGTGAGGGACCCAATCTCCGGCGGCTCGTATTCGCCTGTTTGCCTGTCGTGATCGGTTTTATGGGAGGGTATATGCCTCTCGGCGTTGCCTGTCTGGCTCTGTCGGCCGGTTTGGTCGCGGCGAAGCTACTTGTGATCGATGATTCAATCTCACTTGATGAACGGGTGCGTGCGTTATTTTTTGCCGCTACTCCCTATCTTTGCGCATCGCTGATCGTGTCGCCTTATTTATATGCAGTTTATAAATTTCATAAGGAAACAACGAGTGTTAATGTAGTATCGCTTTTTTATAGTGCGTATCAACTGGCGGAGCTGCCGCAAACTTTTCTGAGGCTCATTTCCTCTCATTTTGACGTTCCGGGACCGAGCTATGAGTTTTCTTTGGCCTGGGGTCTTATTGCCATCACGACCGCCGCTATTTTTATTCTCAGTCCCAAGACAATGACCGCGCTGACCGCGCGGGATTGGAAAATATTCAAAGTTTCCGCTTTCGTTTACTTTGCGGCTGTTTTGGCGAT
This sequence comes from Candidatus Manganitrophus morganii, assembly GCA_021651055.1. Classification (NCBI taxonomy): domain Bacteria; kingdom Pseudomonadati; phylum Nitrospirota; class Nitrospiria; order Candidatus Troglogloeales; family Candidatus Manganitrophaceae; genus Candidatus Manganitrophus; species Candidatus Manganitrophus morganii. The sequence continues at coordinate 3,796,586 of JAJHOH010000001.1, forward strand.
CTTCGGTCATTACAGCGTGGTTAGCGACTTGGTTTATTATCTGGTTCCCCAGGTGGGGAAGATGCATATTTATCAGCGCTTTTTGCTCCCCACGTATCTGCTATTTGCTGTGATGGTTGCCCTGATGCTTAAAGCGTTAGTCCAAGTGCGCCCTCCGGTTGCGTTAAGAGTTGTTCTGACCATCCTTGTGGTTGCCACCCTCGTGGCTGCATACATCGTGAGCCGTAATCCTGTCTTGGCGAAGGAAATGGGGCTGAACAACTATCTGATCTTTGAGCTGCTTCTGGCGTGTTTATTCGCTTTTACGCTTTTAATCCCCGACGAAGCGTTCGTCTACGGCGTCGCAATTGTGCTATTTTGTCTTCCCCCCCTCGACCGCATGTATGACTTCTCTGTCGGCGGAAGTACCTTCGAGGAACAACGGAAACGGCAAGGAGTTATTTTAGATGAAGGGGAGAAAGCGCGGTTCGTCTCATACCTCAAACGCTTTGACGACAAGGAGGTCATAAAGTATGTCGACATCACCCCCATGTGGACCAAAGGCGGGGTGGAGACATTTCCAAAGGTCTTCCCCTATTATGTATTGAAAGATCTGCGACTGTCGTCCTACGGCGGTTTTACCTTCTATCTTTCCGCCCGGGCCGACTACATGCGAAGAATGCCGGTTATGGGAGAGGTCGCCGTCAGCCCGGATTGGGAAGTCATAGAGAATTCGGGCGCCGATTTTGTCGTTGCGCGCGAGTCGGACCTTGGGATCGGCGCTTTAGGCGCTCTGTTTACAAATATAAAAACCGATGAATTGTACAGGCTCCCGAACGACGCCGTGGTCCTCCCTCTGCACACCCGGGCGGTAAAAGTGGCGTCATCTGACTCCATCATTTTCGACAACGGATATTTCAGGGCTTTTCCAAACGGAAATGAACCGAATAAGCTGGAAAATATCGCTCTGGGGAAACCTGCCAGGCAGAGTAGCAATGGCGGAGGGGAGGCAAGGCTGGCGGTCGACGGTAATACGAATGGGGACTATAACCTCGGCTCGGTTACCCATACCGGAGGTGAATCTCATTCCTGGCTTGAAATCGACTTAGGCGCTGTCGAGCCAATCGACAGCATACGAGTTTGGAATAGAACCGATTGTTGCGGATTTCGGCTCAACAATTACTGGATATTTATTTCGGAAATCCCCTTTTTACCGAGCGATACAGCCTCCGAACTGCGGACGAGGCCAGCAACCTGGAGCAAAGTGAATTTTACCCCCAATCCTAAGGGCACGATAAAGACAGGGGGAGTGCGCGGCAGATATATTCGCGTTCAACTGAGTGGGACGTCTACCGACCAAGGCTTCCTGAGCCTTGCGGAGGTGGAGGTTTTTCGTTCTGCTCAGGTGCCGGTCGCGGCTTCTGTGCCCGCTTCCGTAAAACTATCCGACTTGAAAGTGAGGGAATTTGCAACCGATCATGCGAGCTATCTACGCCTCGACCTCGAATCATCCTCGCCGACCACTGTACAGTACCTGTTTTGGCATAATCCAAGACTCAGATATTATCTAAACGGAAAACGGGTGAAATGGGTCGAGCAGGATGGATTACGCACCCTTTCAGTCCCCGCCGGACGCAATCTGCTTGAGATCAGATACCGGCACTGGCCCTTGACTGGATTCTGGATTCTTTATACCATATACGGGCTGATTTTCCTGTGGGCCTTAATGCCGACTGAATTCCGGACCGGCGTCTGGCGAAAGTTACGGTGGCCTCGGTCAATGGAAAGTCGGCCGGGAGAAATAAGCTGAGTCATTGGGGGTGTAATGGAGCTCAAGAACAAAAAAGTACTGGTGACCGGGGCTGATGGATTCATCGGCAGCCATTTAGTGGAGGCGTTGCTGGATCGCGGCTGTGATGTCAGGGCATTTGTTTTTTATAACTCTTTCAATAGCTGGGGTTGGCTGGATACATTGTCAGCGGAGAAGTTAAAGTCTCTCGATGTTTTCTCCGGGGACATTCGCGATCCAAATGGCGTTTCGCAAGCGATGAAAGGGTACGACGTCGTCTTTCACCTGGCGGCCCTGATCGCTATACCCTTTTCGTATCATTCGCCCGATTCATACGTCGATACCAACATCAAGGGGACGCTGAATGTGCTGCAAGCGGCGCGTCAGCAAGGGACCGAGCGCGTCTTGGTAACTTCCACCTCCGAGGTTTACGGCACCGCACAATACGCTCCCATAGATGAAAAACACCCGTTCCAAGGCCAATCGCCATACAGCGCCACCAAGATCGGCGCCGACCGCTTGGCCGAGTCGTTCTATCGTTCCTTTGAAACGCCCGTTGTGATCGTCCGCCCGTTTAATACGTATGGACCCCGTCAGTCCGCAAGAGCGGTCATTCCGACCGTGATTACCCAATTGCTATCGGGACAAATCGAATTGCGGCTTGGAAATCTGACGCCCACCCGTGATTTCAACTATGTTAAGGATACGGTCCAAGGGTTCATCGCATTGGCCGGGGCGGACGCCGCAATCGGACAGGAAATCAATATCGCGACCGGTGAAGAGCATTCAATCGGCGATGTGGCGCAGATCTTGATTGCCGATCTGAACCCCGAAGCAAAAATTGTTGCCGACGAGGAGAGGCTCCGCCCGGAAGCCTCTGAAGTATACCGACTCATGGGCGATAACACCCGGATTACCACGCTTACCTCGTGGCGGCCGGGCCATGACCTGAAGGCGGGATTGAGAGACACCATTCGTTGGTTCAAACAACCCGACAATCTCACTCGTTATAAGGCTTGGCTGTACAACATTTAAAGAGGAAACGATCATGAGAGCGATCATCCTGGCTGGTGGAAAGGGAACCCGACTGCGCCCTTATACGGCACTTATTCCTAAGCCGCTTGTGCCATTGGGTGGAAAGTACTCCATTCTGGAAATTGTAATCATGCAGCTGGCCCGTTCGGGATTTACCCACGTTACGCTTGCCGTGAATCACCTGTCTAATCTGATTATGGCTTATTTTGGTGACGGATCACGTCTAGGCGTGAAGCTTGATTACTCGCTTGAAGAGGGCGAACTGAGCACGATCGGCCCACTAACCCTGGTGAAGGATCTGCCGGAGAGTTTCCTCGTAATGAATGGGGATATCTTGTGCGACCTTAATTACCGGTCATTTTTTGAAACGCACGTTCGGAAAGGAAATCAGATTTCCGTCTCTGCATATCATAGACAGGTTAAAATCGATTTCGGCGTATTGAAATACGATCAAGCGGGGCATTTGACCGAGTTTCAGGAGAAACCGAAATTTGATTTTGATGTCAGTATGGGGATCTATTGCATGAACCGCTCCGTGATTGATATTTTGCCGCGAGGGAAACCATATGGTTTTGATAATTTGATGGTCGATGGGTTGGCGAAAGGACAAAAAATCAACATTGAACCGTTCTCCGGATATTGGCTGGACATCGGTCGTCCTGATGACTATCAGTATGCTGATGAAAACTTTTTAGAGCTTGCCGATCAATTGGGAATTGCATTATGAAGAAAGCACTGGTGACCGGAGGCACGGGTGCGCTCGGTCGGGCTGTTATTGCCAGGATGAAAAAGTTAGGAAGCTATGACATTATTGCAGCAGGGAGGCAGTATCGAAACGATGATCCGTCCGGAATACGGTGCGACGTTCGCGACCCGGAACAGCTCTCAGCTGCTTTTGATCAAGCCAAACCGGACCTGGTACTCCATCTAGCGGCAACATTTTCCGGTGATCTTCCTGAAGCTTATTCAACCAATGTCGCCCCGGCGCAGCATATTCTGGATTGGGTGCAGCGCAAGGGTCTTAAGACCCGCATTATCTTAATCGGTTCTGCCGCTGAGTATGGCGTGGTTAGTCCGGTTGAAAATCCAATTCGGGAGGATCATGTATTAGCTCCTGTCTCGGTTTATGGGATCAGCAAGGCGTGGCAAACCCAGTTGCTGGGCCTTTATGCTTACCAAGGGGTGGAAGTGGTCTGTGCGCGCGTATTCAACTTATACGGACCGGGGATATCCGACAGGTTGTTCGTCGGGCGCCTACAGCATCAGATTAATGAAGTTGTGGCGAGAAAGAGGTCGATCATCGATGTCGGGCCTCTATCAGCCATCCGGGATTACCTCTCCACAGACGAAGCAGCAACTCAGTTGCTCACGATCGCTGCTCTTGGAGTATCCGGCAGGGTCTACCACGTAGCCAGCGGCGTTCCCGTCACCGTGCGGGACATCCTGATGCGTCATCTGGAGGCGCATGGTTTAGATCTTTCTATTGTGCGGGAGGCACCCAGTTTATCTAACCGCAACGGTTACGATGTGCCTGCAATTTTTGCCGACATGACAAAAACCAATCAATTGGAAACAGCAGGGGGGGGGAATGCCTAGACTGAAACTCACTATTGTCACCCCAGTCTTTAATGAAGAGGAAGTAATTTCTCACTTTTATACTCGTACCCGCCAGGTGCTGGACCAATTGGAAAACGTCGACTCGGATATCATTTTCGTGGTAGATCGATCCACCGACAAAACTCTTGATATCCTCAGGGGTATTGTTTCAATGGATTCTGCCTCAAAAGTCATTGCACTATCATCGCGGTTTGGCCATCAAATGTCGCTCCTTGCAGGAATCGAGAATGCTGCCGCTGCGGACGTGATCGTAATGATGGACAGCGACTTGCAACATCCGCCTGAATTGATTCCGAAGCTTCTCGCTGAGTTCTGTGCAGGCGCCGACGTGGTTTATACGATTCGGCGCGATACGGATGACATCGGTTTCTTCAGGCGAACGTTGGGAAACCTTTTTTACCGGCTGCTTGGGTTTCTCGCGCGCGTGCCGATCAATGCCAACGCTGCAGACTTTCGTCTTATCAGCCGCAGGGTTGCCCTTTCGCTCACAAACGATTTTCAGGAACGCAACATGTTCCTTCGGGGCGTCTTTTCATGGATCGGCTTCCGGCAAACGAGCATCGAATATGTTGCCGAACGCCGCTTTGCGGGCGAGTCGAAATACTCGCTCTCCAGGATGCTACAGTTGGCCATGGCCGGCATCCTATCGTTTAGCACAAAGCCTTTATACATTGGTATTTTTGTCGGGGTGGGTTTTGCCGCTCTGGCATTATTTTTCATGTTGGGTACCGTCATCAGCTACTTCATCGATCGGAGCATCCCGAGTGGCTGGACAACAATTGTCACTTTGTTACTTCTTTTCAGTGGCGTGCAACTTATCGTAATTGGAATCATGGGTGCTTACATTGGCGGCATATACGAGGAAGTTAAAGGGCGCCCTCGCTATATTATTGAGGAGGTGATTTCTCGCCGTGCCGAATCGCGTTGATTTTGACAAGTACACCGGTAATTACAATCAACTCTTGCGGGAGAGTACAGGATTCTTCTCCAAGAATGATGCATACTTTGCAAAATATAAAGTAGAGCTGATGAGATCCCACATTTCCAGACCGGTGAAAAGGATACTTGAATACGGTTGCGGGATTGGAAGAAATATCCCATTCTTAAGAGAAGCTTTCCCGAAGGTCGAGATCATTGGTACGGATCTTTCTCGCGCGAGTCTCGAGATCGCTCGCCGGGATCAACCAGATGTTGCGTTTTTTGACGAGGGGGATGGGACGTTGAGTCCCGGAACGTTTGATCTGATTTTTGTGGCCGGCGTCTATCACCATATCCCGATTAGTGAACGGGGGAATGTTTCTAATTTACTATATCAGCGCCTGGATTCGTCAGGGGATCTATTTATTTTCGAACATAACCCTTACAATCCGGTGACACGCCGGATTGTTTCAAATTGCCCATATGATGACGATGCCATTCTGGTGTTGCCGAGAGAATTGAGGCAATATCTAAAGTCAACGGGATTCAAATATCCGCGTACCGAGTACTGTTTGTTTTTCCCTCCAAGTTTTACAAGACTCGCTTGGTTGGAACCTAGACTTGGATGGTTCCCGTTCGGCGGCCAGTACTTCGTGCATGTTTCGAAGTGAAGAGGCAATTTTCGAGATTTCTAGCAGTTGGGGTACTGAATACGCTGTTGGGTTACGCAGCCATATTCAGTTGTATGTATTTTTTTGGGGTGTCTCCCGAACTCAGTAATGTGTTCGGATACTCAACCGGACTGTTATTCTCCTTTACTTTGAATAGAACCTTTACATTCAAATCGACTAAACCGCCTTCTGGAGAAGTGGTCCGTTTTTTGGCAGTTTTTGCAGTCGCGTTTGGCGCAAATTTGGTGGTACTTTACCTGCTTGTGAAGGTATTCTTCGTTCATGAGGCGGTTAGCCAAATACTAGCCGGTATTGTTTATGTGGCATTCTCGTATTTTATGAATAAACACTTTGTTTTTCATTAAGGCGCGGCGATCAGGAAATGGGAATTTGAAGTCAAAGTTAAAAATTATCTCAGCATGGCTCAGCCTTTTTTATTTCCGTGTAGTTAGTTTCACTCAACATTAACGGTAATTCTCAGAAAATAGATATTCTATGCGAATTATCATCAACGGCATTCCACTTCTAAGCCCCCGAAGCGGCATTGGGAGTTATGTTTATCAAAATTCCAAAGCGCTGCTGGCTTTGAGGTCTCAATTCAACTTTTTCTTCTACTACGGCTTCCAATGCAGTCCTCATTTAAAGGATCGCCCCCTGGAGTCATATGTGAGCGCAAGAGATTTTGCCCGTCGGCTTGGAAAGGTCTATCCAGCTTATCGGACATCCCTTGATCTTCTTTTCGCTTTTGGTCAGTGGCGAAGAAAGTTTGATCTCTACCATGAGACCAACTACATCCCGATGAGATTCAATGGGCCTACGGTCCTGACGGTATTCGATCTCTCCTTTTACCTTTTTCCGGAGACCCACCCTAGCGAACGAATCCGTTACATGGATCGTTACTTTTATTCGAGGCTACATCGCGCATCGCATTATATTACGATTTCGGAAGCGATCAAGCAGGAGATGGTAAAGTATTTGAGCCTATCTCCCGAAAAAATCACAGTCACGCCCCTCGGGGTGGATGATCACTTTAAACCGATCGTTTCTCATCTTTTAAATGAGACCCTGTCTCGTTATGGATTGAAACCTGGCTCTTACGTTTTGTATCTCGGAACGCTGGAACCAAGAAAAAATATTACGACTCTGCTAAGAGCGTATGCTGTCCTTTCGAGCCGTTTGAGAGAGCGGTATCCTCTTGTGTTAGTCGGGGGAATGGGATGGTTGATGGAAGGGCTCGATGTCGAGATCGAAAAACTCGGCATTCGATCAACAACCATAAAAATAGGCTATGTTCCGAGAGAAGATCTTCCCTCCTTATATAGTGGCGCAGTCGTTTTCGTCTACCCCTCATTGTATGAAGGTTTTGGGCTCCCTCCCTTGGAGGCGATGGCATCCGGGACACCGGTGATTACCTCCAATGTCTCCTCTCTTCCGGAGGTCGTTGGGGACGCTGGCGTTCAACTCCATCCTGGAGATGTAAATCGATTGAGCGAAGAGATAGAGTCGTTCCTTGATGACGATCAGCGCAGGAGTTTTTTCAGGCAAAAGGGGTTAGAACGAGCAAAGCAGTTTACCTGGGAGAAGTGTGCTGCCATGACGTTGGATGTTTATGATCGGATGATTCGGAGCAGATAAAATTAAACCTGGACAATCTGAAGAGTAATGCGATCCATATACATTATACATTGAAGTATCAGCGCCCCTTCCCTTCGTTTTTTTGAGTGGTTCTCATAGAGCATCTTGATGAAAATAGCCATCATCCATGATTATCTCAATCAATACGGCGGGGCGGAAAGGGTGGTTGAGGCGATGCACGAGGTGTTTCCAGATGCACCGATTTATACATCAATTTTTCTTCCCGCGAAGCTCCCTCCGGTCTTCTCACGGATGGACATCCGCCCCTCCTTTATGCAGCGTCTTCCATCTCTCGACCGGCACTTCAAGAAATATCTGCTCCTATACCCGATTGCAATAGAAAATTTTGACCTGAATGGATATGATGTCATTCTCAGTAGCAGCAGCGCCTTTGCGAAAGGGGCTTCCGTGCCGCAAGGGACTTGTCATATCTGTTATTGTTATACACCGATGCGATTTGTCTGGGAGACGGAATCGTACCTTGCCCAAGAAGAGTTTAATCGATTTTATAAAATGATTTTGCCTTTGGCGCTTTGGCGCTTGAGAAACTGGGATCTCAAAACCATTGACCGTGTCCATCACTATATCGGGATCTCTCGCCATATTTGCCGGAAAATAGGAAGGCTCTATTCCCGCCAAGCCGATCTAATCTATCCTCCCGTTGATTTATCCCGATTCTCTATTTCAGAAAAGCAGGACGACTATTTTTTGGTTGTTTCGCGATTGAATACATACAAACGGATCGATCTCGTCATCAATGCCTTCAATCGGCTATCTCTGCCATTGGTCGTTATTGGCACGGGTCCGTATGAGGAAAAACTCAAAAAAATGGCAAAAAAGAATATTGTTTTCCTCGGCCGGATTTCGGATGAAGAATTAGCCCAATATCTAGGGAATTGCAGGGCTTTTATATTCCCTGGAGAGGAAGATTTCGGAATTGCCCCTGTCGAAGCGATGGCCTCCGGACGGCCCGTGATTGCCTATGGACGGGGAGGGGCATTGGAAACGGTCGTAGACGGACTGACAGGGACCTTTTTTAAGAGGCAAACCACCGAAGATCTGATCGATGCGATTCATCTTTTTGAGAAGATGTCGTTTGACCCTCAGAACATCCGGCGGCACGCAGAACAGTTTGATAAAGAAGTGTTCAAAGAAAAAATAAAAAGTTATGTGGACGAAAAGTTTCAAACATTCCGTTGATTCAGAAATGGAATTCGTTTAACGATTCACGAGTGTTTAACGTCTTTTCGGTTTCGGCAATGCCAGGTTAGGTTGAAGATCGCTATTGCATGTGGAAAATCAATCGTGTTATTTTACTTTTTGGTATGTTAATGAGGTTCAATGTTAAGGCAGAAAGCAAAACTTATCTCACTCTGGGTTTACCTGACAGATGTCGCGTTACTGATCGGGGCGTTCTTTCTTTCATTTCTCCTTAGGGATTCCTATTTTTCAGAACCTTACGGGAGACTCCTCTCCTTTGATCGGTATCTGTGGCTCGTCTATGTAATCGTTCCCCTTTGGTCGTCCCTTTTTTACTATATCGGCTTTTATGAATCCCAAAGGACGAAAACCTTCTGGCGGGAAGTCTGGAACCTGGTCAAGGTTTCCTCCTTGGGAACGCTCCTTCTCATGGCGATTGTCTTTGCCGCCAAAGCCGACTATATCAGCCGTCTTTTCATCATCTCATTTGGATCTCTGAGTTTTATTTTCATTTTTCTAGAGAGGTTGACACTTCGAACCTTTATCCGTGCCGCCAGAAAACGAGGTTATAACTATCGAAATATCTTGATCGTCGGGACGGGAAGACGGGCCAGAGAGGTGGCCGAAATCATCGGGAAAAACAAACACTGGGGATTAAGGCTGATCGGTTTTGTTTCGGATAATCAGGAAATAAAGATCGAGAAAGTCGGAAAAGCCCCAGTTCTCGGGCATGTTGCAGATCTTCCATCGATGCTTCAGAGAGTTGTTGTTGATGAATTAATCTTTGCCGTTTCTCGGAAAAGACTGGAAGAACTCGAAGAAATCTTCCTCCTCTGCGAAGAGCAGGGAATTCGGACCCGCGTGGCGGTCAACTTTTTCCCTCATATGATCGCGAAAGTTCACCTCGAAGATCTTCACGGAGTGCCGTTATTGACTTTCACGACCACCCCGCATGACGAAGTGCTCTTGGCGGCGAAGCGGGTCTTTGATCTCATCATCGCTTCCGTTGTACTGCTCGCACTTCTTCCCCTCTCATTGCTTATCGCTTTGATGATCAAATTGACATCGGCCGGCCCGGTTCTTTTCCGACAGAACCGGATTGGTTTGAATGGGAGGCATTTTATCCTCTACAAATTCCGGTCCATGCTGGAGAATGCAGAGGGGATGAGAAATGACGTTGAGCATCTGAACGAGATGAAGGGGCCTGCATTTAAGATTCTCAAAGACCCCCGCACCACCTGGGTCGGCCGCCTTCTCCGCAGAACCAGCCTCGACGAATTCCCACAGCTCTACAACGTCCTTCGCGGCGACATGAGCATCGTCGGCCCGCGCCCTCCCTTGCCTGAAGAAGTTGCGAAATACGAGCGGTGGCAGCGGCGGCGGCTCTCCATGAAGCCGGGGTTGACCTGCCTTTGGCAGGTCAATGGCCGTAACAAGATTACCGATTTCAAAAAATGGATGGAGCTCGACCTCCACTACATCGACAACTGGTCTTTAAAGCTCGACCTGAAAATTTTCATCAAAACCATCTTCGTCGTCTTGGCCGGCCGCGGAGCCTCGTAGGAGGACCTTCCTTCCAACAGTCGCGCTTCAACCGCATTTCCCTCTTCTTCTATTATCTCTTCTTCTTTTTCTGTATTGATTCCATTCACGCTGAGTCATCACCTTCTTTAGAGATCCGCTTCCTCGATGTCGGATATGGGGAGGCAATCGTGCTGCTTCATGGCTGATATCGGTCCCTAGGTGCAGCGCGAGCTCTTGGCGATTTATGGTCCGAAGTTAAAGGCCAATGTGGCCAAAATTCCGCATCATGGGGGAGAGTCGATAGAACCTTTCGTTCAGGCGATTCGTCCGGAGCGGGCCATTTTAAGCGCCGGCCCGAATCCCTACGGCCTTCCGAAAGAAGAAGTGCTTGAGATGTATCGACGAACGGGGGCGCACCTCCACCGGACCGATTTGGAGGGGACCATTACGATCACCAGCGACGGCCGATTGGGTTTGTCTTCACCGTCGGGGTCGGGGATGAAATCATCCAATGGATCCTGCCAAATCGGATCTTCGACCTTCGAGATATCTTCTTTAATTGGGTCGGAGGGATTGCTGGGATTCTACTACAGGCTGGTACCCATCCGGGGTCACTTTCGTCTTGACCTTTTTCCGGAACGTCTGGTATTTTTATAAGATTCCCGGGGATTGCATCTTTTCTGGGATCTCAAGGAGATGACGTGCAAAACGTGCATTCTCCCGGAGCATCCGGTGTCGGCAGTGATCATTGGATGTTGCCGAAGGCAGGTTACCAAACGGTCCGTTTATTCAGTCCCGCAGGGACGCGTTAATAAACCCCGATCACAAAGGACGCGATGAAGTTTTGGGTCACACTGATTTTCTTTGCCTGCTTGCTGTTTATTTCTCCCATAGAGGCGACAGAGCCGATTTCCGTTCCCCCTTCATCGCATCATCTCGCCAACTCCTCTTTCGGACCGGGTGAGCGCCTCACCTACGATATTACCTATTTCGGCGCGAAAGCGGGAATCGCCGTCATGGAGGTGATGGAGAAAACAAGGCTGAAAGGCCGCGAGGTCTACCACATCGTCTCCACCGCCCAGTCGAACGATTTTGTCTCGCTTTTTTACCCGGTGGATGATCGGGTCGAATCGTATATCGATGTCGAAGGATTCTACTCGCATTTCATCAAGGTCAAGCAACATCAAGGAAAGCGAAGAAGAGAAAAAGTGATTTCATTTGATCAGACTCAGCATCGGGCGGTGCAGTTTAAAAACAACAAGGAAAAGGTCTTCGAGGTTCCTCCTCAGGTCCAGGATTCATTGAGCTCCCTTTATTTTTTCAGGGTGAAGAACACGATCGACGTGGGGCGTTCGGTTTTCATCGATGTCCATGAGAGCGAGAAAAATTGGGTGTTGGAGATTCGCGGGTTGGCGAGGGAGCGGGTGACGACGCCGGTCGGAACCTTCAACACGATTAAGGTCCAGGCGAAGGTCCAATACGAGGGGCTCTTCATGGATAAAGGGGATGTCTTCATCTGGTTTAGCGAGGATGAGAAACGGATCCCGGTGATGATGCAGTCGAAAATTAAGATCGGCACTATCACCGCCGTCCTCTCCTCCAGGAGGGAGGGGAATCGCTTGTCGAATGCGATCCTCTCAAGAAGGGAGACAAGCCTTATCAACCGTCCTGAATAGATCCGTCTGGGACGTCGAATTCCTCCGAACACTTTTCCCGATCAGTAGCGTCTGAGAGATTCCGATATGAAAGCAGTCTGTCCTACCTGTCAAAAAGAGATCGATTGGAAGGAGAGCCGTTATCGTCCTTTCTGTTCGGAGAGATGCAAATTGATCGACCTGGGCCGATGGGCCAGCGGGGACTATCGAATTCCGGCGCAGCCCGACGATGAAGAGGAAAAAGAAGATCCCGAGCCCTCCGAAGGGGAGGACGCTCATTCAAGTAAGCGTCCAAATGAGGGGGGCAACGGAAAATCTCCCGCGTGACAGGACGGCCGGCAACGAGGCCGTTCCCATTGATTTCAATACCCTGATACGTTATAATCCCCCTTATTCTTCGCCGAACCCTTCAAAAACAGGACATGTCTAAGGTTACCTTTTATCCATACGGGAAAAGTGGAGAGATTCCGGACGGAACCAGCCTCCTCGACGCGGCTGAAAAGCTCGGTCTTCAGATGCGGCACGACTGCGGCGGTTTTGCGACCTGCAGCACCTGCCGGATTTGGGTGGTAGAGGGGATGACGAATCTGACGGAGATCGATCTGGATGAAGAGAATATGCTCGAGGAGGCCCAACTGACCGCGCCGTTTCGGCTCTCCTGCCAGGCGAAGATTCAGGGGGACGTTGTCGTCCGTGTTCCGGATCAGGAGATGGAGTGGAGCCGCGGGGCCCTCCGGGAGCTGGATGCGCTCGACCCCGCTGTACGAGAAATCATCCGAATGATGGTGGAGAAGCGGGCCAGGCTGCAAGGGCTCTCCGCGATCCTCCCTGATACGGCGATTCCTTTCGTGGCGGATGCCAAGAAAGAGGTTGAGGCGGTCGCAAGCGATCCCGATCAACTCGCCGCTCTGGTGAAGCGGATCTTTGAAGCAGAATAAAAATTCGTCATCATCCGATCCCTTATTCCCACTATCTATTTGGAGGAAAAGTCATCTCCTCGCCAGCCTCGGGAAAATCAGCGACGGAGCCCTCTCGGTGGGGACGGCTCGACACCTGGCTTGGACTAAGGCATCTCGATTTTCCCGTCCCCGAGCATGGCCGCTCCGCGCTTTATACTTTCGGCGGGGTCGCCTTTATCGGCTTTGTTCTGATGGTCCTCACCGGTTTTATCCTGGCGCAGCTCTATAACCCCCTTCCTCAACAAGCCTACAAGAGCTTAGAGCAAATTCAACGGATCAACTGGGCGAGTTATCTTCGCGCGCTTCATTACTGGTTTGCGCAGGGGGTGATCTTCGCTCTCATCCTTCATACCACCCGGGTCTTCATCACCGGCGCCTACAAACATCCGCGCCAGGTCACCTGGTGGATCGGCGTCGCCCTTCTCGGGGTCATGTTGATGGGCTCGTACTTCTCCGGAACGGTCCTGAAATGGGATCAGGAGGGAGCCGATGCGCTGAGTCATTTGAAGGGCCTGTTGCGGATGCTCGGTCCGGTCGGTGCGGTGATGACCGATTGGCCCGGAAGCAGCCCGATGAACCTGCGGATTTATGTGTCGCATATCGCCGTCTACCCGGTCCTGATCGTTCTTCTTCTGATGGGGCATTTCTACCTGATCCACATTTTCAACCTGGCCCCCACCCCCTGGGGGAAATGGTCGAATGCGCCGGAAGTGCCGGCGCAGGAGGTCAAAGGCCGGTTCAGCGAGCACGCTCGGAGCATCCTTCTTCTCTCCGTCGCTTATTACGGGTTCCTGGCGCTGATGGCCGTTTTTGTTCGCGCGCCGCTCGGAGAGGCCCCCTCCGGGCATGGAGATCCGGTCAAGCCCCCTTGGCCGTTCCTCTGGATGTATCTGTTCGAGAATATCTGGGGGGTCGGCGCCGTTCTCTACATCACCATGATTCTCTTCGGCTTCTTGGCGTTGGTTCCCTTGTTGGATCGCGGACAGGAGCGGCGCTTGGGAGCCCGCAAAGGAATCTTGAGCCTCGGCGCCCTCTTCGGCCTCTCCTTGATCGCTCTCACTGTCTACGGATGGGCTGTGCCCGCGCAGGAGCATGAGGGGCATACCCATGAGGAGGAGGGAGCGGTCATGGGAGAGGAGGGGGACCACCACGACGAAGGCGATCATCCCCACGAGGAGGAGGATCATTCCCACGATCCCGCCGCACCGGAGGGGGGGGCCTCTCAGATGGGGAGCCCCTCTGAAGAGAAGCCTCATGTGGACGATCACGATCATCCGGAGGAGGCCGACCACCACGACGAAGAAGAAGGGGATCACCCCCATGATCCGGCGCCGGCCAAGCCGGCCCCTTCCAAGATGAGCGGCTCCCCAAAAAAGAAGCCGCATGTAGACGATCATGATCATCCAAATGGCGACAAAGATCATCACGACTGATCATTTTTAGCCATCCAATGTGATCTTCCTTTCCATCCTTTCGAGCGCGTTGACTTCCATTTTTGCCTTATGCTACGGTAAATTGATCTTGTTTGAGGAAGCTTTCTAGAGGCTGTTCGGACAGCCTCCCGGCTTCTGTCCGAAGTCGCCGACGGAAATCGGCGCTGGTAATAGAGATTTGTTTCAAACAAGCGGCAGTGTTCTTTCTGCCAAAGAACAAGGTCAATCAAGAGAGAATTGAGGAGGAAGGCTCCATGATTAAAGGGCGCGTCAAATGGTTCGACGCCAACAAAGGGTTTGGGTTTATCACTCGCGATGATGGCGGCGACGTGTTTGTTCACTACACAGCGATTCAGGGGGAGGGTTATCGCAAGCTCGAAGAGGGCCAAAAGGTTCAATTCGAAGTTGAACAGGGGAAAAAGGGCCCGCAGGCGATCAACGTCAGTCTGGCTGCGTAGCGGACGAACAACCCCAAAGAGCCCCGCAGGAGCCTTCCTGCGGGGCTCTTTTATTTTAACTCCTTCCCTTGACCTCGATACCCAGTTATGATAATAATAATCACTTTTATCAACGAATCAGAGGGACCCCGGCATGTTGTCCAATAAACTCCAAGAGGGATTAACCTTTGATGATGTCATTCTGATTCCCGCCCGCTCGGCGGTCCTTCCCAGAGACGTCAATCTTCGCACCCGAGTCACCCGAAATATCGAAATTCAGGTCCCCGTCCTGAGCGCCGCCATGGATACGGTGACCGAATCTCGACTCGCCATCGCCATGGCGCGGGAGGGGGGGATCGGCATCATCCATCGCGCCCTCTCGGTGGAGGGGCAGGCGGCCGAGGTCGACCGGGTCAAGAAATCGGAAAGCGGCATGATCGTCGATCCGATTACCATCTCTCCCGATCAGCAGCTGCATGAAGCGCTCAAGCTGATGAACCAATATCGGATCTCCGGCATTCCGGTGACACAGAGCGGAAAGCTGGTCGGCATCCTGACCAACCGCGACCTGCGGTTCGAGACCCGGATGAATCTCAAGGTCTCCGACGTCATGACGAAGGAGCACCTCATCACCGCGCCGGAGGGGACGACTCTCGAAGAGGCCCGGAAGATCCTGCACAAAAATCGGATCGAAAAATTGCCGGTGGTCAACAGCCACTTCGAGCTGAAGGGACTGATCACGATCAAAGACATCGAGAAGAAGATCAAATATCCGAACGCCTGCAAGGATACGTTCGGACGGCTGCGCGTCGGCGGCGCGGTCGGCATCGGCGGCGACTCTAAAGATCGGGTCGACGCGCTGATTCGGGCGGGGGCCGATCTGATCGTGGTCGATACGGCCCACGGCCACTCGGTCGCAGTGCTCGATACGATTAAAGCGGTCCGCAAGCGTTATCCCGAAGTGGAGATCGTCGGCGGCAACGTGGCGACCGCCGCCGCGACGGTCGATCTGATCAAGGCGGGGGTCGATGCGGTGAAGGTCGGCGTCGGTCCGGGATCGATCTGCACGACGCGGGTGATCGCAGGGGCCGGCGTGCCTCAATTGACGGCGATCTCGGAGTGCGCCAAGGGGGCGAAGAAATACAAGGTCCCGATCATCGCCGACGGCGGGATCCAATACTCCGGCGATATCACCAAAGCGATCGCCGCGGGGGCCCATTCGGTGATGATCGGTGGACTTTTTGCCGGGACGGAGGAAAGCCCGGGGGAGACCGTTCTCCTCCAGGGACGCAGCTACAAAGTCTATCGCGGGATGGGATCGCTCGGCGCCATGCAGCGCGGCGGCAAGGACCGCTACTTCCAGGAGTTCGAGCCGGAATCGAAGCTCGTTCCGGAAGGGATCGAGGGGCGGGTTCCGTACAAAGGGACCCTCTCGGCCGTGGTTTATCAGCTCGTCGGCGGCCTGCGCGCCGGGATGGGTTATTGCGGCGCGCGGGATATCGAAGCGCTTAGAGAAAAGGCCCGATTCATCCGGCTGACCCATGCCGGGCTGCGCGAGAGCCATCCGCACGACGTGATCATCACCAAGGAATCTCCGAACTACGAACGGGGCGGAGAGTCCTAACAGCGCTCGATTTCCGCCACACAGGTCTGATGTCATCGTCCACACCTAAAATTCTTATCCTCGATTTCGGATCGCAGTATACCCAGCTCATCGCCCGCCGCGTGCGGGAGAGCAAGGTCTACTCCGAGATCGTTCCGTATCATCTTCCGCTGAAAGAAATTGAAGCGGCGCAGCCGAGCGGGATCATCCTCTCCGGCGGGCCGTCCAGCGTCTACGATAAGAAGGCCCCCCTCTGCGATCCGGGTCTTTTCAAGCTTTCCGTTCCGATCTTGGGAATCTGTTACGGGATGCAGTTGATGACCCATCTTCTCGGCGGAAAGGTGGCCCGGGCGACGAAACGCGAATACGGCCGGGCCGATCTGCTGATCGATGACTCTTCCGATCTCTTTAAAGGATTGCCGAACCGAACGTCCGTCTGGATGAGCCACGGCGATCGGATCGAAACGCTTCCTCCCGGGTTTCAAGCGATCGCCCGGACCGACAACTCCCCCGCCGCCGCCATGAAAGACCCGCGGCGAAATTTCTTCGCGCTTCAGTTTCATCCGGAGGTGGTCCACACCCCGCAGGGAAAAGAGATCCTTCAGAACTTTCTCTATCACATCGCCGGCTGCAAACCGACGTGGGATATGGGCTCCTTTCTCAGAGAAGCGGAGAAAACCATCGTAGCCCAGATCGGAGGAGGGAAGGCGATTTGCGCTCTCAGCGGCGGGGTCGACTCCAGTGTGGCGGCGGTCCTCGTGCAGCGGGTGATCGGAAAGCGGCTGACCTGCATCTTCGTCGACAACGGCCTCTTGCGGAAGGAGGAGGCGAAACGGGTCCTCGATACCTTCAAGAAAAATCTCAAGCTGAACATCCGTTTCATCGATGCCTCCGATCGCTTCCTCAAGCGGCTTTCGGCCGACAGCCATCCGGAGCGGAAGCGAAAGATCATCGGAGGGGAGTTCATCCGTGTCTTCGACGAGGAGGCCAAAAAGGTCGGCAAGGTCGATTTCCTGGTGCAGGGGACCCTCTATCCAGACGTCATCGAGAGTGTTTCATTGAAAGGTCCCTCCGCGACGATCAAGACCCATCACAACGTCGGCGGACTTCCGAAGCGAATGCGTCTCAAGCTGGTCGAGCCGCTTCGGATGCTCTTCAAAGATGAGGTCCGGCGGCTGGGGGTTGAGCTCGGCATTCCGGAGGTGCTTCTCTATCGGCATCCCTTCCCAGGTCCGGGCCTCGCGGTGCGGGTCCTTGGAAAGATCACCAAGGAACGGCTCGATCGATTGCGCGAGGCCGACGCCATTTTCGAGGAAGAGATCCGGAAAGCCGGTCTCTACAACGCGATCTGGCAGGCCTTCGCCGTTTATCTGCCGGTTCACAGCGTCGGGGTGATGGGGGATGAGCGGACCTATGAGAACGCCGTCGCGCTGCGCGCCGTCACCAGCCAAGACGGGATGACCGCCGACTGGGCCGACATCCCGCACGACGTTCTCAAACGGATCTCCAGCCGGATCATCAACGAGGTCAAAGGGATCAACCGCGTCGTTTACGACATCTCCTCCAAGCCCCCCAGCACCATCGAATGGGAGTAGGGGCCGGCTCCCCACTCACCCGATTATCTTTCCTCTCCCTTGTTCCGCTTCCATTAAATATGCGATCATAGAAGCGAGGAATGTTCTCTCCTGAGGTTTGTCTTCTGCCGTTTCTCTCTTCTTAGCCAGGATGACGATGTCGCAGACTCCGCCGTTCGGGAATGATCGGATCGATGCTTTCATTCACGCTTTCATCGCCCGGTTTTCGGACATTGAGATCGCTCCCGCCGCAACCTATCGGGCGCAATTCAATCACCAGTTTCGATTTTCGGATGCCGCGCAGATCATCCCGTACCTGAACGATCTCGGCATCACCCACCTCTATGCCTCTCCCTATCTACAGGCGCGGCCGAAGAGCCTTCACGGATACGACATCTGTAATCATAATGCGCTGAATCCGGAAATCGGGAGCGAGGCCGATCATGCCGGCATGGTCGACGCGCTGCGGCGGCATGATCTCGGGCACATCCTCGACATCGTGCCGAACCATATGGGGGTGACGGAAAACCAATGGTGGCTCGATGTTTTGGAAAACGGGCGGAACTCTCCCTTCGCCCGCTATTTCGATATCGACTGGCATCCGATCAAAAAAGAGCTGAGCGGAAAGGTCCTCCTTCCCGTGTTGGGCGATCAGTACGGCAAGGTTCTGGAGAACCAAGAGCTGAAGCTGGTTTTCTCCGAGGGGGCGTTCTGGGTGACCTATTACGAAAACCGCTTCCCGATTTCTCCCCGGACCTATCCGAGGCTCTTGAGGCACCGCTTGGATGCGTTGGAGACGGAGATGGGCGATGATCCGGAGAACCTCCAGGAGTATCACGGGATCACGCTTGCCCTGCTCCATCTTCCCGCTGAAATCCAGTCCGATCCCCAGCGGGTCGCGGAAGAGCGCCGCCAGATCGACTGGATCAAGCGACGGTTGGCGAAACTCTATCAGGCCGAGGGGAAAATTCGGAAGTTCATCGACGCGAATGTGGCGCTCTTCAACGGAAGGAAGGGGGACCCGCGGAGCTTCGACCTGCTCGATCAGCTTCTCAACGATCAGTCCTACCGCCTCTCCTACTGGCGGGTCGCTTCGGACGAGATCAACTACCGGCGCTTCTTCGATGTGAACGAGCTCGCCTCCATCGCGATGGAGCGGAAGGAGGTTTTCGAGGAGACGCACCGGTTGATCTTTCAATTCATTCGAGAGGGGAAGCTCGACGGACTTCGGGTCGATCACCCCGACGGTTTGTACGATCCGGTCGATTATTTTCGGCGGCTTCAAAAGCGTTGTTTTGTCCTTCGCGGAGTGAGGCAGATCCCGGAGGAAATGCCGGAAGAAGAGAGAAAAAGTGTCGAGGAGCGTCTGGCCGAGGCGGCCGATCGCTTTTTGGAGAGCCGGACCCGGCCGGGGGTGCGGCTGCCGTATTATGTGATCGTCGAGAAAATCCTCAGCAAAGGGGAGCGGCTGCCGGAGCGGTGGCCGGTGCACGGGACGGTCGGGTATGAATTTCTCAACGCCGTGAATGCCCTCTTCGTCGACAGCCGCCATGCCAAGCGGTTCGACGAGATCTACGCCGACTTCAACGGAAGGAAGGGCCGCTTCTTCGATATTGTCTACGAACGGAAGAAGTTCATCATGAACACCACGATGGCGAGCGAGATCAACGTCCTCTCCCACCAATTGAATCGCCTCTCCGAAAAAGACCGGCTTTCGCGCGACTTTACCCTCTACAGTCTACGGGACGCGATCCGCGAGGTGATCGCCTCTTTTCCGATCTACCGAACCTATATTACAAAATTCGAGAGACTCGAAGAGCACGACCGGAAATTTATCGAAATGGCGGTGACGAAGGCCAAACAGCGAAGCCCGGCGACCGACATCTCCATCTTCGATTACGTGAAGCGGATCCTCCTCATGCAGCATCCCGAATACTTCACCGAGGAAGATCGGATGGAGCAACTCGCCTTCGTCCAAAAATTCCAACAGTGCACCGGCCCGATCATGGCCAAGGGATTGGAAGATACCGCCTTTTATGTCTACAACCGGCTGGTCTCGCTGAACGAGGTGGGAGGAGATCCGCAGACCTTCGGCATTTCGATGAACGATTTTCACGCGCAGAATGCGGAGCGGCTGGAGAGGTGGCCCTATTCGATGCTCGCCACATCGACGCACGATACGAAACGGAGCGAAGATGTTCGCGCCCGGATCAATGTGCTCTCCGAAATGCCGGATGCGTGGCAAGCGGCGGCGACGCGATGGGCCGATCTCAATCGTTCAAAGAAGTCGGAATTGGAGGGAGATCCGGCGCCAGATGCCAACGAGGAGTATCTTCTCTATCAAACGCTGCTCGGGGCCTGGCCGTTCGGGGAGCCTTCTCCCGGTGAATATCAAGAATTCGTGAAGCGGATTCAGGCGTATATGATGAAAGCCTCGAAAGAGGCGAAGGTGAATACCAGCTGGATCAGCCCCAACGAAGCGTATGATCAAGCCCTGGCGGCCTTCATCGAGGCGATTTTAGATCCCGGTCGATCGGGCCCTTTCCTGGACGACTTGAGAGGGTTTCAAAAGAAGGTGGCCCATTTCGGGATCTTCAACAGCCTCTCGCAAGTCTTGCTGAAGATCACCTCACCGGGGGTTCCCGATCTCTATCAAGGCGGCGAGCTGTTCGATTTGAGCCTGGTCGATCCCGACAACCGGCGGCCGGTCGACTATCCTTCCCGAATGCGGCGCTTGGAGGGTCTTAAGAAGGAGATCCTATCCGATCGGCCTTCCCCTTTGTTGATCCAGCGCCTTCTTCGGGAAAAAGAGGAAGGGACGATTAAACTTTTTGTCACCTGGCGGGCGATGAATTGCCGCCGCGCGCACCGCCGGCTGTTTTTAAACGGAGCCTACATTCCGCATGAGGTGATCGGGCCGGGCAAGGAGCATCTGATCGCCTTTTCCAGGAAATTGAATCAGGAACGGGTGGTCGTAGCCGCCCCGCGTTTTCTCTCCGTATGGATGGATGGACGTTTGGATGATCCGATCGGGGCGGTGTGGGAGGGGGCCGATCTTCTTCTCGAAGGGGAAGAGCCCGGCGCGGCTTATCTGAATGTGCTGACCGGGGAGCGAATAGAGGCGGAGCAGAAGAACGGGAAAACCGTTCTCCCTTTTCATTCGATCTTCAAGACATTCCCTCTCGGTCTTCTGATCAATCAGACAAAAGCATAATTGAAAACGCTTCGACGAGTTTCCTTGACTTCGTTTTGAAATCCCAGTACCATTTTTCGGAATGACTCGGAGAGAGGGATGATCACGTATCGGTACGCCTTTGCCTTTGCCGACGGGAGAATGAAGATGTTGAATGCCCCGGCCAATCTCGATGTTTTCGCCTTTACCCTCCACGAGTCGACGGAAGATTCCGTCGGCGCCCTCGAATCGCTCTTCCACGTTTATCTTAAAGAGTAAATTGATGCGCGAACGTCGATGGGAATCCCAGGAGACGATCGGTTTTGATGCGGTGGTCGCCCTTTCCCGGTCTCTCTCGGAACAGGGACTTGACGTAAAAGGGATCGATAAAGAGGTTTCTTGCTACTTTGAGGAGTTCTGGATCAAGAGCCTCGATGAGATCAACCGATTGGAGGCGTGGCCGGTGGATGAGGTGACTTTGGTCCAGGTCAACGATCGATGGGAAGGAGATTTTTTCGTTCTGGCGGGAAGCCATTATGATCTCTTTCGCCGGCATCTTTCGATGGAGGCTTATCTCTCCCTCAGTCACCCCTGGTCGATTCCGCCCGAGCTGAAGGTACGGCTGCACCAGCATGAGGCGATGTTCTGGATTGGCTTCCGCCAAGATCACGGCTTTATCCGCGTTCGCCTGACCCCCAACGAGATCATCACCCCCGGAGAGCGGCGAGGCGATCAGCGGCGGTTCTCTTGGTTGAGCGAGCGGGCCTCCCTCTTTGCGGCGGCGGTGGAGGTGTTGGATCTTCCGCTCTTCGTGGAGTGGGAGAAGGGGAGCCTCTCCATCTCTTCCGAAGATCCGGCTTGGCCCGTTTCCTGCTCCTGGCCCGATGCGTTCGGACCGTGCCAATTCGAGCAGATTGTCGCCGATCCCTATCAGTTGCTGGTGCCGGCGGCGCGGTTGATCTCAAAAAGGGGGGTGCGTCCGGCCACCATCCGCACCTTCTTCTCCGGTTTTACCCCCGAAGCCTTGGAATCGTTTCACCGCCTTCAGCCGTTGTCCCGCCTTCTTTATCGCGGTTATATTCAGGCGCCGTTAAAGGATCTTCCGAAGATGGTCGAGGCGATCGGACCGACGGCCAGGGTCTTGGCGAACCTGTGTGAATTCCGGACCGGGCAGCTCTTGCCGGAAGGGGAAGAGGCGTATGCCGTGGTCGGGGTGGTCGGGGGCCAATCGGGATATAAGATCGAAATCCGTCTAAATCGGGCGCCCCTTCCGGAGGAACGGATGGAGGAGTGGCTGCAGCGCCTGACCGGAATACCGATGCGATATGCGCCGCTTTCGTTATATTAAGGACGGGAGGGGGGAGTGGCGGGAGGGTATAGCGTATAGGGTATAGGGGGTAGGATAGAATTAAGAACCGATCGCTTACCCCTGTTTAATCTCCTCTTATCTCTTCTTGCCTTGTCTTTTCCTACCCCCTGTCCCCTACCCCCTCGTTATTTATGTTCTTGCACGAATTCTTCCATCCGCTTCTGAAGCATGTCGCGAACTTCTTTGAAGGCGATCTGTTTTCCTTCCGCCGAACTCTTGAAGCCGTAATGGGAGGTCATTGTCACCGGATCGGGAACGGGCCAGTGTAAGCGCTGAATCGTGGGGGGAAGGGAGGGTAGGCTTTTGGAAGAGGTACCGCAGAGGGTGACGATCATGTCCATCTCTTTCCAGGGAACGTCATTGATTGACTTGCTTTTTTGCCCGGAAATATCGATCCCGATCTCATTCATGATTTTGACCGCCAACGGGTGCATTGCGATCGGTTGAATTCCCGCGCTGTAAATTTCAAAACGGTCGGCGAGCGCCTTGCGCGCCATCCCTTCCGCCATCTGGCTTCGTGTGGCGTTGCTCGCACAAAGAAACAAAATTTTTTTCATGCCGGTCCTTTATAATGATTAAACGAAGGGACTGTTGGACGACCCGCCTCACCGAATCGCGAAGGTGATCCGCGTCAATCCCCTTGATGATCCTGGTCAAAGATAACGTGGTTTTCAACCAGGGTCAAGTGAAATCCTTGCGGACCGGGTAGAAGGAGAGAAGGTCGATGTGTTATGATGCCGGCGATCAAATCTCAGTCGGATGGGGGAAGCGCAATGAGCGACGCCAGTGAGGCAACACGGCAAAAGATCGAGCGGAAGATGAAGGAATCGTTGGGGGCGGTTTTCGTCGAGGTCATCGATGAGAGTTGGAAGCATGCCGGGCATGCGGGGGCGGCCGCGGGAGGAGGGCATTTCATTTTGCAGGTCGTCTCCGACCGTTTTGATGGAATCTCCCTTCTCAATCGGAACCGGTTGGTCTTCTCCGCTTTGCAGGACGAAATGGGAAAAGAGATCCATGCGCTAACGATCAAGGCCGCCACTCCGCGCGAGTGGAAGGGGGCGACCTAATCGGCCATCTCCCCGTCGGGAGATAAAATTTCATCGGCGGCATTGACGTTTTCCTCTCGAATTGATTGACTTTTCTGAGCAAAACTGTTAGGGTACGCGTCCAGAAGATGAAAGTCGGCGTACCAAGAGAGATTAAAGATCACGAGTATCGCGTCAGCGTTACACCCGCCGGCGTCAGCACCCTTTACCGAGAAGGCCATCAACTCCTGGTGGAGACTGGGGCCGGAGAGGGAAGTGGAATCCCCGACGCCGCGTATCGGAACGCGGGGGCTGAGATCGTTACATCGAAAGCGTCGCTCTTCGATCAGGCCGACCTGATTGTCAAGGTAAAAGAGCCGCTCCCCAATGAATATGGGCTCTTTCATCCCGGCCAACTTCTTTTTACCTATCTCCATATGGCGGCCAACCCTGCGCTGTTGGAGGCATTGCTCAAAGGAAAGGTCACGTCGATCGCTTATGAGACGATCGAGTCGGCCGACGGCAGCCGTCCTCTTCTCCGGCCGATGAGTGAAGTCGCAGGACGGATGTCGGTCCTGGTCGGCGTCCAGTATCTGCAAAAGCAAGCGGGCGGGATGGGGCTGCTCCTCTCCGGCGTGCCCGGGGTGGAAAAGGGACGGGTGACCGTGATCGGGGGGGGTGTCGTCGGGAAGAATGCGGCGCAGGTCGCCCTCGCACTTGGAGCGTCGGTCACCGTAATCGATGAAAACGCCATGCGGCGGGTCTATCTCGACGATTTCTTTCGAGGGCAGGTGGTGACCCTCCCCCCGTACCATGATGTCATCGCGGAGCAGGTTGCGGCGAGTGATCTGGTCATCGGAGCGGTGGCCCGATCGGCCGACAAGGCCCCTCATCTGGTGACACGAGAGATGGTCTCCAAGATGAAAAAAGGGTCTGTGGTGGTCGACGTCTCGATCGATCAAGGGGGCTGTTTCGAAACCTCCCGTCCGACGAGCCACTCGGAGCCGGTCTACGAGGTCGACGGCGTCCTGCACTACTGTGTGACGAATATGCCGGGAGCGGTGCCGAGGAGCTCGACCTTCGCGTTGACCGGAGTGACGTTCCCCTATCTTGAAGCATTGGCGCAATTCGGTTTCAAGCGGGCGATCGAAGCCGACCCGGCCCTGGCGGCCGGCGTCAACACCCACGACGGGAAGGTGGTCCATCCGGGTGTGGCGAAGGTCTTCGGGATGAAGGCTGAAAAGATAAAGTAAGATTTGCCATTTTCCATTTGTTATTTTTCTTTTTCCATTCGGGAAGGGATATTCAATTGACAAATGATAAATGGAAAATGGCAAATAGTTCTCAAGTAGTATCGGGGCGTAGCGCAGACTGGTAGCGCACACGGTTCGGGACCGTGGGGTCGGAGGTTCAAATCCTCTCGCCCCGACCATTCCAGGGGGACGATCGACATCGATTGTCCCCCTCCTTTTCCCTATGTCGGAACTCGTTTCAAATCACATTTATGTGAGCGGAAAGGTCCAGGGGGTCGGATATCGAGATTTCGCACAACGGCGCGCCTCGGACCTTCAGCTAAAGGGGTATGCCCGAAACCTGGCGGACGGCCGGGTGGAGATCGAGGTCGAAGGGGAGAGGGCCAAGATTGAGGAGTTTGTTCAATTCCTCCGGCAGGGTCCGCCGCGATCGAAGGTCACTGCGGTCGACGTCTCCTGGGGCCCCCCCTCCAGCCGATTTCACGCGTTCTCCATTCGATATTAAATTCTGCTTGTCTTCTCTTTTGTTTCTACTATAATGAAAGAAAAACTTCGACGAGGATAGGCCATGAGCGAAGAGTGGGTAGAGCAGGAGAAAGAGAACATCGACGGCGAGGAATTGGAGGAAGATTCCGAGGATTCCGACGGGGAGGGATTTTCCGAGACGGAAGAATCTCCCGCGGCCGAATATGAAGAGGAAGAAGATCGTTATGCCCCGCCGGCCGATGCGGTCAAGACCTATCTCCGAGACATCCGCCGCTCGACGCTGCTGACCTTTAAAGAAGAGGTCATGCTCGCCAAAAAGATCGCCAAGGGGGATGAGGCGGCCCGGCAGCGGATGATCGAGTCGAACCTTCGGTTGGTGGTCAGTATCGGCAAGCGGTATATGAATCGGGGCCTTCCCTTCTCGGACATTATCGAAGAAGGGAACATCGGCCTGATCAAGGCGGTTGAAAAATACAATCATCGAAAAGGTTTCCGCTTCTCGACCTATGCTTCCTGGTGGATTCGCCAGTCGATCGAGCGGGCGATCATCAATCAGAGCAAGCTGATCCGCCTTCCGGTCCATGTGGTGGAGCGGGTCAATCACTATCTCTCGCACGTCGAAGATCTGGTCCAGGAGCTCGGCCGGGAGCCCCAAACGGATGAGATCTCGAAGAAGATGAAGATCCATCCGGAAGATGTCGATCACATCCAGCAGCTGCTCCGGAAGACCTACTCTCTCGACAGCCCCATCGCCGCGAACAAGGAAACGGCCCTTCGGGATGTCATCGAAGATACCAGCCAAATTTCTCCGATCAACAAGGCGGAGGGGGTCCGGAGACGAGAGGACATTCTGCGATGGATGTCGTTGCTGAAGGACAATGAGCGGCAGGTGATCGTTCTTCGGTTCGGGTTGGAAGGAGATGAGCCGCACACCCTCGAAGAGATTGGAAAGGTCTTCGGGCTGACGCGCGAGCGGGTCCGGCAGATCGAGTCGAGCGCCCTCCGGAAGCTCCGGACCATCATCACCGAGAAGACGATCGGACCGGATGAAATTCTCTAAAGAATCGAGGAGAGGACTTTGGATTTAAAATCAAAAATTCGTGAGGTTCCGAACTTTCCGAAAGAGGGGATTCTTTTCTACGATATCACGACCCTCTTGAAGGAGCCGGTCGCTTATCAAGAGGTGCTCCGCCGGTTGGCGGCCCCCTTCATCGGCAAAAGGATCGATAAAGTCGTGGCGATCGAGTCGCGCGGGTTTATCTTCGGCGCGCCGCTCGCCGAGCGGCTGGGGGCCGGCCTGATCCCTGTCCGAAAACCTGGAAAACTTCCCTCCGATAAAATAGAAGAGAAATATAAACTTGAGTACGGTTCGGACGGTCTGGCGATCCACCGGGACGCCATCTCTCCGGGAGAGCGGGTCCTCATCGTCGACGATCTGTTGGCGACCGGCGGGACGATCCTTACCACGGTGAATTTGGTTCGCCAACTCGAGGGAGATATTGAGGGGGTGGCCTTTGTCATCGAGCTGTTAGGATTAAAAGGTCGGGACAAGTTGAAGGGAATTCCGATCACTGCGCTTATCTCCTACGAATAATCATTCCGAGAAATCCTATTCGCTTTTATTCCCATTCCAGAGTTCCGCTCGCTCTTAATCCCTTGCATATTTACGCTTTTGTGCTATTCTTTAACCGGAAAGGGGGAAGTATCATGAAAAGATTGGGCTTTTTTTTAATCTCCATTATATTATTTTCCAGTTGCGGCGGCGGTGGCCGGGGAGGGGACGACGAGATTCGCGTGGCGCTTGAGATTCTTCTTGGCGATCCTCAAGGGGGAGGCGTTGTTGCTGGACAAACGATTCGTGTAGAAGGGTCTGGAATCAACTTTACCTGCACACAGAGTCCTACACCGACCAATACGAACGACCCTGATCGATGCGAGATCCCTTCGCAAGGTCAAGGAAATCAATCCGTCCCGTTGACGTTTAAATCTCTTCCAGCCGAAAATGATACCTATACATTTACAGATGCTGATAATACGGCCCCTCGATCGGGAGAGTGTATCGTGACCATTGTGAATTCGTCAACGTTAGAGAGCCCTGGAAATACGGTCTCATCCGACAATAGTAGTGTCGTGTGCGACCAGATCGGTGCTGGCTCTCCAAATCCGTTAAGCTTGACGATCACATTTAGTTAATGAAACGGAGTAAAGATGGGTGCATCCAGGAAGCGGGTGTTGGTCGTCGATGATTCACAAACCGTCCGGAAGAACCTCGCCGAGATTCTTACAAAAGACGGTTATGAAGTGATCGAAGCGACCAACGGGACGGAAGCCCTCAAACGGCTCGGTCAGGAGCAAGTCGATCTGATTCTGATGGATCTGGAAATGCCGGGGCTGAACGGCTTCGAACTCCTCCGGATCGTCGAGGCGGGAAACCTCGCAAAGGATGCGCCGATCCTGGTGATCACCGGCACTCACAAGGACCTTGATGCGGTGCATGAAATCAAAAAACTCGGCGGGGCGGGATTCATCGATAAGTCATTGCCTCCCGAAGAGCTTCTCTTCCACATCTCTCAGTGCCTGCCTAAATAAAGTGACCTTCCATCCCTCTCGTTGACTAACCTCTGGGATGCGTTTTCTGATGTGTTCTTTTCAATTGCTCCCGCGCCACATGGGTATAGATCTGCGTGGTCGAGATGTCGGTATGCCCTAAAAGCATCTGCACCGATCGAAGATCGGCCCCTCCTTCCAACAGATGGCTGGCGAACGAGTGGCGAAGCATATGCGGCGTGATCGATCTTCGGATGCCGGCTTTTCGCGCCGTCTTTTTTAACTGCATCCAGAAGGCCTGCCGGCTGATTCCCTTTCCGGACCGGTTGATAAAAAGAGGGGTCGCTATCTTTGTTTTAAGGAGAAGCGGCCGCGCGAAGGTCAAATAACGCGAGAGTTTCTCCCGGGCGCATTTTCCGATCGGGACCAATCGTTCCTTGGACCCTTTTCCATGAGCGATCAAATAACCGCTCTCCAGATTGACCGCTCCCATCGGCAGTGAGACCAGTTCGGAGACCCGCAGTCCGGTGGCGTAGAGAAGCTCGATCATCGCATCGTTCCGGAGTCCGATCGGATTGTCTCCCTTAGGTAAGTTCAGGAGCGCTTCCACCTCGGTTGGATGGAGCACCTTCGGCAGGCGGAACGCCTGGCGTGGCGAGTGAATATGCGCGAAAGGATCCTGTTGGAGGACCCCCTCCGTGATCAAGAATTGGAAAAAGGTCCGGAGGGTCGAGAGGATGCGCGCGGTCGAAGAAGCTGCGAGGGCGCGGCGCTTCAGGTCGGACAGGAAAAGAAGGATCTCCTTCCGCTCGATTCGATCCGGTCCGGAAATCCCTTTTTGGTCGACGAATTCAGTCAGTTTTTGAAGATCCTGAGCATAAGCGGAGAGGGTATTGGGTGAGAGTCCCTTTTCAACGGAGAGGTGATTGATAAATCGATCGATCAGCGTATCCATTTGCGGAGATTCTATCGGAAATTCAGATTCTTGACAAGGTGAATCAATTCTTTTATCATCAAGAAATTTCCCCGGAGGGGATGTTCCTCTCCCGTTTAAGGAGCGCGTCTGATTGTTAAAAGGAAGTTTTTTTTTGAGTTTGGTTTTCCTTCTTTTGTTCCCTCCCGCCGGGATGGGGCAAGGTCCTTCCCGCGCCGATCCGCCTCCAGGCGTATCGAACAATGGCGCCCCCCCTCCCATCTCCCCCGAAGAAAAAGCGCTTTTTGATCAGGCGGCGTCGGCCGCCGCCTCAGGCAATGCGGAGGCGGCGCTCCCTTCTTTCGAACAGTTCGTTCTGAGATTTCCGGACAGCGTGCTTCTCCCCGATGTCTACCTCGCCCTGGGACAACTCTATTCCAAACGGGGGGAGATCAAGCGCGCGATCGATGCTTTGAAGACGATCCTCGATCGATTCCCGAAACACCCTCGGGCCGATACGGCCCGTCTCCAGTTAAGCGATTTCTATCTGATGCTCGGTGATTTGAGGGAAACGATGGACCTCTGGGTCGATCTTCCTGAACGCGAATCCTCCAAGATGTTGATTTACGAGCAGGTCGCCCAGGCTTATCTTGATCGGAATGAATTCCTGGAGGCGCTTCAGGTCTTGATGAAGAAAAAGGAACTGATCGTCGATCCGATTGCGAGTAGTGCGGTGCGGGAAGCGATCATTTCGATTCTGAAGGAAAAGCTTCCTGAGAAAGAACTTCAGACGATCTTGAAAGAGTACGGGTCCGCTTTTCCGGCCGATGAGGCGATGGTCCGGCTCATCGGGATCTACGACAGCCGGGGAGACTACTACCGCGAGGAGCGGGAGATTAAACGGTTCCTTTCCGCATTCCCGAATCATCTCTTTGCCGGGGAGGCCGGACGGCTGATCGGCCAGATTCGGGAGAAAATCAAGGCGCACCGTTTTCTGCTTGGCGTGGCGCTTCCTCTCTCCGGCCGGCTGGCCCCGTTTGGGAACAATGCGTTGAACGGCGTTCAATTGGCGTTGCAGCAATTCAAGGAAGCGTTGCCGGGGGCCTCGGTCGGTCTGGTTGTCCGCGATCTCGACGAAGATGGGAGCCGATCTCAGCCGAGTCTGGCGGAATGGATTGATGAATTCCGTCCGATCGCCCTGGTCGGACCCCTTTTGAGCAAAGAGGTCGATCGGATTGCGCCGGTGGCGGAGAAGGCCGATCTGGTCTTGATCACCCCCGCCGCCACGGCGGCGCGGCTTCCCTCCCTCGGCAAATCGGTTTTCCGAAACGCGATCACCGCCCGCTTCCAATGCCATTCCATCGCGGAGTATGCGGTCACCCAAATGAACCTGAGGCGGTTCGCCATTCTCTTTCCCAAGGAGGGGCTGGGGGCCGAGTGGGTCCGGTGCTTCTCCGAAGCGGTGAGCCGGCTCGGCGGCGAAATCGTTCATGCCGAACCCTATCCCATCGATGCGACCGATTTTACCGCGACGATCCGGCAGTTGAAAGAAGCCGATTTAAAGAAGGACGGAATCGTGGAGATCGTGCAGGAGGGAAAGAGAAAGAGGGAGGTCTCCTATACGCCCGGTTTTGATGCGATCTTCTTGCCGGGGGATGCCGGCAAGGCGGGATTGATGATTCCTCAACTGGTTTTTCACAACATCAAAGACATCCCTTTGCTGGGAACCAGCGGTTGGAACACGCCCGAGTTCCTGAAGTTGGTCG
Source organism: Candidatus Manganitrophus morganii (assembly GCA_021651055.1). NCBI lineage: Bacteria > Pseudomonadati > Nitrospirota > Nitrospiria > Candidatus Troglogloeales > Candidatus Manganitrophaceae > Candidatus Manganitrophus > Candidatus Manganitrophus morganii. Next base: position 3,827,146 of record JAJHOH010000001.1, read on the forward strand.
GTCCTTATGCGGAGGGAGCGACCTTTATCGACGGTTTTTTCGTGGGAAGCCCCGATCCGATGGTTCGCAAGTTCGTCGGACAGTATCGCGCGAAATTCCAACAGGAACCCGATTTATTCGCAGCCCAGGCCTTCGATGCCGCCCGTTTGGTTTTGGCGGCGTTGGAAGGCGGGGCGCTGACGTCGCGGGATGTGAAGGCGGCGCTTGCAAATACAAAAGATTTCCAGGGGGTCTCCGGACTCGTTTCCGAAATCCGGGACGGCGAGGTCCTCAAGAAGCCGATCTTGATCCAGGTACAAAGGGGAAAGCTGGTGCAGGTGAATTAGATGATAAATGTAGGGGCGAATCTTGTATTCGCCCCCCACTGGAATATCAGGGCGATCACAAGGATCGCCCCTACGAGACGAATTTATGTTCAAAAAAATTTTGATTGCCAATCGGGGTGAGATCGCGCTTCGAATTATTCGGGCGTGCAAGGAGCTTTCCATTCCCACGGTTGCGATCCACTCGGAAGCAGACGCGACCACCCTCTATGTTAAGAAGGCCGACGAAGCCTGCCTGATCGGACCGGGACCGATCGAAGGGTATCTTAATATTTACCGGATCATCGATCTGGCCAAGCAGAAGGGGGTCGATGCGATTCATCCCGGTTACGGCTTCCTTGCCGAGAATCCGGAGTTCGCCCAGGCCTGCCAAGAGAGTGGGCTGACCTTTATCGGGCCTCCGGCCGCCGCCATTCGGGCGATGGGGGACAAGGTCTCCGCCCGCCAAAAGATGAAGGAGATCGGCGTTCCGATCGTTCCCGGCTTAGTCGAGCCGATTGCTTCCCTCCATGACGCGGCCTCTTTTGCCGACGAGATCGGTTATCCGGTCATGCTGAAGGCCTCCGCCGGCGGAGGGGGACGCGGTCTTCGGATTTGCAAAGAGCGAGAAGAGCTGAAAAAGCTTTTCCCGATCGCACAAGCGGAGGCGAAGGCCTCGTTCGGGAAAGGGGCGGTCTACCTTGAAAAATATATCCATGCCCCTCATCATATTGAATTTCAGATCCTCGCCGACAAACAAGGAAATGTCATCCATCTGGGAGAGCGCGATTGCTCCATCCAGAGAAGACATCAAAAGCTGATTGAAATCGCCCCGTCGTTATTGTTAGACGAGCGGCTGCGCCGGGAGATGGGGGAGGCGGCGGTCGCGGCGGCGCGCTCGGTCGGGTACACCAGCGCCGGGACGATCGAATTTCTGGTCGATTCTAGCCGGCGTTATTATTTTCTCGAGATGAACACCCGGATCCAGGTCGAGCATACGGTGACCGAGGAGATTACGGGGGTCGATCTGGTGAAGGAGATGATCCGGATCGCCGCCGGGCGGCCGATCTCCATCCCTCAAGAGCAGGTCTTTCTCAGAGGCCATGCCATTGAGTGCCGGATCAATGCCGAAGATCCGCAGAAAAATTTCATTCCGACGCCGGGAAAAATCACCGCCTATTATTCCCCGGGGGGGATCGGCGTTCGAATCGACGGCAATGTTTATGCGGGATATGTCGTCCCCCCGTATTACGATTCGCTTTTAGCCAAGCTGACCGTCCGGGCCCGCACCTGGGACGGCGCCGTGCAGCGGATGCGCCGCGCCCTCGATGAATATGTCATCCGGGGGGTGAAGACCACCATTCCTTTCTACAAGCGGATCATGGAAGATCCCGATTTCCAGACGGGCCACTTTGATACGACCTATATCGATTCACACTTCGACAAGTTGAACGTTGCAGCCGATTATTTTCGAATGGATAAAATGCTCGCCATCGCCGCGGCGATCGCCGCCCATTCGAAAAGATAAGGAGACCCATGGCGCCGAATTCCAAGCCGAAGCAGAAACCGAAGCCGATCCGGATTATGGACACGACCCTTCGCGACGGTCATCAATCGCTCATCGCAACGCGTCTGCGGACGGAAGACATGCTTCCGATCGCCTCAAAGATCGACCAGGTCGGCTATGCCGCCGTGGAGATGTGGGGAGGGGCGACGTTCGACAGCGCCATCCGGTATCTGAAGGAAGATCCTTGGGAGCGGATCAGGCAGCTCAAAACGCTGATGCCGCGGACCCCCTTCCAGATGCTCCTTCGCGGTCAGAATCTGGTCGGCTATCGCCATTACGCCGACGATGTGGTGGAGCGGTTTATCGAGCGGGCGATCGGCAATGGGATCAATATCCTCCGGATCTTCGATGCCCTCAATGACCTCCGCAACCTGAAGATGGCGTTTAAGGCGACCCTCAAGTACGGCGGAAAGGTCGAGGGGACCTTCTGTTATACGATCAGTCCCGTTCATAACAACGATCTTTTTGTCGAGCTGTCGAAACGGCTTGAAGACATGGGATCGGATTCGATCTGCATCAAAGATATGGCGGGGCTTCTCTCCCCCTATGCCGCGTATGACTTGATTGGCAAGATGAAGCGGGCGGTCAGTGTCCCGATTCATCTTCACAGCCACGATACCAGCGCGATGGCCCTTTCCACCTATGTGAAGGCGATTGAGGCGGGGGTCGACGTCATCGATACGGCGATCTCGTCGATGGCTTCCGGCACGTCTCAGCCGCCGGTGGAGACGATTGTCAATGTGTTGCAAGGGAGCGAGTACGATCCCAAACTGGATCTCAACCTTCTGGCCGAAATCGCCGATTATTTCAGAGAGGTCCGGAAGAAGTACAAGGAGTTCGAATCGGATTACACCAGCGTCGATCCGCACGTGATGATTTACCAAGTTCCGGGCGGGATGTTGTCCAATTTGGCCCTCCAGCTCTCCGAGCAGAAGGCGCTCCATCGAATGAGGGAGGTCTTGGAAGAAGTTCCCAAGGTTAGGGAAGATTTCGGCTATCCTCCGCTGGTGACGCCGACCAGCCAAATCGTCGGGACGCAGGCGACATTGAATATCCTGACCGGGGAGCGTTATAAAGTTATTACCACCGAGACCAAAAATTATCTAAAGGGACTCTATGGGGAGCCTTCGGCCGCCATCAACGAGCAGGTCCGCAAGCGGGCGATCGGCGATGAAGAGGTGGTGACGCAACGTCCCGCCGACCTGATCGCGCCGGAGTTGAGCCGATGCCAAGCGGAGCTCAAGGATATCTCTGAAAGTGTCGAAGATCTCATCACCTATACCCTCTTCCCTAAAGTCGCGCTTGACTTTTTTGCGAAGAAGAACGATCCTATTAACAAGCCTGAAATTCCTTCCAATGAGAAGGAAACCGAATCGACCCTGTCTCCCCCCTCCCCTCTCCTCGCCCCCAGCGAATTCAATGTCAAGGTCCATGGGGAGACGTTTCATGTGAAGGTCGGCGGGATGGGACATCCGGGGGAGGGCGGGCGGCCCTATTTCCTTTATGTCGATGGACAGCTTGAGGAGGTGATGGTCGAGTCGCTCCTGGAGGTGGTCCCCAGCGCCGAGGGAAGGATCGATGCAAAGGCGGGGGGGCGATCGACCCGCCCTAAGGCCGCCCATGAAGGGGATGTGACCACGCCGATGCCGGGTGCGGTGGTCGGCATCAAAGTTCAGTTGGGTGAGAAGGTCAAAGCGGGGCAGACGGTTCTGATTGTGGAAGCGATGAAGATGCAGAGCGAAGTTCACACCTCGATTGCAGGGGTGGTCAAGGAGATCTACGTTTCAGAAGGAGATCGGGTGAATCCGGACGAGGTGCTCGTCGAAGTGCGGACTGAAAAGGATTAAAAGGTTTGAATCAAACGATTCAGCAAATTGCGATTATGGTTTTGCCGCTTCTCTTCGCGGTGACGCTGCACGAGGCGGCGCATGCCTGGGTGGCCGATAAAAAGGGGGATTCGACCGCCCGGATGCTGGGGCGGATTACCCTGAATCCCTGGGTTCATACCGATCTCTTCGGGACCATCATCATTCCGCTTCTTCTTTTTACGACCACCGGTTTTATCTTCGGCTATGCCAAGCCGGTCCCGGTCAACCCCTTTCATCTCCGCCGTCCGAAGCAAGACATGGCCTGGGTGGCGGCGGCCGGTCCGGGAATGAACCTCCTGCTGGCCGTTATCAGCGGTGTGTTGTACCGGGCCATCCTCCTGATCTATCCCCAACTTTCCACCTTCGGCGGGATTGGAAACTTCGGGAGTTCAGACGGACTTCTCTCGGCGTTTTTTGTTCCCCTCCTTCTGATGCTTCGGTTTTCGGTCACGATCAATATCCTTCTAATGGTGTTCAATCTGATTCCGATCCCGCCTCTGGACGGCGGGCGTGTTTTGGTCGGCATCCTGCCGGAGCGCCAATCGCGGCTGATCGGTCAAATCGAGCCGTATGGGATGTTGCTTTTGATCGTCCTTGTTTTTATCGATCCGTTCGGCATCATGCAGCGATTTTTCTGGCCGATTGTTTCGGTCTTCACCGGATATATTTTCGGAGAATGGGTGATATAGAATGGCTCGGCAAAAAAAGAGGCGGGCCGCGGCCCGCCTCTTTCGTTTCAGGATCGAGTTCTTTAGAATACGTTTGCCAGCAGCATCCAAATCAGGATCAGGCTCAACGGAACTCCTAATAACCAAGCCAATACGTATACCATCTTTGACTCCTTCCTTGATTAAGCGCTCTTCTGAAGCCTTTCGTCCGTCTGCGCCGGCGGCGGAGGCCGCTTTGCGAAGATCTCCTCGGCGGCCGATTGGGTCTCTTTACGGCGGAGCGCGAAAATGTTTTCTTTCACGACCGAATCGAGCAGAATTTCCAAAACTCCTGCTTCCTTCGCTCGTCGTATTGCGATGTATGTGATCATCTCCCCTTGGTTGAGGATCACATCGTCAGAGGGATCCAAAATCGTTCGGCTGACCCGGCGCCCGACCGCCTGCTCGATGCGGCGTTGCAGGAGCCGGCTGCGAAGCCAGTCGAAATAGTCCTCTGCTCTTCTCCGGAAGCGCTCGAAACCGGTCCGGAGGTCTTCCCAGAAGCGCGAAGCTTCGCTTCTCCCCCGATCGAGGCCGGATCGACTCCGCTCCCGCATCTCTTCCATCCGCTGCTGAGCGGTTTTCCCCCACGACTCCTTTTTCTCTCGCGCCGTGGCGCCGAGAGTTCCTGATTTCCCTCGGACTTTTTCCAAAGATTCAACACTCGACTCTTTCACACTTTGGTATGTTGCGGCCCCGGACTCTTTAACGCTCTGATAGGTTGCAGAAAGCCCCCCTTTCTGAGCGGTAAGGATCTCCAGCGCCGCCTCTGAAACGATGACGGCGTCTTTTCCGATCTGCTGAATGTATTCGAAATCGATCCGTTTTTTTCCTTCGGCCGTATCTTGGAAGAGGCCGCGTCTGACCTCAATTCCGGTCACGGCGCCGGTTTGCTCATTGATTTCCAAATCGTATGCCGTTCCAATCTCGTGACCGCGGTCGGAAATCACCTTTCGTCCCGTCAAATTAAAACCCTCTTTTTTGACCTGTTTCGGATCGATCTCATCAGAGAACGTTTTTAAGGACTCGCCTCGTTTTAATACGATCACATCGGGGCCGATGCTCTCGACGCTTTCAAAAGGGATCACCTCGGGGGATCGGAAAAGACCCCCCTCTTCCAGAACAAACCCGACCACCTTTTTCTGGTCCGGATCGAAGATCAGATTTTCGACTTCGCCGATCTCTTCTCCGCGATCCAAGGAAAAAATCGGCATTCCGATTAACTCTCTTCCTGAGATCATGCGACCCTCCTCTGTCCTGTGTGGACGGTTTTAAAATAGCCTCTCGTCCCTCTTTTGTATGCCGCCCGAATGAGAAAGGGCAGTAAAATAATCAGCAAAAGAACCAACAGGGTGACCGCCGTGGCAAAGGGGGTCAGTGAAATGAAAAGTCCGGAACCGGAACGATTAAACCAGCTGTCGGCCCGGCTTCTCTGGGGAGATTCTGCAGGGGCGCCTCCTTCTTCCGGGCTGCTGTTTTCCGCGGAAGAGGGTGGGGTTTGTGTCGGCGGGGGATTTGCACTCTGCGCCGAAGCCGCTGTCGTCCAAAACAGCAGTAAAAAGAGCATGGACGATATCAGGGCTTTCATTGAGCGATTAGAGGATCTCTCTACCATCATTTTTCTACCTCTCACACTTTCAGCGTTCACCACCCTTCGGGAATTCCAGAAAAGTTATGCCTGAAGGAATGCGAACACTCTTGAAATTCAAGATCTGCTTTAATTATTTATAATTTAATCGTAGCAAATAAGGTTCAAGGCAAACAAGGGGGGAGGGGAGAGAAGGGTATTCAGACAGTAGTATGCGTTGCTGAGTTTATAGTGAGGATGGATATCTCTTCGGGAGTTCTGGTGGGAAGAAAAGGTGGTTTAGTCGGCTTCGGGTTCGCTTGATCCCTGGCGGTGGGTCACCTTATCCTCATCGAAGATTTCTTTCATATCTTCCTCGAGCTCGTCGTTGTCGTTTCGGATAAAGCGGAGGGGGATGTGGGTGGTTTCTTTCTTTTTTTCTTCCTTTTTCTTGTCTTGCGTCTCTTCCTGTTTCTTTTCCGATTTTGCCTTTTCTTCAGACATTTTGGGTCTCCTTAACCTGTTTGTATCTGCCATTATACACAGAGAGACCCCCTTTTGGCATCAACAATTTTCAACTGATTTTAAGGCTGAAGAAGGGGGGGCTGGCATGCGCTTAAAAATAAAAACCCGGAAGCAGATCGTTTCGATCTCAAAGCGGCTACAGCAACCGCGCTTCCGGGTTTCGGTGGCGCCGGGGACATGCGTCCCTAGCATCTACCTAGTACTGTGACGCGTCAATCAGGACGCCGCCACCTCACTTGCCGTAGGGTTCGTACTGCCCACTGGACCACCTCCTTCCGCCGGCGTGGAACGTTGCGGCAAGGCCCAGACCTTGCCCCCCTCCGAATCGTCGCGCCGATCGCCGCCCGGAAGGCCGCCCCCAAGGCGTTGGGGACTCGGAAAGGTGTGTCGCCTCTCCTCAACCGTGAATATAACACAGAATTTTCTGATTTGCACCCCCCCCCTCTAAAACGTATTCCAGTTTAGGAAATCCCTTTCACGATAGAGCCGTTCCAGGTCGAGCGGGACGGCAATCGCATGCCTTCGGAGAAAGGAAACGATCGGTTTGAGGGTAAGTCCGACGGCGGCCAAATAGTCCCCCTCCAGCCGTTCGATAAAGCGCCGCCCTTCCCCCTGAAGAGAATAGGCCCCGGCCTTATCGAGCGGCTCACCGGCCGCGACATAACGGTCGATCTCAGCCTCAGCGATAGGCTTCATCAAGACCCGGATGGTCTCTACGCTTGTTTCAGTAGGGGGCTGATGCAGATCGATCAAGGAGACCGCCGTCAAAATTCGATGAGAGCGGCCGCTTAACCGGCGCAAAATCCGCTTGGCATCCTGCGGGTCGCGCGGCTTTCCGACCTTTTCCCCTTCACACTCAATCAGGGTGTCGCTCCCGATAATGACCCCTTCCGGAAATTCTTTGAGGACCGAATGGGCCTTCCCTTCGGCAAACGCAGTCACCTCTTCGGCAATAGACCGCCTTTCGCTGAGGATCTCCTCGAAATCAGGAGGGACGATTCGAAAGGGGAGGCCGAGAAGGGAGAGGATCTCTCTGCGGCGGGGAGAAGTTGAGGCGAGGATGATCTCTCGCCGGGCGCCGGAAGGAGGGCTCATCGGTATGAAACTTCGCTCATGAAGGGGGCGAGCAGCGCTTCGACCTCATCGACGTTGCGGACACGGACCAGCTTCTCTCGCAGCTGGCTTGCGCCGGGAAATCCCTTGCAGTACCAACCGAGATGTTTTCTCATCTCTGCAAACCGGGAGAGAGGACGGCTCTCTTGAAAGATGCGGGCATGTTCCAGCGCCGCCTCCAGCCGCTCCAGGGGAGAGGCCGGCTCGTCCGGGATGAGTTCCCGTTCGTGATGGCTTAGTGCCTCGCGGAGAAGGCTCTTTTTTCGAAAGATCCACGGATTTCCCAGGGCGGCCCGGCCGATGAGGACCCCATCGACGCCGCTTTCCCGAATGCGCTGGGCGGCCTCGTTGAGCGATCGAATATCGCCGTTTCCAAGGATCAATGTGCCGGAGCCGCGCGCGATGGAGGCCGCTTCGGCGATCGCCTTCCAGTCGGCGGCGCCGCGATAGCCCTGGTGCAGGGTTCGGCCATGGATGGAGATGGCGGCCGGTTTTTCTTCCAACAGGTGGGAGACCCACTCTTGGATGACGACGCGATTGACGCCAATCCGTGTCTTGACCGAAACGGGGAGGGGACGCCGCTCGGAAGGGGGGAGCTGTCCCGCCTCTTTTCTGCGGGTAAGCCATTCACCGATTTTGGGGTGAAGATCGACAATCGGAAGTGCGCCGCCGGCCACCCAGGCATCGATCCCTTGCCGGGCCGCCTGGAGAATCGCTTTCGCGCGGGGGGGATCGGCGATGAGCCCGGCCCCGCATCCCTTGGACGAAACCGCCTTGGCGGGACAGCCCATGTTGATGTCGAGGCCGTCGAATCCCAATTCGCAGACAAGCTGAGCGATCAGAAAGAACGATTCCGGTTTGGCGCCGTAGATTTGAGCGACAATGGGGCGCTCGATTTCATCGAAGACCAAACCGCCCAACTCGCTTTCGGCGCCATGGAGGATTCCTTCCACGCTGGTGAACTCGGTCACAATCAGGTCGGGTTTCCCGTGGGTCGCCACGATCCGCCGAAAGCAGGGATCGGTCACCCCGTCCATGGGGGAGAGGGCGACGATCGGTTTGGGGATGTTGTTCCAGAAGGTCAATTGGGTTCCTCGGATAGTCTTCTTTATAGCACAACCCGCGTTGAGTTCAAAGGGGAGAAGAGATAATTAGTGGAGGGGAAGGAAAGTCGGAAGGGACTGGACCCTGGAAATGAAGTCATCTAAACCCTCTGATCTCTATTGGGTTATGTACATAGCACGGGTCGTCCCGAAGATTAGCTCTTGTGCTCCATCATTGTTAATATCGGCAAAAGAGAGACTGTTGGGTACAATGTCGCCGAGCAATGGTGGGGAACTCCAAATTATTGTACCGGTCATCCCATCGACCGTGATGAGTTTAGCTGACGTTTCGAATGAAGAGTTGAAAGAGTTTTTGGAAGTTCCGATTAAGAGGTTGCCGCTTCCATCCAGGGGAACCGCCAATTCGGAAATCGGGACGGAAAGCGTGTATTGACCTTTTAGATCAAAAGTCACTCCATCGTAGATGAAAACGGCTGTATCATAAGCGGAAGAGGTAATGATGATCTCTGGTGTCCCGTCGCTGTCCAGATCACCTACTGCCAAGTGGTTGCCGGCGTTTACACCGATTAACATATTTAAAAGGTAGACGTTTCCTTGCTTCTTGTAAACCAATAGGGACTCAGTGGCGGTGGCAATGATTTCTAAAGCGCCGTCTCCATCTAGGTCTGCAACCTCTAAGTCAAAAGCGCCATAGCTGGGTAGTTGGGTGCTCTTCCAAATTAGTGTTGAATTGAAAACGTCGTAGGCATAGATATAACCATCAACCGTTAAGGCGATCAGATCGTCATGTCCGTCCCGGTTCAAATCTCCGCGGGTGACCGCCCGTCCGATACCGAGATTGGCGGCAGAAGTCCACTCTGGCAAGTCGCGGATAAAATCGTAGACTGTGAAATAGCCATCATATGCGCTTGAGGTTGTAAGGAACACTTCATCAACGCCATCGCCATCATAATCGGCTCCACTAAGGGAGGCGATGCCACTAAAGTTAGTTCCGATTTCAGAACTAGTGGTGAAATTCCCGGTGACCGGATCAATACCTATTAAACGTGTGCCGCCATGGCCTGAATTGCTTCGAGGTGATGCGAATATGGCTTGTCTTTGTCCAGTGGAAGTGCTTAACCAATGTCCGCCGACGAACGGTCCATCAAGTTGCAAAAGGGCTGTTCCGTCGAACCACCTATCAAATCTTGTTCCATTCGTCCACTCCACCTGGATTGAGGGGTTTAACCCAGCAATCACGAGAGAATCCGGAAGGCTGTCCTCAACACCCGCTCCCCATACAAACTCTGGTGATCCATCGTTGTCCGTATCGCCGACGGTAATACTCCACACTCCATAATTCTGTTCACTAATGCTCCACTCTTGAGAGCCGGCCCCTCTAGATCCATCGTACGCGATTACATCTCCGAGAGGGCGATCAGCAACGATAATTTCGGCCTGCGGATCATGATCGATATTCGTTACTACTAAAGCACTTACTTCACGCTGGATTTCCCAAAGAGGTGATTTCAAAACGGCACTATACACCCGTATGAATTGAAGGCCATTGCTGACGATCTCCTCAACACCATCATTGTTCAGATCGCCCGTGTCAACAAGAGCGCCGAATCCGGCCCCATAGGCCCATTGATTTTCATGGGTTGCACCGTCGTAAACGTAACCATTGGAAGTAACGATCTCCAACGTAGGGTCATTATCAACATTCCCGATTGCCAGGGAAGGTCCTAGGTCAAGAGGAGGTGACTGCCACTCCTGCCGAAGAGTGTCGGCATCATAAACATTGATGGTTTGCAGAAAGGAAAATGAGTCATCACCGAAGCCAAGGTAAATAATTTCTTCCCCACCGTCATTGTCAATGTCGATGACGCGAATCGAGGAACGGAAGGAATAGCCATCGGTGATTTCTTTAACAATTTTTCGGTTGACACCATCCAAGATTATAATCCCAGAACTAACGCCAACGATCATATCAGGGTGGCCATCACCGGTGAGGTCATGAGCAGTAATGGCCATGATTGAGGTGAGGTCGAAGGGGTAGACCCAATTCTGTACATAGTTGGTACCGTCAAAAATTAAAGTATAGAGGAGGTTTTGATTGGTAATCAGGACCTCATTCTTCAGGTCGCCATTAAAATCGGCGATCACGATGCCATCTGGAGCAGCTGGGATTTGAATGCCTGTGCGTACCAGAGGCTTGGGATGGCCCGGATCAGTCACCGTAATGGTGCCGGCAGTTTCGACTGTAATTTCCCCCGAGGTGGCGCGTACTCCGAAATGAACTTCCAACGTTTCATCAAACATGGGACCGGTGGGTGTCCAGGAAATCTTCCCGGTCTGATCAATTCGCATACCCCCGGGGCCATAAGCGAGCCGATAAGAGACGGAGTCCCCATCTGGATCGCTCACTCCTAACTGGAGTTCCAAGGGAACTCCATACGCCGCGTTAACTGGGTTTGTAGGTTCAGCAACGAGTGGCGAATCGCCAATAGTTATTGAGGCGATAATTGAGGTTGAGCCTAAACCATCGGAAAGACCGACGATAACGGTGACAATATCTCCTTTAACGAATTGGTTCCCGTCGAGTGTCGGCGTATTCGCGCCATCAATCGGAGTTCCGTTACGTGTCCATGCGTAGGCGTAGGTCAACGGGTCGTTTTCCGGGTCTGACGCAGTCACCGTTGCCGTGAGGGTGTCGCCTCTTTTCGGCATGGCGGGAGATAGGGTCACGATGCCTGTGGGAGGCTCATTGGGGGAGGGCGCGCCCGTGAGGTTCGTCCACGAATAAAAAGCCGCCGTTTCAAAAATCCCGTCACCATCGGTGTCCACTTCGATGCGTGCCTTGCTCGCAGATATCGCGAGCAACCGCGCCCGTGAACCCTCGGCGCCAATGATCACCAGCAGGCCGCCGTCGTCCGGAAAATTCAATCCTTCATTGCTGAAGATCAATGGCGAGCCGGTGGCGATATTGACGTAACCTTCCACCGAATCATAGATTCGACCGGAGATGCTTTCAGTGTGCCTGGTTGGATTCAAGTAATCATCGTAAACGAAGACGATGACGACGCTTTCCAACTTGAATAATTTGGCGGAGCGGCTGTCTTTAAAAATTCCGTTGACGATTAGGATTTCACGTTGATCAGAGAGTAGGACTTGGCTGCGTATTGAGCCGTTGAAAATGACTTCAGAAAGTGAGTCTTCTGTCCTCAGTGCGGTAGATTGAATTGTGCCGTCGAGTATGATTCCCGTGCCAGGGTCGACCGCATCAACTTGGAAAGTCGCATCGCCGTTGGTCATGAAACCGTCACCGTCATCGCAATCGACATAATGAAACTTGAGCGTGCCCGTGCCGTCATCGTTAATAGCGCCGGTTATCGTTACCGTGCCACTGGAGGTGCAATCCTCCGTTTCATTCACCGGATTCGGGGCGGCCGAAGCAAGCGAGGTCTTCATCAATGCCTGGGTGGATTGAAGGAAGGCGCGGCGGGCCGAAGCAGTTTGAGCGATAAACGAGCGGGAGAGTAACTGAGGTTGCCCCGAACGTGGTGCCGCCGACGCGTTGCTCGGTTTAGAAACAGCGAGAGTGCCGGGTCCGGTGAGGACGTTCGCTATTAGGAGATTGGCCTTCTCGCCGGTGATGTGAGCCGGATCGGTCTTGCCGGTGTAGTTGACCTCCGTGGGGGTCGAGGTGCCTCCACCGTCGCCACTCCCGCAGGCCCCTATTCCTAAGGCAGAGATAAAAAATAAAACTACAATGATGCTGCTCGATTTATTGGAATTCATGAGAGGTGGCCTGTGTGAGGAGTGTTTCCATCGGGAAGTGCTCTTCTTCGCATCCTGTTTGAACTGAAGTGCGGTTTCTCGCGGGTGAAAAAAGTGCGCTCGATTAACCCGATGCGGGATATCCTAGTGATTTCCGTCAGTATTGTCAAGCTAAAATATGCAGTGAAAACATCTTAAGAGCGGCAGAGTTCACTGTAAGAAGATCTGGTTTGACCGATGCTGGCAAAAAGAAGAAAGAGCATGACAAGGGGAAGGAGAGTGGGTTAGAATCGTTCCTTCGGAAAAGGTTTTCCGTAGAAAGGGGACCACATGGATGATTTTCTCTTTTTAGACGGGCTGACCCCGCTTCAGCGGCGGTTGATCGATATCTGCCGCGCGGAAGCGCCGAATGATCGGATCTTGATTAACGCGAAAGATATTCTCAAGGTCTTGGCGCTCAACGATTGGAAGATGGACGAGAATGACTTTGAATATGATTGCGAGGCCCTTAGCTCTTACGTCGAGCCGATCGAGTCGTATCCCCCGAACAGCCTTGGATATGCCTACCGGATGATCCTTCAGCTCGGTCTTCCGTGGCGCTGTCGGTATCCCCATTTTGAGCTGCGCGGGATGTATGGCGATCCGCATGATGAGGTCCCCCAGGGACCCGAATATGTCGAGCTTCGGCTCTCTCGTTTTTCCCATATCGTTATGCCGGTCGGAAAGGCCCCGCTTCTTCCCCTCGCCCTTTTGAACGGCGCGAGCTTGCCCGATGGAACGCGGATCCCTCCGCATCATTTGGAAGAGCTTTGGACCGCCTTCGAGCAGATCCGGCAAGCGCCGGAGCTGCCGCTTGATGAGCTGATGGAGTTTCTGCCGGGACCCGACTTCGCCTCCGGCGGGGTGGTCGGCGGACATGCCGCCGTCCGCGCGCTCTACGCGGATGGAAAAGGGGAGCTGATCCTGAGGGCCGACATCCAGACAGAGATGGAGGGGGCCCGGACCCGCCTCTCGATCAGCTCGCTTCCTGACGGGGTGTTGGTGAGGACAGTGATGCAGCAGCTTCGCTCATTGCTGGAAGAGGGGACGATTCAACTCCACCTGCTCAAGAACGCGTCGGAGCGAAATCAAATCAGAATCGTTCTTGATGCTCCCCGGCGCTGGTCGGCGGAGGCCCTCAAAGAGATCCTCTTCAAAAAGACAGATCTGGAAAAACGGGTTCTCTTTCACTGCTCGGCGTCGGATGCCTCCGGATGGAAAGGGGGTGTCTCATTAATCGAGACGCTGAAGCAGGCGACCTCCCGCTGCACCCTTTCGTGGGAGAGAAAAGACGACGAACCGATTGAGCATATTCCGCTGCTCAGGGAGATCCAAGAGTTCGGCGGCTACAAAAGCCCATTGAGCGACCTGATCGATCCTCGGAGGAGCCGTCTTTTAAATATTCCGTAATTAAAGAAGACTCATTAATGCTCCTAAATACCTGATTTGCCTCTCCTGATCCCGATCTTCCCGCCAGAGATCTCTCCATGACGCAGAGGGGGAGGTTGATCGTTCAGCGTTCCGGCATTATACTTGTAAAGATCCGGTTTGTTTCAATGGCTCCATTAGAGAAGGAAGTTGAATGGAAAGACTGACTGCCGAGCAGCTGAGGAAAGAGCAAGAAAATACCCTATCCGCTCAGAAGCTGCATTATGGGTTTCTCGCGAAGGTCCTTTTTGTGGTGATGGACCTAATATACGGGAAGGGGAGAAGCCTTAGTAAATTTAAGGTGCTCGAGGTGATCGCCCGGGTCCCCTATCAGGCGTGGGAGCATGTTGCTTATATCGCGATTACCCACACTTACAAGCAGGCCGATTTTGCGCGAAGGATTTTTGATCGGATCCAAGAGAGCCGAATTCAGCAGGACAATGAGCAGTGGCATCTTCTGATTTTGGAAGAGTGGGTACATCGTCTGCAGATTCGGGAGAACTTTCTCCTCTATCGAATCATTCCTCAGATTATCGCTTTTTTCTATTATCATATTTGCTGGTTTTTATATGTCGTTCGTCCCTCCATGAGCTACGCATTGAATGCGCAGTTCGAAGACCATGCCGAGCATGAGTACATGCGCTACGTTCAAGAACATCCGGAGTTGGAGTCGGAGCCCTTTGAAAGCGCGTTTCAATCCGACTTCGGGGATTTCACATCGATGGCCGATGCGGTTCGTCAGATCGGCTATGACGAGCGGGTTCACAAAGAAGAGAGCCTCAGTCGAATCCGCGATGCGCGCTTTTCCTAAATCATAAAACCATTTTTTTGAAAGGAACGTTCGAGCCGTGACGGCGAAAGGACGGGCGGAGTGGTTTCTTTTTGCCACGACATTTATTTGGGGTGGAACCTTTGTCATCATCAAACAGGGTCTGGTCGATCTCTCCCCCCTTCTGATGGTGTCGATCCGGTTTACCCTGGCAACGCTTGTTCTTCTTCCTTTCTGCATGAAAGCGCTTCTTCGTGCCGATCGAAAGTCGATCTTCTGGGGGTGTTTTCTCGGGTTTCTTATCTTTGCCGGCTTCCTCTTGCAGACCCTCGGCTTAAAAGAGACCACGACGTCGAAGTCGGCCTTCATCACCACGATGATGGTCATTTTCACCCCTCTTTTTCAAATGCTCATTTTGAAACGGCGTCCGAGATGGGGAAATCTCGTGGGAGTGATTGTTGTTTCGGTCGGTCTCTGGTTCTTGACGAATCCCTCCGGGGGAGGATTGAACCGGGGAGATCTTCTCACCCTGCTCTGCGCCATTGTGTTCGGCCTGTTTATCGTATTGCTCGACTGGACGACCCGGCGGTATGATTTTCTTCTGATGACCTTCCTCCAGATATCCTTTCCCGCCGTCTGCGGCTGGATTCTCCTCCCTTTTTTCGAACCGCCGGTGTTCAGGCCGACGCAGGGGGCATTATTCGCGCTCGGCTACACGGCGATTCTTGCGACGGTAGTGACCGGTTATATTCAGACCCGCTATCAGCGGGACACGACGCCGACCCGCGCCGCGCTGATCTTTACCGTCGAGCCGCTCTGGGCTGCCGCTTTGGGTTATTTCTTTCTTCAGGAAACGATGGGAACATGGGGGATGCTGGGAGGGGGGCTGATTATCGGCGGGATTTTATTCTCCGAGCTTTCCGAAACGATGATGGCGCAAGGTCAGCGGTTTTTCCGATCCGTCTTGAAAAATGAGTCAAGCTGATTCTCTCCTCGGAACAAGGCGGCCGGATTTAACGGCCGATTTCGGCCAGCGGCTCCTCGGTAATGAAGAGAGGACCCCGGGGATTTTGGATGAAGAGATTGGCCGAAACCAACGCTTCTCGATCGGGAGAACTCTTGCACTCCGGAGTGGTCACGAGTCCCCAATGGTGGTTATCGCGACAGGTATTCTCCAGGATCATCGCTTCTGCATGATAGAAGAGGAGGATGCCGCTGAGCATGTTCTTTCGGCAGAGATTCCGCACCAGATCGGGACGCGTCTGCGGATCGCGCACCGCAATGCCGAAGTGGTGGTTGCCGAAGCAGTCGTTTTTGGAAATGTAGGGCCGCGCTCCGGCGAAGATAAAGATTCCCGATTCGCGGTTGTAGCAGACTTCGTTTTCGGTCAGCGTCGCACGGCATTCGGGACCGTAGACGACAATGCCGGAGAGGACCCCCTCCGTAATTCGGCATTGGGTAATCGTGCAGACCGAATCGAGAACATTTATGGCCGAATGGGGATCGCTCCCGATGTATCGGAAGGTGATTCCGCTGATCAGCCCTTCCGGCACGTGTTGAAGGTAGAGCTGGCCGCCCCGGCGGCTGAAGATTTGGACGGTATCTCGGCCCGCGCCGATTAACCGGACCGGTTTGTGGATTAGAAAAATCTTGTCTTCATAAACCCCGGGTCGTATGAAGACCTGATCCTCCGGCTTGGCGTCCTTTAGCGCGGCGCTTGGTCTCGGGTAAGATTGGGGATCGGCTCCATCGACAATCAGGGTGCGGCCGCCGGCCGGATTGGCGGGTGGTTCCTGAATCACAGCGGGCGCCGGAGTCGAAGCGGCTTGCGGCAAAAGGGGGTTTCCCTCGCCGGTATCTTCTGGCGTTTTCTCAAGCATCGATTCGGTTCCTTCCGCTCTCTCGCAATCGTGTGCCGTTAAGGATATCTGCAAAATAATGCAAATGCCTCGTCAAAATCAAGATCGAAAAAAGAGGAAGCCTGGGCCGAGTCGGAAAACCCTCGCATCGTATACGGCCGGGGCGGATGATTATCTGGCGCATTGGGACCGCGGCCGAACCTATCGTGTTCCGCCGTTGCTGAGAGAGTGGGCGGAGCCTCTTCCGAAGAGGGCTCTGATTTTAGATCTCGGCTGCGGTCCGGGGCAGGACAGCCGTTATCTTCAAAGAGAGGGGTTCCGTCCGATCGCGCTCGACGGGACGTGGCCGTTTCTCGCTCACGCGCGCAGGCGCTCCCGCCGTCTTTCTTTGGTCATGGCCGATCTGGAGGCGATGCCTTTCCGGTTTGACGCGTTTGATGGAATCTGGGCGGCCGCCTCGTTGATTCATCTTCCAAAGAAAAAACTGGATCGCGTTTTGGTCGCGTTGCGACAGCGTATTCGATCGGGCGGGAAATTCGGGGCGACCTTCGCCCATGGAAAGGGAGAGGGATTCGCAACGCAGGGTTGGATTCCGGGGAGGTACTTTTCCTATTGGAAGAAGGATGCGTTGGCTCAGGTATTCACCCGGGCCGGCTGGAAGATCCTTTCGCTGAAGACGGTGTGCAACCGGGAGCGCAAGGGGCGCTGGTTGAACCTCATCGTGGAGAAAGCCTGAAACTTGTTTTTCTTTTCTTGACAGTTCGGCCCGAATACGATAATTCTTAGGTCAAAATTCTAAATAAAGAGGTGTTTGTGTCCCATCTGCAGAATGACTCGAATTTGGTTTGGCTTGACCTCGAAATGACCGGGCTCGACCCCAAATGTTGTGCGATCATCGAAATTGCCACCATCATTACCGATAGCCAGCTCAATATTTTGGCCGAAGGGCCCGCCATCGCGATTCATCAAGATCCGGAGGCGTTGAAGACGATGGAAAAATGGAGCCGGGATACCCATTCCAAATCGGGTCTTCTGAAGCGGGTCGGATCGTCCACGATCGATGTCAGGCAGGCGGAGGAAATGACGCTCGAATTCATCCGGCACTACTGTCCCGAAAGGACCTCTCCTCTCTGCGGCAATTCGATCGGGCACGATCGACGCTTCTTAGAACGGTATATGCCGACGCTCTTCGAGTATCTTCACTATCGAAATGTGGATGTGAGCACCCTGAAGGAACTGGTCCGACGGTGGTATCCGAACGGACCACCGCCGCCGATGAAGAAGGGAAACCACTTAGCGTTGGATGATATTAGGGAGTCAATTAACGAGCTGATCTTCTATCGAAATTATTACTTCGTCAAGCAATGAGAGGTTACCTGAAACTCTAGGATCGTCTTCCTGAATCGATTCTCAGGCATCCGTTTCAACCGAAAGAACACGCTCTTTTTCCTTGTAAAAACGAATCGCATCTTCGACGTGAAGATCTTCAATCTGAACCCACGCCTCCCGCCATTCTCCTTCTGAATGGGGAAGATCAATCGGATGATTGCATCCGGATTGCGCCGACTCTTTGGAGATGCCTCCGTCAATAAAACCCTTCGGCTGCTCTAAATCGACCCAGGCGTCATCGCCAAGCGTTCCGGAAATATCAAATTCCAACCACAATTTCTTCAAAAGAACCTCCCTCTCATGAACGAACGCAATCAAGCGGCAGAGCTTAGGAAACGCTTGAGAGCGTACAAAATTTTTGACCGTCTTTCAAGTGAAAAATAGATAAATTCCGCATTTCGCATCAATTTTCATTAAAAAAGACTCTCTTGCACCGGTTGGGAGGAGCGAAAGTGCGCAGTTGAGAGTAGGGGAGACCGCCCTGCAATCCCGTATTTCCGGCACGCAAGGTCGAAAAGACTCCTGATCTGATCCGAAAATATTCCTTCTCCTTCCATACGGCTGCCGAACCGTGGATCGTTCAATTTTCCACCCCGGATCGATCGGATTCGATTGAGGACTTTATCTTTTTGATCCGGAAGGTGTTTTTCCAGCCATGTCTCGAAGAGCGATGCAACGGCATAGGGAAGACGGAGAGGAACCATTCCGGCAAAGGCGGCTCCCGCAGCCACGGCGGAACGGAGAATGTTCGGAATTTCATGATCGGTCAGGCCGGGAATAATAGGCGCAATGAGAACACCGGTCGGAATACCGGCTTTCGCGAGGATCGAGACGGCCTCGAGTTTCCTTTCCGGTGGAGAGGTCCGCGGTTCCAGGATGCTGCATAGATCCTTATTCAACGTTGTGATCGAAAGGAATACGGCAATCGATTGGAAACGAGCTAACTCAGATAACAGGTCAATATCGCGGATGACCCGCCGGTTCTTCGTAATAACGACAACCGGATTCCTGAACTCAAGGAGGACTTCAAGGCATTGACGTGTGAGTCGGCGCTTTCCTTCAATCGGTTGGTACGGATCGGTCACCCCGCTCATGGCCAAGACTTGCGGCTTCCAAGCGGGGCTCTGAAGCTCCTTGCGCAGCAGAAGCGGGGCGTCTTCCTTCACCAAGATTTTTGTCTCAAAATCAAGACCGGCCGAATACCCGAGATACTCGTGAGTCGGGCGCGCATAGCAGTAAACACATCCGTGTTCACATCCGCGATAAGGGTTAATACTCGCCTCAAAACCGACATCGGGGCTATTATTGTAAGCGATGATCGTTCGAGAGCAATCTTGAAGGAATTGCGTGACCGGCAGTGTGAGTCCGCTTTCTTCTTCCTCGACGAATCGATGTGTCTTCTCAAATCGGTTCGGAGGATTTAATTTGCTTCCCCGGCCCTTTATCATTAAGGTTTCCTTAGCAGATCGGCTCAATAGGTTGTAAGTTTAGCCTACCCTTCCTTTTGTAAACTTGTCAATCATTATCGTCGTATTCTAAAAATGAATTGCTTTACTTGCGGTTCCGAAGAGGGAATACGCGCCCGTGATCAGCGGGTGAGTCGAAGGACGGATGTATCGTATTTCTTGACGAAGTGTTTTTGGGCGGGAAAGCGCAGGCTTAGAGCGCCTGAGCGGCGGTGCATGTCAAGCCGCGACCGGCTTGACATGCCGCCCTCTCCCTCGCAGAGGCCGGGCCGGCCGATGACTTCTGTTGCGGGCAATCACCGGATCGAGAATTTCCCCGCAGGAGAGGCATCGATACCCGAAAAAGTGGATCTTCCCGGTATCATCGTTGATATCTTGGAATCGTTCTTCAATCATGACGCTTTTGCATCGTGGACAGTCCATGTCGTTTCCTCCTGGTCACCTCTGTCTATTTGTGCGACTTGTTGGACGTTGAACCCTTAATCAGAGATTCAAGGCTCTTCACGCAAGAGCGATACACCTCGCCCGATTTCTTGGTCTTGGCCAAGAGGGTGCTTCCCTCCAGCACGGCGACGATCAAGTGGGCCATTTCTTTCGGATTGACCGTCTCTTCCAACGTTCCTTCCTTCTGCGCTTGTTTCAGAATGAGCGTGATCTCCCGCGCCCAGGCATCGAAGATGGCTTCCAGCTGCCGTCTGAAGCCGTCATGGTGGTCTGCAAGCTCCAGCGCCAGGTTTCCGCAAGGACAACCTCCCCGATATTGAGAGGCTTTCATCCGACCGTCTTGTTTTCGAAAAAGCTCAAAGAGCCGGCGGAGCGGGTTTCCATCTTGTTTCAACGTTTCTTGAAGCAGCGGAATCGTTCTGGCGGCGTAGGCATCGATCACCGCGTAGCCGAGATCTTCTTTGCTTTTGAAGTGAAAGTAAAAATTCCCCTTCTTAACCTTGGCCGCCTTGAGAATATCGTCGATGCTGGTGCCGTTGTATCCTCTTAAATAAAACAGGTTGCACGCTGTTTCAAGGATCTTTCGTTTCGTTGTTTCGCCCTTCAGGCCCATAAAACCGACTGGTTGGTTTATTTTCACGTACTTTATAAGAAGCGCGGGTCATTGTCAAGAGGCAGGTGTTTTTACGGGGGTGAGGGAGGGGCAAGCAACGGTTCTGATCCGGCGTAGCGCAGATGCCGATCGATCAGAGAGGTGAAGGAAGTCAACTTTTCATGAAAGGGAGGAATGCGGTCGAGCTCGTGGAGGGGGGCCGGGAGTCGGAAGCGCCAGTTATGCAGGCCGACGGTGGCGGGAATATTGATCTGATCGGGAAGGCCGAGGATATCCTGGATCGGAAAGAGAACCAGACTCGACCCCGAGCGAATCAGCCGCTCTAAGATCGCCTGGTGTAAGCGATCCGAGAATGGCTCTTCCGGCGTCATTTTAAAACCTTCATCCAGCATGGCCAGGAAAGCAGCCCGCTCTTCCAGGGAGGTTTCATCCCACCAATTCATGATCGTGCTGGTATCGTGGGTGCCGGTGGTGGCCAGTGAGATGAATGGATAATCTTTCGGATCTAAGTAAACCTGATCGCGTTTTTCCCATCGAAGCACTTTATGCCCGGCGATTTTAAATTCAGCAAGCGTCTCGCGGACAAAGTCGGGAATGACGCCGAGATCCTCTGCGACCGGGATACACATTCCCGCCTCTTCGATAATTGCGCTAAGAAGCTGTCGGCCGCGTTTTATCTGCTCGTTCTCTTCACTCGGTTCGAAATGGGGCGACCCTTCTTTGGGAATCACCCAGACTCGATAAAATCCGACGACATGATCGAGCCGGATCAAATCATACTGTTTCCGGGCCTGCCGGATCCGAAGCCGCCACCAGAGAAAGTTCCTCTTTTCCATCACATTCCAATTGAAGAGAGGCAGACCCCAGTCCTGTCCTTTGTCGTTGAAAACGTCGGGCGGGGCCCCCACCGTATCGACGGCGCTGAATGAATGGGGATGGCTCCAGACATCTGCGCTATCTCCGCTGACGAGGAAGGGGAGATCTCCCATGAGGAGAACGTTTCTCCGTTTGGCATGTTCCCGAACCTCCTTCCACTGTTCCGCGAGGGCCCATTGGAGATATTTGAAGAAGAGGAGTCGTTCTTCCTCCTGGTCCTGAAGCTTCTTCAACTCCGGTTTGCTTCTGTTCCGGTAAGGGGCCGGCCATTCCTTCCAATAGCGCCAATCGTTTTTTTCTTTCAAGAGACGAAAGAGCGCATAATCCTCGAGCCAGTCGGAATGCGCGTCGATGAATCGTTGGAGCGCTCGCGCGCGGTCGGTGTTCTTTTTCCACTCTTCATCGAGAAAATAGCGAAACGTCTGCTCCATGAGGGGGGTTTTGAGTCGGCGGATCGCTTCATAGGAGACATCTTTATTCGCACGTAATCGGTGAAGCGTCTCTTGCGTGGAAGGGGAGGAGAAAGTCCCGTTGGCGGCATCGCTTTTCTTGAAATCATTCCAGGCGAGCAGGGAAAGATAAATTGGATCGAGCGCGAAGCCGCTCAACGCTTGATAAGGACTTGTCTCCATCGGAGAGGTTTCATAAACCGGAAGGATCTGGAGCAGATGAAGATGGTGATCGGCCATCCAATCGATCAGCGGGGGCAGATCGAGGATTTCTCCTATACCGAAGTTCGTCTCGGTCCGGATGGAAAAAAGGGGGATCATGGTCCCGCAGATTTTTCGGTTCAGGGAGGCGGGCCGTATAGTGTGTTGATCGGGATGATCTCTCATGGATTGAATCATTCAATGGTTGCGAAGGAGTTCAGCGTAAGCGGCCGAGTCGCCTTTAGCATAGAGAAATGGATCATCTCGTGTCAAGGGCACGATCGGATATTCGCGGTCCGATCGATCTCATGGAATTGCATCGGATTACCCGGTTTGAATATACTAAAAGTAGAGATCGCTTTTTGCGGGAGGGTTTTCCCTTGAAACAAAAGGGGAGGCCGGTGCATTCACCCTCGGAGGAATGGAGATGTTGGAAACGATCATTATTATTTTGTTGGTGTTGTGGCTGCTGGGCGTCGTGAGCTCTTACACGCTCGGCGGCGCGCTGCATATGTTGCTTGTCGCGGCCCTGGTGATTTTAGTCGTCCGGCTCGCGACCGGGCGCCGGATCGCATGAACGGAAGGGGTTCAATCTGTGAACGATTAGGCGATTTTTAATTGGCCCCCCGGATATTGCCGTGGGAGGAAGAGGGTAAATGTGGTTCCCTGGCCGGGATGACTGGAGACGTTGATTTCTCCCTTTAAGATTTCCACCGACTTTTTCACGATCGCCAAGCCGAGTCCGCTCCCTTTTGAGGTCCGCTGGGATTCGGACGTCCCTTGCCAAAAGGGATCGAAGATGTGGGGGAGATCATCTTCGGAAATACCGATTCCTGAATCGCTGATTTGAATGAGCACGCCGTTTCGCTCCGGGATTTCCGTCGCAGAGATCCGCACAAAACCATTTTCCGTAAATTTGGCGGCGTTGCTGAGAAGGTTTTGAAATATTTGCCTCAGGCGGATGCTGTCACAGTAGAGCATTCCGGGATAGTCGATCTCCACCTGAAGCTCGATTCCCTTCTCCAGGAAGAGCGGTTCGAGATTGATCGCCATTTTCGTGACGAATTGCTCCAGCTCGATCTCTTCCAGATGGAGAGAGATCTCCTTTGATTCGATCCGGGCAAGATCGAGCAGGTCGTTGATCAACTGCCCCAAGAGATTTGCGTTTTCCTTGATTCGACTCATCGGAAAGACCTGTTTTGATTCGATCGGTCCATAGGTTCCGTTAAGGATCAAGGAGAGATAGCCGATGATTGAGTTGAGAGGGGTTCGCAATTCGTGCGTGATAAACGAATAGAATCGTGTTTGCCGGCGTTGGGATTCTTCCAATTCGATGCTTTTCATCCGGAGCGCCTCGTTGGCCCGCTTCATTCCTTCGAAGAGCCGAGCCACTTCCAGGAAAGGGGCGAGATGATACGTCAGAGGAACTACGAATTCAAGCGCCTGCGCCGGCCGCTCTAATGCCTTCGCACTCCATAGGTTCAATGTTCCAATCAATTTCCCCCGCACCAACAAAGGGAGAATGAGATACGACCGTACGCCGGTCCTCGCTAGTTTGCGCTCGGACTCCGAGACATCTTCCCCGAATAGATCGGCCTGAAGAAGCGGTTCCTGCTTCAGGGTCAGACGCGAGAGGAGGTTGAGATCGGTCAGGGGCCAGGTGTAGTTCTCCGGCAGCGGATTTCCTTCTCTTCCCTTCACCCGATAAAAGTGGACTTCTCCTTCCTCTTTGTAGATGGCGATGCTCCCCCAGTCGAAGGGGGTGTATTTTTGGATTTCCCGGAGGAGGAGATCGAAAATTTGGTCGACGTCGGGGCTGAGATTAATCGCCTGACCGATCGCTCCGAACTGTTCGGTGTACCGGCTGACTTCCTTGAAGAGCTGGGCGTTCTTGAAAGCAACGGAGGCGTTCGCGGCGAGTGTTTGAAGCATAAAAAGCTCGGCTTGGGAATAGGGGTGTCCGTTCTGCTTTGGGCCAAGGTAACAGATTCCGATCAGACGGGTTTCGAAGTTGAAAGGAATACAGAGAACGCTCCGGAGATCCCGCATCTGCTTAGTCAGAGGAAGCGCCGCTTCTTCCCACTCAAGTTCTTCAAGGGAGAGAATCCGGTTCTGCCGTTCCAACCTTTTTACGAGAGGATGTTCACGAATAATGAGGACGTCAACCGAATCCTCATCATGTCCGGTGGTCCGATGGAGACCATAATTCCCTTTCCCGTCTGAAAGAAAAAGAGAAATCGAACTAGGATGAAGCGTTTTTACCAAGATGGTAAAAAACTTCTCGGTCAGATCTTCGAGGTGGAGGAACTGAACAGCCGATTGGCTGAATTCGTGAATCGACTGATAATGGCGTGCCCGTTCGCGAAAAATCGATCGCTCGACCCATTGTTGCGTCAGTGGTTTGATGTTCGAGAAGACGAGGAGAATGACAGCAAAAAGGAAAAAACTGGCAATGTTGGCGATTTGAAGGGGGAGAACCCGCTGAAAGAATTCAGTCAAAAGAAAGAAGGGAATCGCTGTGACGAGCAGGGTGAGAAAATAGACGATTCCTTTTTGAATAACAATTTCGACATCAAAGAAGCGATAGCGGATGATGGCATAAGTGAGAGTGGCGACATATAAGGGAATAAGATAGGTCGCGTAAGCGCTTAGGGAATCAATCTCCATGTTGAAATCAGGCAAAAAGTTAGTTGTTCCTCCTGCGAAGCCGATCAAGGTAGACCAGAAGAGGAGACGAATTCTATTTCTTTCTTGGCCTGATGCATAGCGATGGTGTTTTAGAAGAAGGTAAAAAGCATCCAAGAGGTCGGCGGTAAAAAAGACGACAAGCAGAGGATAAAGCGGACCAGGATCGACAAAATAGGCTGATTGATGTTTGATTAAAACGGCTTGGACCATCCATGGAGTGAGGTTGGCGGTAAAAAGGAAGATGGATGCCATATAGGAGAGCAAGAGCGGCCAACGATTGCGTACTTGTAGAAAGGCGGAGACAAAATGGAGAAAGAGAGAAGGGATAAAGACCGTTCCTGCAATCGTAACCCGGGCCCAGAATAACGCAGTCTCCTCATCTGGCGTGGTGAGATAGAGCACACGCCCTCCGGCCCAGACTGCGATGCTGGCCGAGAAGAGGACGAATTGTCTGTTAACCTTTTCTTCGGGTCTATGTAGAAAGACACCGATTCCAATGAAGAAAACTGAGACAAAGGTTATGAAGGAGGATAATGCGTAAGCATTCATCAGTCGATGTATTTACTAAAAGTAGAGCGTGATTAGGAAATAGAAAAAGAATGTGCGGCACCCTAAACTTAATAAGTAGCACATTTAGGAAATTGAAATCTAGAGGTAAAATAAAATTATCGAAAGAAAATTTCCTAGGGATTAGGGAGTGACTCGCAGTAAGGAAGGAGAAGATCTCTAATCGCTTGAGGAGCTGCTACCGGTTTTCCATCTTTTCCGGCGGAAGCAATAATTTGTTTTCCGACTGCAATGGTTTTCGCTGTTCCTGCATTAGAAAAGACGAACCTGAGTTCGGCGCTCGCCCTTTTGATCCAACCTACCGTTACTGTTATTTCGACCTCATCATAAAGTTTCGCTTCTCCCTTATATTCAAGTGATGCTTCAACGGTGAGGAGCCGATACCCAGCCGAGAAAAATGATTCATGAATGGGAACGGCCGAGCGGAAAAACTCTTCTCGTGCGTCTCCCTGCCACTCAAAGTACTTGGCAAAATAAACGTTTCCTTGAGCGTTTGTATCGGAAAGATAGACCCTTCTCCGGAAGATGAATTTATTCCCGATCTTCTTGTTTGGGGTTTCTTTTATCTTTGAGATCGTTTTTAAATGAGTTGCCATAATTTTCTCCTAGGAATCAATAAAATTATGTAAATCAAGGGTTGTCAACTCTAACATAAGATGTCGTCCCGTTGGAGTTTAGTGATGGAGTTCGAAGTGCCTACCAGGAATCAAATCGAGAAGAATGATGAGGATGTGATATGGGTCACATTCTAACAGAATTAAAATAGAGATTCAAGCTATTTTTACGTAGGTAACTATTTAGCGGTTTTGTAATATAAAACTAGCGTGTGTTTTAATAATCAACAGAGCGGAGAGGGAAGGCTCATTTGTCCTCTGTCCTCTCCAGTGGTGAGCTTGTGCAGGATTACAATCAACTCTTCGATTCTGTATGGTTTTGCAACAACGTCCTTGAAACCGTACTTTCTAAAATCAGCCATGACCGGGTCATTTGAGTAACCGCTTGAGACGATGACCTTCGCTTGGGGAGCAAACTCAAGGAGTTTTTGGATTGTTTCTTTGCCTCCCATTCCGCCGGGGATCGTCAAATCCATAATCACTACGTCAAAAGGTTGTCCGCGCTTTTGGAATTTCTTATAAATGGTAAGGGCTTCTGTGCCGTCTTTAGCAAACTCAACCTCAAAACCGAAGTGAACCAGTAATTTTCCGGTCGCGTATCGTAATGTCTCTTCATCGTCCATGAGTAAGATCCTTCCCTGATGACGATGAGGAGGCCCTTGGATTTCTTTTGGAGGAAAGGGTTTTTTCCGTGAGGCTGGAAGATAAAAATCGAAAGTCGTTCCGATTGCCACTTTGGATTTGACCTCAATGAAACCCTCATGTCTTCTAATAATAGAATAGACTGTTGCAAGGCCTAATCCGCTTCCGCCGATCTTGGTGGTAAAATAGGGGTCGAAGATTTTATGCAGGTTCTCTTCCGGTATGCCGACACCCTCATCCTCCACCGTTATTTTTACGTATTTCTCCTCCTTCAGCAATGAGAGACCATGGATCGATCTTCCCTCGGTGATCGTTACATTTTCTCCATATATCCGAATAATACCTCCTTCTTCCGGCATTCCCTCCTGCGCGTTCACTACAAGATGATCAATCACTTGGCTGATTTGTCCCTCGTCGACTTCTACCGACCAGAGATTCTCCGGCAGGGAGAACTCACACCGGGCATTTGTTCCTCTCAGGGCGGAGTCGGTGCGGTCCATCAGCAGCGGAGTGATTGAGGTGATCTTCTTCAGGGGGGCGCCCCCTTTAGAGAAGGTCAGCAGTTGCTGTGTCAAATCCTTGGCACGGAGGGAAGCTTTTTCAGCCTGGCATAATAGGTTGAACGTTTCCTTTCCCGGATCGGTCTGCATTTTGGAGAGGGAGATGTTACCCATAATCACTGTGAGAATATTGTTAAAATCGTGCGCGATTCCCCCCGCAAGGACCCCGATTGATTCGATCTTCTCTTCTGCATGCCGATTCACTTCTCTGAAGAGCCGGGCATTCTCGAAGGCAACAGAGGCATTGGCGCAAAGTGTCTGGAGCATGAATCGCTCGGCGGGGGAATAACTTTTTCCGCTTTTTTTCGGTCCCAAATGACAAATCCCGATGAGGTGGTCGTCAAAAATAAATGGAAGAGAAAGAGAACAGCCGAGTTTGCGCATCTCTTCGAGCGCTTCGGAAGAGTCCCCTGTCCACTCCATTTCTTCGCAAACCAGCATTCTCTTCTGTCTCTGTAATTCTCTTATGAGAGGATGTTGCGAGGAGAAAATGTGATTGGGCGCTGTAGGGTCTTCGGAGTTTCGTACTCCGTGAAACTGAAAGTTTCCCTTCCCGTCCGGGAGAAAAAAAGAAATCAATTGGGGGCGCAACGTTTCCGACAGGATGCTGAAGAGTTTTTCAGTAAGATCGTCAAGGTGAAGAAGTTTAACCATCGACTCGCTAAAATCATGGATCGACTGATAATGCCGGTATCGCTCTCGGAAAATAGACCGCTCTACCCATTGCTGTGTGAGTGGTTTGATGTTTGAGAAAACCAGGAGAATGGAGATAAACAGAATGAATGTTGTGACATTCGCTGCTTTGAGTGGAAGAACGGTTTGAAAGAAAGCGGTTAAGAGGAAGAAGGGGATGGCTGTGATGAGGAAGGTGACAAAATAAACCATACTGTTTTGGAGCACAATCTGAACATCGAGAAGATGGTGTCTGACGATCGCATACATCAGGAGAGCGGCATAAACAGGAACTAGGTAAGTCGCGTAAGCGCTGAGTGAGTATATTTCCAGACTAAGGTCGGTTAAAAAATTGGTTGTGCCGCCGCCGAAACCGAGAAGTGTCGACCAAAAAAGGAGGCGTATTTGGTTCCGCTCCGGTCCGAAGGTAAGACGGTAACGTCTTCTCAAAAGGTTGAACCCGAGGGAGAGATTAATCGTGAAGAGAACCAGGAGCAAAGGATAAAGAGGCCCTGCATCTGCGAAAAAGGACGATTGATATTTAACGGAAACCCCTTGAATCATCCATGGTGTGAAATTAACGGCGAGAAGGAGTAGCGAGGCTGCGTAAGAAAGAAAAAGAGATCTGTCACGCCTTATGTGTAAGAAGGCATACACAAAGTGGAGGAAGAAAGTCGGAATAAAAATGACTCCAGCGACGGCGAAGCGGACCCAAAACAGTGCTGTTTCGTAATCCGGAGTCGTAAGGTAAAGAACACGACCACCCGCCCAGATCGCGATGCTGGATGCGAAAAGCGCAAATTGACGATTGACCTTTCCTTCGGGGTGATGGAGGAGGACACCAATCCCAATAGAAAGGACGGAAAGAAGAGTGATCAGTGAGGACCAAGCGTAAGCGTTCATGCACACATGGAGTCAAGATGACCTTAGGGGGAAACTGCCGGAAGTCTACCATAAAATCGGGGAGGTTGCCTTAGTTTTTTAATCGATCAGGGAAGGTAAAGCAGAGGAACGAAATAGGGAAAAAAGAAGCCGGTTACGTGGAGCTTTTTTCATAAGAACCTTACGGTTCCTATTAAATCGCTCCCTGCAACCGGCTTATCTGGGACAGTCTAATTTTCCTCGTCAAGCGGTTCTGCGGCCAATCGTTGCGCGATATCCCCAGAGCACGAGAATCGCCCCGAGAATCGACATGATAAAGCCGCCCGCTTGTTGTTCGGGCCCATACATTCCGAGCGCCCGACCGATGAAACCGCCGATCAGCGCACCGACGATGCCGAGCAAAATCGTGACGATGATTCCGCCAGGATCATCACCCGGCATCAAAAATTTTGCGATGACGCCGATAATTGCTCCAAAGATAATCCAGCCGAGAATACTCATAGTTTTCCTCCTTGTCTTGGGATTATCTTAGCAAAATCGAAAAAGAGTTTCCTATCCTCCGAAAGGATGGCACCCGAATAGATGAGGCCGTCTTCTCTGTCGCTTGTGAATTATGATTGAGAGTGCCATAATAGGTTCAGTTTTCCATATCGGCCCAATAAATGTTGGAGATCAAAGATGGATTTCATCCTTCTCCATCGCTTTCCATCTCGGATGGAAGCGGAAATGGCAGGGGAGATCTTAAAGCAGGGGGAGATTCCTTATCTGATCCAATCCGAAGATATCGGAATCTTCGGACCGGGCGCCGGACCGGCCCCGATGGGGGCGCGTCTCATGGTTCGTCAAGACGATCTCCAGGATGCAAAAGTCCTCCTTTCGGGGCTGATCTGAAACGAAGTTCCAGGACGTCCATTCCATCACAGAATACTTTATGTTGGGTCATCCTATTTTTCTTCCCACCATCCCTTGATTTTTTCCTTGCTTCGCAGGCTTTCTAATGATATAAAGATTTATCAATCGTAACCCTCATTTAATCTAGGTTTATCAATGGTCACTTCAGATGTATACGGAGTTGGATGGAATCAGAAGCGGCATATGAAGTAAAAGTCGGGACATTCGAGGGACCCCTCGAACTCCTCCTTCATCTCATCAAGAAGAACGAGATCAATATCTACGATATCCCCATCGCGCTGATCACCCAGCAGTATATTGAAACGCTCGATCTCATGAAATCCCTCAATCTCTCGATTGCCGGGGAATTTCTGGTCATGGCGGCGACCCTCATCCACATCAAATCGAAAACACTCCTGCCTCCCGCGGAAGAAGAAGCCGACGAGGAAGATCCGCGCCGCGAATTGGTGGCGCGCCTTCTGGAATATCAGAAATTTAAAGATGCGGCCGAACAGTTGGAGGAGAGAGAGAGCCTCTGGCGGGAGATTTTCCGAAAAGAGCCTTCCCCCTCTCCCGAGCTCCTTCCCGAGGAAGTTCCGCTGGTCGATCTCGATCTTTACGACCTTCTCGATGCCTTGAAGAATGTTCTGGCGAAAATTCCCGACAAAAAAGTGCTTCAGGTCACGATCGATGAGCTGACCGTCAAAGATCGAATGCAGTTTCTGATGGAGCGGATGGGGACGATCGAAAGCATTCTCTTTGACGATCTCTTTGAGGGAATCCGGACGCGCCATTCCGTCGTGGTCACCTTCTTGGCGCTTCTGGAGATCATTCGTCTCGGCCTGGTTCGGGTGGTTCAGGGAGATGTTTGCGGGCCGCTTCGCTTATTCAAAACAAAAAATCTTTCGGGAGAGGTGGAGTAGGATGGAAGATCATGAGATAAAGCCGGTCATAGAAGCATTGATGTTCGTTTCGGGCGATCCGATCACAATCGATCGGCTTCATGACGTCCTCACCGCGGTCGATAAGGCGAAGATCAGGGCCCTCCTGGAGGAGCTTAAATTCGATTACGCCCAGTCGAATCGGGGACTCCAGGTGGTCGAAGTGGCGGGCGGTTATCAGATCACCACCCGGATCGAGATGGCCCCCTGGATCAAAGAGATGGAGAAAGTAAAGGCGGCGGCCCGTCTTTCGAAGCCGGGATTGGAGACGCTGGCGATCATCGCCTACAAGCAGCCGGCGACCCGCGCCGAGATCGAGCAGATCCGCGGCGTCGATGCGGCCGGCGTCTTGAAGACATTGATGGAGCGAAAGCTGATCAAGATCGTCGGCAGAAAAGAAGTTGCCGGCAGACCGATGATGTACGGCACCACCCGCGAATTCCTCCAGTACTTCGGCCTTGCCGACATCACCGGCCTTCCGACCCTCAAAGAATTCTCGGAGGTGGTCGACGCGGAACGGGAAGGAGAGGTCTATTCAGAAACATCGGAAGCAATCTCTGATTCAACGCAAGAGCTCTCCCTAGAAGGGGCTTCTCCTGAAGCTCCCGAAATAATGGCCGAGGCGGAAACGCCGGAGCCGCTCGAAGAAGAGCCTATCCTGAGCGGGTCCAATCCATCGCAGGGGAGTGAATCGGCCTAAGCGCCGATCCATTTTTCTTCGTCATCCAAGCTGCCTTAACTCTTTCCGATTGCGGTGATCGCGCTTACGTTCGAGCCGATATTTCCTGCCGTCCATCCGTCGAGTACCGACACTGTTACCCGCCTTCGGCCATTGACAACAAATTTTTGAAGAGCCTAGAATAGATCAAAACTCTTTCTAGGAGGTGGGCGATGTCGTACGCGAAGGGTTTCATGCTGCTCCTTTTGGTTGCACTTCCTCTGATGGTTCCCGGAAAAGCGGCCGCTTACAATGAAGACAGTCGGATTCATTTCGAAGCGTTCTTCCAAGTGCTCGAGCGCGATGTAGAAGAAGAGGCGACCCAATTTTTAGGCGAAAACTTTCCTGAAGAGATCGCATCGGCGGAATCGCTCCGGCTGTTGGGCAAGCTGAGTATTCAGGTGATCGACCCGGTCGAGATCTACGGCCTGATCGGAGGGAGCGATCTGGAAATCGATGAGTTCGGCTTCAGCTCCGATTTCGAAACGGCATACGGCGGGGGGGCTCGCGTAATTCTCTTCCGTGAAAGAGATCCGAGGCGGCCCTATCACATCTTTGTCGATTATCACTTTCTCAAATACGAAGTCGACGACGAGGTCAATTTTAGCCCTCAGATTGTCGACGCGAGCGGTAATGTGATTGAGTTGGCCAATGAAAACGTTCGGGAGGAGATCGACTGGCTGGAGCATGTGCTCAAGATCGGGGTGATGGGGAGGCATTTTGAATTCGAGCCGTACGGCGGGATTCAGTTCTCAGTCGTCAGCGGCAAGGATCGGATCAACGCCACCGCCCAGCGGGTCGATCTCGATCTCGATAACGACGACACCTTCGGAATCTTTTTGGGAACGCTCTATTATCTTTCCCCCTCGGAGCGGGCGGCCCTTTTCATCGAGGGGAGTATGTTTGATCAATATTCGCTGACCGGAGGAATCCGGGTCGGCTTTTAAACAACAGGGAGCAACATGATAAAGAGAACACTGTTCATTTTTTTACTGATCGGGGTGACCGCTTTGGCCGGTTGCCACACGGGGGCGAGGACCTCCGTTCGAGCCGACTATTACGGCGGCGCCAGAGTCGCCCCTTACGGCTATTACGATCCCTTTTATCCGCGCTACTTCTATGATCCTTATCCGAGCTTCTTTTTCGGTTCCAGTTTTTTTTACGGCTATCCTTATTATCCGTATTATATCGTCAAAGACGGAAGGGTCCAGCCGGGATCGCGCAGCCTGCGTGGTTTCAACACGGCACCTCGCTGGAACGGGAGTACCGGAAGTGGCGGAATGAGGGGACCTAGCAGCGGCGGTTCGACCGGCGGCGGCTCAGGTGGTTCAGGCGGCGGTTCAGGAGGAGGGAGGAGCCTTCGGTAGGGACGCTTCCTCCGAGTAGGTTCCGATCTTTCGAAGACGGTTGTACCGGGCCTGAAGGCGCTCTTCTTGAGGGAGCGATTCGAGTTCCCGAAGATGTTTGGAGAGGGTTTTGGCAAGTCCTTCGGCCATCTTTGAGGGATTGCGGTGGGCCCCGCCGGGAGGCTCCGGAATGATCTCGTCGATCACCTTCAAGTGAAAGAGATCTTGTGCCGTCATCTTGAGGGCCTCGGCCGCTTCGGCTGTTTTGGCGGCATCGTTCCAGAGAATGGCGGCGCACCCTTCCGGCGAGATCACCGAGTAGATCGAATACTGCAGCATCAGAAGGCGGTCTGCGACCGAGATCGCCAACGCCCCTCCGCTTCCCCCTTCCCCGATCACCACCGAGATAATCGGCACTTTAATTTGCGACATGACCATCAGGTTTCGGGCAATCGCTTCCGATTGCCCGCGCTCTTCCGCGCCGACGCCGGGGTAGGCGCCGGGCGTATCGACGAAGGTGATGATCGGCTTTTTAAATTTCTCGGCCAGCTGCATGATCCGGAGCGCCTTTCGGTATCCTTCGGGGTGCGGCATGCCGAAGTTCCGCGTAATCCTTTCCTTGACCGTTTTCCCTTTTTGATGGCCGATCACGGCGACGGAGCGTCCATCCAATCGGGCGAGGCCGGTGAGGATCGATTTGTCGTCGCCGTAGAGCCGGTCGCCGTGCAGCTCGGTGAAATCCTCAAACAACATTTCGATGTAGTCGTCGGTGTTCGGCCGCTGGGAGTGCCGGGCGATGAGTGTCTTCTGCCAGGCGGTCAGCTTGGAGTAGATCTCCTCTTGCAGCGCCTCCATCTTTTTCTGGAGCTTCTTAATCTCTTCGCCCTGCCGCGGCTCGGTTTTCACAACATCTTTTAAATGATTGATCCGGGCCTGAATCTCTAATATCGGTTTTTCGAATTCCAAAAAGTCGTTCACGTTGACCTCAGAATGGTAGGGCAGCCGGCGTCGTTTGGACGACAACCCCTTTTCCAAAATGGTTCTCCAGCTCCTTTGTCAGCCGGTCGGAACCGTCGACCTTGAGTTTTGGATCGACCGCGATCGTCGATTCGCTGAACGACCCGGACGGTTCCGGGATGGCGATCTTCAAATGGACCTGGACCGAGCCCGGGTAGCGTTGCAGGATCCCTTGGAGCTGCGTCAGCTCGGAGGGAGAAACAGCCTCTGCGGAAAGCCGAATCAGATAGGGGCGCGCGGGGAATGCGGAGATTCT
Organism: Candidatus Manganitrophus morganii; assembly: GCA_021651055.1. Lineage (NCBI taxonomy): Bacteria > Pseudomonadati > Nitrospirota > Nitrospiria > Candidatus Troglogloeales > Candidatus Manganitrophaceae > Candidatus Manganitrophus > Candidatus Manganitrophus morganii. The sequence goes on from JAJHOH010000001.1 coordinate 3,860,945, forward strand.
CTCCGATTTTTCCGACGGCGCACCTGTCGAGACGTCCTGCCGGGATGTCTCAACGTTTCGGGATGCTTCCACGTTTAGCGGCATAATCATAGTCGCCTTGAGTTTTAAGCCTTTGTCGCCCCGGTCGAGCATCCCGTTAATAAGAAGGGGGATGTCCTGCTGGAAGAGAGGGGCGGAGGTCTGATAGAGATCGGGGAAGACGATCACCTCGACCGATCCGGTCAAGTCCTCTATCCGAAGATAGGCCATCCGGTCGCCCCGCTTGGTCGTCGCCACCTTTTCCTGAACGACCACCCCGCAGATCCGCACCTCGCGGTCCTCTTCAATCGCCGCCAACGCTTCGGTCGGGGTCGCCGACCGTTTCTTCATCAACTCGATGAACGGGGTCAGCGGATGGCGGGTGATGTAAAACCCGACCGCCTCTTTTTCAAGCTTCGAGATGTGGGCATCCTCCCATTCCGGAATGTCGGGGAGGGGCGGATCGGCGACGGCCGAGGCCTCGCCCTCGGCGCCGTTTCCAAAAATCGTCATCTGTCCCGCCTCTTTAATTTTCTGCTGCTGCGTTCCTTCTTGCATCGCCCGTTCGAGCACCTCGGTGAGCGCCGAGCGTTTTGCTCCCGTCGAGTCGAATGCCCCGCATTTGATCAGTCCCTCGATCACCCGCTTGTTCACCTTGCGCATGTCGATCTGCCGGCAAAAGTCGAAAAGCGAGGTGAAACGCCCCTGGGCCTTCCGGGCGGCGATGATCACATCGACCGCGGCGCTCCCGACATTTTTGATCGCCGCCAGCCCGAACCGGATCCCCCCCGGGACCACCGTAAAATCGCGGTCGCTTTCATTGGCGTCGGGCGGCAAGATCTGAATGCCCATGTTCCGGCACTCGGTGATATATTTTACCACTTTATCGGCGTTTCCCATCTCGCTGGTGAGGATGGCCGACATAAATTCATTTGCATAGTGGGCCTTCAGATAGGCGGTCTGATAGGTGATTAAGGCATAGGCCGCCGAGTGCGATTTGTTGAAGCCATACCCGGCGAAGTACTCCATGAGGTCGAAGATCTTCTCCGCCTTTGTCTTCGAGTGGCCGTTTTTGACCGCTCCGTCGATGAACTTGGCCTTCTGCGCCGCCATCTCCTCCGGTTTCTTCTTTCCCATGGCGCGCCGGAGCAGATCGGCGTCGCCGAGGGAGAAGCCGGCCAAGACGTTGGCGATCTTCATCACCTGCTCCTGGTAGACGATGACGCCATACGTTTCCTTCAAAATGTCGGCCAGCTGAGGCAGCTCGTATTGGATCTTTTTAGGATCGCGTTTCCGTTTGATGAAGTCGTCGACCATGCCGCTTCCGATCGGGCCGGGACGGTAGAGGGCGAGGATGGCGACGATGTCCTCGAAGTTTTCCGGCTTCATCTTCACGAGCAGATCGCGCATCCCGGCGCTTTCCAATTGGAAGATACCGGTTGTTTCGCCCGATCCGAGGAGTTTGTAGGTCTCCGGATCATCCATCGGGATTTGGGAGATTTCGAGCGGTTGCTCGGGAGCGCGTTTCTCGTTGATAATTCGGACGGCGTGGTCGATCACCGTCAAGGTCCGCAGGCCGAGAAAGTCGAACTTCACCAGGCCGATCTTCTCGATGTCGCCCATCGCGTATTGGGTGACCGTCTCCCCCTTGCTCCCGCGGTAGAGGGGAACATGGTCGGTCAGCGGCTCCGCCGAAATCACCACCCCGGCCGCGTGCGTGGACGCATGGCGGGCGAGCCCTTCGAGCCGTTTCGCAAGATCGATCACCTCGCCGACCTTCGGATCGGCCTCGGCCGCTTGCTTCAACCGCGGCTCTTGGATGAGCGCATCGTCCAAGGTGATGTTCAGGACATTCGGGATCAGTTTGGCGAGTTTGTCGGCCTCGGCATACGGCAGCTCGAGCACGCGCGCGACGTCGCGGATCGCCGCTTTCGCCGCCATCGTCCCAAAGGTGATGATCTGGCAGACATGATCGGCGCCGAACTTCTGTGTGACGTAGCGAATCACCTCTTCGCGCCGGTCCATGCAGAAGTCCATGTCGATATCGGGAAGGGTGATCCGCTCCGGGTTGAGGAAGCGCTCGAAGATCAGCCCATATTCGATCGGGTCGATGTCGGTGATCGCGAGCGCATAGGCGGCGAGGCTTCCCGCCGCCGAGCCGCGCCCCGGGCCGACCGGAATATTCGACGTGCGTGCATAGTTGATGATGTCCCAGACGATCAGGAAATAGCCGGCATACCCCATCTTGTTGATGACATCGAGCTCCCTCTTCAGCCGCTCTTCATAGAGGGGGCGGAGTTTTTGCCGGTCGGGTCTCATCTGCGCGAACCGGCGCTCCAGCCCCTGCTGAGCGAGCGCCGCGATGTAGGCTTCGCGGCTGGTCCCGGCGGGGACTTCATAATGCGGCAGGTGGAAGGTGCCGAACTGAAGGTCGAGGTTGATCATCTCGGCGATCCGCAGCGTATTGCTGATTGCCGTCGGGACCTCCTGGAAGCCGCGGATCATCTCTTCCGGTGATTTGAAGTAGAGCTGCTGCGTCTCGAAGCGCATCCGGTTCGGCATGTTGACCGTCTTCCCGGTCTGAAGACAGAGCATGATGTCGTGGGCGCGGGCGTCTTCCTTATGAAGGTAGTGGCAGTCGTTGGTGCCGACGATCGGAATGTTGTTCTTCTTCGACAGGTCGATCAGCTGGCGGTTTGCAGTTTTCTGTAGATCGAGACCGTTGTCCTGGATCTCCAGAAAGAAATTCTCTTTCCCGAAGATCTCCTGATACTCATGCGCGGCGGCGACCGCTTCTTTCTCGTAGCCTCGCGCGAGGAGATAGGGGATCTCCCCCCGCAGGCAGGCGGAGAGTCCGATGAGACCCTCGCTATGTTTGCGGAGGACCTCTTTGTCGATTCGCGGCTTGTAGTAGTAGCCCTCGAGGTTGGCGATGGTGAGGAGCTTCATCAAATTCTTGTAGCCGGTCTCGTTGGCCGCCAGGAGGATCAGATGGTAATAGGGGTTGGAGCCGCCGATCTCGTTGTAGTCGTCGTCCGCTCCGGCACCTTCCTTATCGAACCGGCTGCGCGGGGCGAGATAAGCCTCGCAGCCGATGATCGGCTTGAGCCCGGCCTTCTTCGACTTTTGATAGAACTCGATGGCGCCGAAGAGGTTGCCGTGATCGGTGATGGCGACCGCCGGCATCCCGAATCCCTTCGCCGTCTCGATCAGCGGATCGACCTGATTGGCGCCGTCCAGCAGGGAATATTGCGTATGAAGATGGAGGTGGACAAAGCTTTGTTGTGGCATGGGAAGATTTTAATGTTATGGGGTAAAAACGTCAAGACAAAAGGGGGGGTAGGGTGTATAGGGAACAAGTTGACTTATTGGTTAAGCGTATAGCTCATAAATATTGGATAAGGTTGGGCGAGCTTGAATGACAGCGAGCCTGAATGAGCTTGACTCCTGATGTGATCTGGCTTATACAAAGAAAGGTTAATGCGTGAAGATGGCCGCCAAGATTATCTCTTATTAATAATAGAGCTGTTGATGGATTTTAAAAGAGAATTTCTCGAAGCAACTAAATCCGGCAACGCCGACAGAATCAAAACCCTTCTCGAATCAGATCCCCTCCTCATTCAGACCCGGGATGAAAACGGCGTCTCTTCGCTCATGTTGGCGATTTATCATGGCCGACAAGAAGTGGTCGATCTCCTTCTTCAGTTTCAATCCGAGCCGGATCTTTTCGAGTCGGTTGCCCTCGGAAAATTAAAGCGGGTGCAGGATCTCATTCAAGGAGATCCTGCACAGGTGAACGCCGTCTCCCCCGATGGGTTCTCGCCGCTGGGGCTTGCGGCGTTTTTCGGCCATCCGAAGGTCGTGGCCTATTTGGTTAAGAAGGGAGCGGATGTGAATGCCGCCTCGAAGAATCCGATGCGTGTTTGTCCGCTTCACAGCGCGCTGGCACAACGTCAACCGGAGGTTTCGTTGGCGATCACCGAAATGCTGGTGGCGCATGGCGCGGATGTGAATGTACGGCAGGCGGCCGGATGGACACCGCTCCATCAGGCGGCGATTCACGGTCAAATCAACCTGGCAAAGCTTCTGCTGGATCATGGCGCCGACGTCAACGCCAAAGCGGAAAACGGTAAGACGCCGCTGGATCTGGCGACAACGGGGAAGCACAATGTCATGGCCGCTCTGCTGCGGGAGAGGGGCGCGCTCTCGTAAAGCTGAAAGGCTACGGGTGGAGATATTTGCCGAGGTCCCGCTCGAAGCTGGGGAAGTAGTTTGAGATCACCGTCACGTCGAACCGGGAGAGGATCGATTCTTTCGGCTCCCGATCGAGCAAGAACTGAAACGCCGCCTGAATGCAACGCTCCGGGGTGACCTTCCCGTTGGTCAACTTCTTGTAGACCGATTCGGCCATTGTCACCTCGTGTTTCGTCTCGCTCTGTTCTTCGCCGACGATGACGCAAAACTCCAGCGGCTCTTCGGCCTTTTCGATCCGTTCGACATGAATCATTTTCATCGCCATCGATTTCTCCTCCCGCCGGAATCGGAACAACATTAATATGGCCTTGATGAGATCATCCTCACTATACTAAATTAAAGAGACTGGAATCAACGTTGCTGCCGTAAGCCCATCTATCTCGGAGCGCGACGAAATCAAATGTCTTTCAAAGATCACTTTTCGGAAACCGCCGCCGGCTACGCCCGTTTTCGACCCCGTTATCCGGAGACGCTATTCCATTACTTGGCGGATGCGGCGCCGCGAAGAGCGCGGGCGTGGGATTGCGCGACGGGGAGCGGCCAGGCGGCGATTGGGCTGGCGAAACACTTCGAACGAGTGATTGCAACCGACGCCAGCGCCGGGCAGATCGCCCACGCCCTTCCAAACCCGCGTGTCGACTATCGGGTCGCTCCTGCCGAGAAGAGCGGACTGGAGCCCGAATCGGTCGATCTGGTCACCGTCGCCCAGGCGTTACACTGGTTCGACATCCCTGCTTTCTTTCAGGAGGTGAAGCGGGTCTTGGTCCCCGGTGGGCTTCTCGCCGTCTGGTGTTATCAGCTCTTTACGATCGATCCGGAGATCGACCGGATCGTCCTTCGCTTCTACACAGAGACCGTCGGACGATACTGGCCGCCGGAGCGGAAGATGATCGAGGAAGGATATCGGTCAATTTCCTTTCCCTCTGCGTTTACCGAGTTGCGGACCCCTTTCTTCTCGCTCGAATCCCCCCTCACACTCGATCAGTTCGGCGGCTTTCTTCAGACCTGGTCGGCGGTGCAGCGCTACAGCAAGGAAAAGGGCCGCGATCCGGTTGCGCCGCTGCTGGCGGAACTCGCCCCGCTCTGGGGCGATCCCAAGAGGCCGCGAATGTTAAAGTATCCCCTTCCTTTGCGTGTGGGATGTAAAAGTGAGCACTCCAATTCGGAGGAACGGTAAATTTCGAATGTCTTTAGCGAGGGGGCTCTGGAAATAGAACTCGATCAAATTCTGCTTCGAGAGTGGAGACCGGGCGACGAAGATCCGCTCGTCCGGTATGCCAACAATCGGAACGTTTGGATCAATCTGCGCGATCGCTTTCCTCATCCCTACATCCTTGCGGATGCGGAGTGGTGGATTCAGGGACCGGGCCAGACCTCTCCTCAGACGCAGTTCGCCTTGATTCTCGACGGCGATGCGATCGGGGGAATTGGATTTGAACTTCGGAAAGATGTTTTCCGGCGGTCGGCCGAGATCGGCTACTGGCTCGGGGAGCCGTTTTGGGGACGCGGCATCATGACGGAGGCGCTCCGCGCCGTGACTGAGCATGCCTTCAAGACGTTTGATCTTTGCCGAATTGATGCGGGGGTCTTCGAGTGGAATCGGGCTTCGATGCGCGTGCTGGAAAAAGTAGGTTACGTCTGTGAAGCGCGGCTTCGGAAGAGTATTACGAAGGACGGCCGGACAATCGATCAGTTCCTTTACGCGATGGTTCAGGAGTCGGGTGTTATCGATGAACTTTCGCCAATACCTTTCGAATCGCGGCGATGATTCGATCGGGCCGATCTTCCTGAAGGTAATGCGCGGCATCGTTTCTTTCTTCGACCTCTGCGTTCGGGAAGATCCGGCGCCAGCGATCGAGGATCTTCTTCTTTCCAAATGCCACATCTTTCATCGCCCAGACCATCTCAATCGGCTTGTCTCGAAGAACGGGAAGTTTCGCTTCGACCTGGGCGAGCCACATGGCCGAGCGCCGAATCTCGCGGGGGAAAATCCAGACCGGAACGCGAGAGGCTTCCGTCGGGAAAGGATCGGAATAAGCTTTGAGCAGGGCTGATGTGATGTTCTCTTTATGGAAGATCCCGCCGGGGATGATTTTTTCCACGAAGAAGTTCCGCTTAATGGTCACGTACCTTCCAATCAGATCGCTTCCCATGATGAATGAAAAGATCTTTGCATCGAACGTCGGCGGCCAACACCATGTGTTCAGGATCACAAGCCCCGCAAAGTCACCCGGCCGCTCTGCGGCAATTGAAAGTCCGATCGGCCCGCCCCAATCCTGGCAGACCAGAATGATGTTCGTCAGCCCGAGATGATTGATGAGGGCGTTTACACACTCGGCATGTTGTGCGGGGGTATAGCTAAATCGAAGCGGATGGTCCGAGAAGCCAAAGCCGAAATAATCGGGCGCAATCAGCCGCGTCTCCTTGGAGAGGGCTTTGACGATATTCCGATAAAGGTAGGACCAGGTCGGGTTGCCGTGAAGGAGGAGGACCGGCGTTCCGGTTCCTTCATCGATATAGTGCATCCGGGCGCCTTCGATTTCGAGCCAGTGATCTCGAAAGGGGTATTCGTCGGAATCGACGGCGAATCTTCTTTCGGGGATCATTAATGCGATCTCCGCGGACTAGACGAGCAAAATCGCCAATACTAAAAGGCTGCCGGTCGCAACCAGACCGACGGTTGCAAAGACCAACCCCCGGTCGATCGACGGCCGGTCTTGCCATTCGGTCGGATAGAGCGGGACATCCTGGACGTACGCCCCCGGCTCGAAGAATTGGAGTTGCTGTTCGAGGAGGATCAGTTGCCGCTTGGCCCGCTCGTGGCGGGATTTCTCTTGTCTGATCTGATCGATGAGAAAGAAAGTCACCAGACCGACGCCGACGCAAGCCAGCCCCTTGAGGCCCGGATGAATCAGGCGTCCGCCGGAGAGGAGAACGGCCAATACGGAGAGGGAGACGAAGGTCAGCATTCCGCTTCGCGCGATCTGCATCATCGCGCCGCGGCGGTTGTAGACCTCTTGCTTGAAGATCGGGTAGATCGATCGAAGCGTTTCGATCGTTTGATGTTCGGACTGCCTCTCGATCATTTTTTGGTTACCTGGGCGAAGAGGGGAGAAGTGATCCGAATGGCGGCGACGCCGTCGATCAATGTCCGAACCGTCAGGCCGAGCATGCAGAGACGGTCGAGGGCCGGCTTCGGGATCTTCCCTCCCTTGTTGTCCTTCAACGCGTCGAGGATCATCCATCGTCCTCCCGGGTCGAGCTGGTCGAGGATCCCTTCGTCTTCGGGGCGGAGCGTCTGCCGGAGCTGGTCTCGAAGCGATTTCGTTGAAGGGGTTTCCTGCCGGTTGAAGGCCCGCTCCATCAAAAGGGGGTGGCCGCCGGTTTCGTTCCAGATTCGATCGATCTCTTCGACCGGTTTCGCCGGCCCGAGCTGTTCCCGAATAATCTTCCGCGCCTCCCGGATCGGAATGACCGAAAGGGGGTATAGACGAAGGGGCTGTTTGAATGTCCCAGGATGGGCGGCGATCCAATCGGCGAAAGCGGACCCCCCCACCCAGCAGATCGCCTGGATCGAGGGGAGGGTTGATTCCAAAGCCAGATTGACGATTTGCGGGATGATTGTTTCGTGGCGGAGGAGGTGATCGCAGTCGTCCAAAATCAGGACGACCGGACGGGCGGCGATTTCCGACGGGGCCCTCTCGTAGAGATGATGAAGCTGGGACATCAGATCGGGGAGTGACGCGGGGGGCTTCTTGAAGGGATTACGCGCGGCCGGTCCGATCCCCTGGTGAAGAAGGGCCTCAAGAAGCAGCGGCCAGAAGGCCGAATCGGAGATCAACAGCGGAAGTTGAAGAGAAACGGCCTTTGCCCCGGCGTCGTCCAATTCTCCTGCAAGGCGCCGCGCCAGGGTGCTTTTGCCGATCATGGGGCCGCCGAACATCGCGGACCATTGGCCGGCGAGAAGATAATTGCGGAGGTTTTCAATGAGGCCTAAGCGGCTTGGAAATGAGGTAGACGGCATGGCGAAATCTTAACACACCCCGGTTGCCTCAGCAATGAGAAAGAAGACCGGACCGGGCTCTACCGATCTCCGCTCACTTCTCTTTCGAATCCAGGCAGGATCGCTTGGAAGAAAGCGTTCCGGATCAGGCGGACCACCACCTCCCATGTGCTTGATTCCGGATCTTCCACCTTTCCGGAAATGTCGGCTTGGGTGGCGACTTCATCGCGCGGCCGGTTCTCCAGGAGCTTCGAGATGCCGCCGACGAGCCCTTCATATAATTTACGGAAAAGTTTTTTATCTTTGTCCTGGCGCTTGTCGTAAACTTTGAGATCTTTGAAGAGTGGTTTGACGTAGCCGCTGATTTCGTCGTGTTTCACCCCCACTTCCATGTAAAACGAAAAGAGTCCTTCTTTCACGTCAAAATTACCATAGGCGCGCAGAAGGTTGTTCATCGAGCGGAGCTGCGCCTTTTCCATGATGATGGCGAGATCGAAGTCGGGGCCTTGTTTCTCCGGGCGGAACTGAGCCGAGACGCCGAGATTTCCGCTCCCCATCCAGTTTCCTTTTAGATCTGCTTCGCTCGTTCCCCGTGTCTTGTGGTTGCTAAACTCGGTAAGACGAAACTGGGTCTCGGTCACATAGAGCCGATAGTCTGGATCGGTGCTCTTGTTAACGAATCCGACGTCGCTGTCGTGGATTTCAAATCGGTTGATCTTGAACAGAACCTCCGGCGCTTTCGCGGTTTCACCCGCTTCTTTCGCCGTCTTCACCGTTTTTTCTTCGACCTTTTGGGTGGCGCCCGATTGGGGATTGTAAATGTAATCGACCCGGGTGTTCCGGATCGAGAGGCGTTCCAGCTCCACCACCTTCGCGTGGGGGGAAAATTCAACCGCGCCGTCGAGTGATCCGGTTCCCCCGTTCACCGCGATATTGATCTGCCTCAGAAACGGTTCGAACACTTCAAGATTGACCTCCTCTAAAACGGCATCTCCCTTCACCCCCATATGCGGCTTTGAGAGAAAGTCGGCGTGGCCGTCGATCCGCATCTTTCCGGTGTCGAGAACGGTCGCTTTTAGATGGACCGGGGAGGGGTAGCGTTCGTTGTCGTCTTCGGCGCGGACGTTTCGGATATTCTCCGCTTTGAACTGGAGGTCATGGATACGGACCTGTTTCAGCGGGCTGTTGTCCGAGTAGGTGATTTGGCCGTCGACAATTTCGAAAAGATTGATCACGACGGGGTAGATCGCCTTCACCGCCTCTTGCCAGCCCCGTTCTTCAACCGGGGTGGTGTCCTTCGTCTCCTTTTTAGCCTGCTTGAAATTGAGGTAGAGGATGGGACGTTCGATGCGCCAATTGCTGACGATATCGCCGGTGAGAATCTCCCGCCACTGAAGGCTTGCGCTCGCCTTTTGAATCGACACCATCGGCGGGGTAGGATGGGCCTCTTGCGCGATTTTGACATCCTTTAAATCAAGCGAAAGGCTGATCGGGTGAAAATCGAGAGCACCGATGCGGACAGTGTACCCTTTCAGGTTCCTGTTTGCTTCCCGCTCCATGTATCGGCGAAGCGGCTCGTCGATAAAAAAGCCGACGATGACTGCAATGAGCGCAAAGAGAGTAATAAAACCGATCAGCCAGTACCACTTCTTGGACAATGTCATTTCCCCTTACACCTTCTAGTATAAGGGGAGGCACGGCCGGAAAACAACAATGGCCGCTTTCGCGGCCATTGTAAAAGCGATCGGAATGTTGGTCAGGTCCTATCCGAGTTCCTTCAGCGCCGCCGTGATCTTTTCCACGGTTCCCTTGGCATCCCCGAAAACCATCATCGTGTTAGAGCGATAGAAGAGGGCATTGTCGATTCCGGCGAAGCCGGGGTTCATGCTCCGCTTGATGACGATGACCGTCTCCGAGTTTTCCACGTCCAGAATCGGCATGCCGTAAATCGGGCTGCTCGGATCGGTCTTCGCGGCCGGGTTGACGACATCGTTCGCGCCGAGGACCAGCGAGACCTGGGTTTGCGGAAATTCGGGATTGATGTCGTCCATGTCGATGAGCTGGTCGTAGGGGACGTTCGCCTCGGCCAGAAGAACGTTCATATGGCCGGGCATTCGGCCGGCGACCGGATGGATCGCATACTTGACGGTTTTCCCTTCCTTCTCTAGAAGGTTGGCCAATTCCCGGACGGCATGCTGGGCCTGGGCGACCGCCATCCCATAGCCGGGGACCATGATCACCTGCTTTGCCCGCTTGAAGGCCTCGGCCGCCTCTTTCGGGCTGCCGCTCCAAACCTTCGGTTTCTCCGCGGGAGCGCCCTGGGCGCCGGGCGCCGCGGGGGCGGGGGCTTGGACCTGGCCGAAGGCGCCGAAGAGAACGTTGGTCAAAGAGCGGTTCATCGCTTTGCACATCAGGTTCGAGAGAATGATTCCCGAAGAGCCGACCAGCGCCCCGCTGATGATCAAGACGTCGTTGTGCAGGACGAAGCCGCTCGCTGCCGCCGCGATTCCCGAATAAGAGTTGAGCAGGGAGATCACGACCGGCATATCGGCCCCCCCGATCGGGAGGACGACGAGGACGCCGAGCACCGACGCGAGAATCGAAAGGGCGATAAACGCCGGAAGGCTTCCCGGCGCGACGATCAGATAAACGAGCAGACCGAGGGAGGCGACCCCGATCACCGCATTCAAGGCGTTCTGGCCCGGAAAGACGACGGGAGCGCCGCGCATCAGTTCTTGCAGTTTGGCGAAGGCGATCACGCTGCCGGTCAGGGTGATCGCGCCGATCAAGACGGTGAGGCCGATCGTGAGCATTCCGGCCGCGTTGATCTCCGGCATGGTCCGGAGATACTCCGCGCCCCCGACGAAGGCGGAGGCGATCCCCCCGAAGCCGTTGAGGAGGGCGACCATCTGCGGCATCGCGGTCATCTGGATCTTCGTCGCCAGAACCGCTCCGATCGCGCTGCCGATCACGATTCCGGCGATAACCCAGGTGAAGCTGACGACCTCCCTTTGGAGAAGGGTCCCAACGATCGCCAACAGCATTCCGATTTGCGCGAGAAACATCCCCCGCTTGGCGGTGGTCGGCCCGCCCAAATACTTCAGCCCCAGGATGAAAAGGACTGAAGCGATGATGTAGAGAATTTCGATGAGATAAGTAGCCACACCCCCTCCTTATTGCTCTTGCTTTCTGAACATCTTCAGCATCCGGTCGGTCACCATGAACCCGCCGACCACGTTGATGGTCGCGAAGATCACCGCCAGAAAGCCGAGGATGCTTGAAAGATCGGTTTGTTCCGTTCCGGCGGCAATGATGGCGCCGACCACCGTGATTCCGGAGATCGCGTTCGATCCCGACATCAAGGGGGTGTGAAGCAGCGGCGGAACCCGAAGGATCACTTCATAGCCGAGGAACGTTGCCAGAACGAAAATGGTAATCGAGGTCAATAACTCCATTGTATATCTCCTATTTGCCCATCGCCTGCTTGACGACGGGATGGACCACTTCTCCTTGATGGGTCACCATCGATCCTTTGATGATTTCGTCGTTGACGTCAAGCTTGAGGGTTTTGTTGGCGTAGAAAAGAGAGAGAAAATTGAACATGTTTTTTGCGTACATTTGGCTGGCATGGACCGGAACGGTGCTCGCGAGGTTGGTCGCGCCGATGATCGTCACCCCGTTCTCGACGACCTCCTGGCCGATCCGGCTCAGCTCGCAGTTTCCCCCCTGCTCCACCGACATATCGACGATGACCGATCCCTTTTTCATCTCTTTGACCATGTCGGCCGTGATCAGGAGGGGGGCCTTCTTGCCGGGGATCAACGCGGTCGTAATGACGAGGTCGGCCCCTTTGACATGCTGATGGATCAGCTCTTTTTCTTTTTTGTAGAACTCCGCGGAGAGCTCCTTGGCATATCCTCCGGCGTCTTCCGACTGTTCATGGCCGAGGTCGAGCTCGACAAATTCGGCCCCGAGGCTCTTGACCTGCTCTTTCACCGCCGGGCGGGTGTCGAAGGCTTCAACCGTCGCCCCGAGGCGCTTCGCGGTGGCGATGGCTTGCAGCCCGGCGACCCCGGCCCCGATGATCAGGGCTTTCGCGGGGGGAAGGGTTCCCGCGGCGGTGGTCATCATCGGCACCATCTTTCCGAATGCGGCGGCCGCCAAAAGAACCGCCTTGTAACCGGCGATGCTCGCCATCGAGCTTAAGACATCCATCCGTTGGGCGCGGGTGATTCGAGGGATCAGGTCGGCGGCGAGCGCCGTCACCTTTCGGGCGGCGAGCCGTTGGACCGCCTCGGGATAATTCAACGGTTGAAGCAGGGAGGTCAGGATCGCCCCCTCCTTCATCAGCTCGGTTTCGTGTTTTCCAAGCTTTTCGTTTTGAAGCGGTCGCTGGACCTTGAAAATAAGATCGGCATCGGCATACACCGCGGCGGCGTCGGGGGCGATTTTGGCGCCGACTTTTTCGTAGTCAGCGTTGGGGAACATGGCTGCCGCGCCGGCATCCGATTCGACCCAGACCTCCAGTCCTGCTTTGACCATTTTATCGACCGTTTCGGGAGTCGCGGCCACCCGCCGCTCTCCATCCAGAATTTCCTTAGGGATCGCTACCTTCATCGTCGCTTCCTCAGTGAGTGGTTGGGAAAACGCAAATAGATATTTATACACAGCCTAAAAGTCTCTCGTCAAGCATTATCAACAAGGTTGATAGGGGATGGGACTTCTAGTTGCAACGTCTTGGACCCGTTTTCAGGGACAAAAAGAGGGAGGATCAAAGGGAGGCCTTCACTTTTAGAAGGCCTCCCATAGGGGGAATTGTGGAATTAAACTCGGTGGAGCGATTTTTTCTTCAGCAGGTAATCGAGCCACAAATTCGTCAGTTTTTCCTGGACGGAATTCTGTTTGAGGCGGGCATTGAGGTTTGGGAAATCGACCTCGTCCATCTTCTGGTCCTGGTTGTAGCAGGTGAAGACCGGTTCGAGCTGCGCGCCGGTCTTGGGATCGACCTGGCGCTGGAGACATTGGGCGCAGACCTCCTTCATCATGCACTGCATGGTGGAGTTGATCGAGGCGATCGCCGTGTGGTTTTCCCTGAAATAAGATTTCAGGACGGTATGACGGGCCCGGCTGACCGCCGCCATCATCCGATCGGAGCCGATGGCGATGATCCGGTCGGCGTCGCGAAGGGGCACGGCCGTTTCGCCCAGCTTTCCCTCGCCGTAGGCCTGCATCGCCTGGAGGATGTTTCCGACGAAGCTTTTATCCTGAGGCCGCCGGGGCTGCGTCGCCGGGACAATGTCCGAGCTCCAGACGATGACATCGGAAGCCATCTCGATGTCGTCCATTTTGAAAACATCGGCTCCATTTTTGTATCCGGCGAAGTAGATCACCTTGTTCCCCTTGGCCCGGAGCGCTTTTCCGATGGAGAAGAGGACGGCGTTGCCGAGGCCTCCCCCCGCCAGGACGACCGTCTCACCCCCCTCCGGAATATGGGTGGGGCAGCCGGTCGGTCCCATCACGACCACCGGCTCGCCGATCCGCAGGGCGGCGCAGAGACGGCTGGAGTGGCCGAGCTCCAGGGCGATCAACGAAAGAAGCCCCGCCTCTTTATCGACCCAGGCGCCGGTGAGGGCGATTCCCTCCATCGACAAACGGGTCCCTTCGATGACGGGGGATTCGATTTCATAGTTCTGAAGACGGTAGAACTGGCCCGGCTCGAACTTCTGTGCCTGCAACGGGGCCTTCACCACCACTTCGACGATCGTCGGGGTGAGTCGGTTCACCTGATGGACGCGGGGCATGCAGCTTTCCTCAAGGGTCTGCGCCAGTGTCTTGAATTGCGTTTCACGCGCCGGCTGTCTGGCGGGATCAATCGCGGCGATCTCTTTCTCGAAGAGTTTGACGACGTAGGGATAGCCCTTCTTTGCCGACGCCATCGCCTTGACGACATTCCCGGCATAGATCGGGTGATTGTCTCCGTAGAAAGTGATGTAGCGCCCTTCGTTCTGGTACGACGTGAAGAGGCTCGGGACGTCGGTTGCGACGGTATCCCATCCTTCGATCTGGATCAGCTCCGGCCCCGGCTTCCCGTTCCACTTCGGCTCGTATTTCTGGAAAAACTTATTCTTCTTATCGAGCTGGAAAGTCCCGGGCCATTCCTTCTCGTAAATGATGTTGGGAGAGGTCCCGGCCGCCACGAAGACGCTCCGCGCCGGGAAGGGGACGATCTCGCCCGAGCCGCGCCACTTTCCCTTCTCGTCTTTTTTCTGACGCTCGAAGGTGACTTCCTTGACGGCGCCGTGTGCGTCGGGAACACACTCCACCGGGCTCATGTTCTCGACGAAAAAGATCCCCTCTTCGAACGACTTGACGATTTCTTCATGATTCAGACGATAGGCCGGGGAGTCGGACAGGCTCTTTCGATAGAGGATCGAGACGCCCCCCCAAGACCGGACCAAGGGGGTGAAGTCGGGCTCTTCCCTCGCCTCGGCGGCCCGCGCCCGTTCGCGCCGGCACTCTTCGGCATGGGTGAGGAACTCTTCCAAGATCTCTTTTTCCTCCGCGTCGTACATCGACCAGATGCGCTCATCGCCGAACTCCCGGCGGAGGGCCTCGTAACGCTCCCGGATCTTTTCCACCTGCAGCGGATAGTAGGCCATCAGCTCCGTCGCCGTATCGGTCGCGGTCAAACCCCCGCCGATCACGATCGCCGGCAGCCGCACCTGAAGGTTCGCCATGCTGCTCCGCTTCGCCGCGCCGGTCAGCTGGAGCGCCATCAGGAAGTCGCTCGCTTTTCGGACGCCGCGGATCAAATTATTTTTCATTTCGACGATGGTCGGACGCCCCGCTCCGGTGGCGACGGCGATGTGGTCGATGCCGAGCCGCCAGGCGTCGTCAATCGTCAAGGTCCCACCGAACCGGACCCCACCGTAGACCCGGAAGTGGGCGTTTCGGACGAGGGAGAGGTAGATCAGCTTCAAAAAGTTTTTGTCCCACCGGACGGTGATGCCGTACTCCGCGACCCCGCCGAATCCGGCCATGATCCGCTCGTCGAGAGATTCGTAAATTTCGGAGACCCACTCGATCGGTTTGGGAGCGGTTTTCCCATCGCCGACCCACTCTTTCGGAAGCGGCTCGATCTTCAAGCCGTCGATCCCGAGAACACCGAATCCTTCATTCAGGAGATACTGGGCCAGGGTGAAACCGGCCGGACCCATTCCGACAACCAGGACCGTTTTCCCGTGGAAGGGAAGGAGATAAGGGCGCTTCACGTTGAGCGGATTCCAGCGGGTGAGGAGATTGTAGATTTCGAACCCCCACGGCAGATCGAGACAGTCGGTGAGCATTCGGGTCTCGATCTGGGGGATGTTGACCGGCTCCTGTTTCTGATAGACGCATCCCTTCATGCAATCGTTGCAGATCCGGTGGCCGGTGGCGGGGATTGTTGGATTGTCGATCATCATCGTCGCCAGCGCCCCGATCGTCGCGCCGTCCCGCTTCAGCAACTGGGCTTCCGAGATCTTCTCATCGAGCGGGCAGCCGGTCAGGGGGATGCCGAGGGGGTTCTCTCTGATTTTTCCGTCCTTCTCGATGAAGCCTTTGGAGCAGGAATCTTTCTCCCGCTCGTGGCAGAAGATGCAGTAGTGGACCTCGTTGAAGACCTGGCGGAGATTGAAACGGGGGTCGGTCAGGACGAACCCGTCCCGCCGTCGCCGGTGCTTCTCCGGTCCCTGGATCGCTTCGGGAAGGTCTTCCTTGATCGGGTGGGCCTCCACCAGATGCATAAAGTCGATCTTCTCCGGGAAACGGAACGAGACCCACTCTTTGACGCGGGTCTTCGCATCGGCCCGATGGGCATGGAGGGCGACCCACTGCTCCGGAATCTGAAGGAGACGGGTGGCCGCTTCGGCCGCCGTCGGGATTGAATCGAGTGCAGAGGGGGAAGGAAGACGGTCTTCGAAAAACGGGCGGCGCGCCGGATCGCTCCGGAGCAGGTCGCAGATTTCGGCGAGCCGCTTCCGGCCCGGCTCGGCATCGACCTGCTGCTGTCCTTTGGCCTTTCGGATCAGATCCCGTTCGATCTCCATCAACTGAACCGCGGCGACGGCGATTGACCGCTCGCGGTCTCCTTGCACCTGGGGGGCGATGACCGCTTCCAAGATCTCCATCTGACGATCGAGCTTTTTGAGGTCGAACTCCGCCACGGCGGAAGAAGGGATTGCTTTCAACGCCCGCTTGATCACGAAATCGCGCTTGAAGTCGAAAATCGGCTTTTCAGCCTCGGCCCGTTGCACTTCTATGGAGAGGGCCGGCTCGATTCGAAAGAGGCGCGAGACGAATCGGTCCAGGTGGGGAGCGAGCGCCACGATCAGGTTCGATTCGTCGACGGCGGAGATCCCTTTCCCCCCGCTTTCACGGTATGCCGCGTAGCTTCGGCCGAGATCGGGATCGGACGCTTCAACCGATCGGTAAAACATTTCCGCCAGTTCCTTCAGCCGAAGGGGATCATAGAGGTCGGCGTAACTCCATCCTTCGATCCCAAGAGACAACGTATTCATATTCTGAGTCGATCCCTCCTAACGAATTGTGAAATGGATACTGTTTTTCATGGGTGATAAACATTCTACCACCTCATTGTTCTATGCGGATTCCCATGATGTCATGCGATCGTTCAAGGTGCACCTGGAAAAGGGCGGAGTTGTTGCCCCTCGCCAAGCGATCATCGGTTGAAGGAGACGCAGAGATCGGAGAATTACATAAGGGCGAGAATGCCTGTCCTAAACTGAGGATTTTCTCATCGGTTTAACAAGGGTTTTTTCCAATCGGAACGAAAGGGCGCGATGGTTGAATCGTCATCCCGACTTTCTCATTGCCTCCAGCGCTTCCCTGATTTGCGTTTCGACCCCTTCGCAGATCAAATCATCATCGACCATGTCGATCAGATCATCTTCCGTCACGGTGATGAACTTCCTCGCGCTTCCTTTCGAGAGGGAGATGAGGAAATTGTTGTTGGTCGAGCGAACCGGAATGACCCCTTCGGCTTTCGGATCGATCTTTTTGAGAACTTCCAAGAACTTTGCCCGTCCTGCCTCGACTTCGTCCATCTCCATTCCCTCCTTTGCTCCTGAAGCGGCCTGTTTCTCACCTTCCCGAATATCGGCTGACCCCGCCGAAGGTCCCGAACCATTTGTTCCCGTCGGGATCGATCGCAATCGAATAGACGTAATCTCCTAAAAGGCCGCTCATCGTGTTAAAATTTTTGAAGCTTTTTCCGTCGAACCGGCTGACCCCCTTATTGGTGCCGATCCACATCACCCCTTGTTTGTCGATCTCGATGGCGTTGACGATGTTTCCCGCCAGACCGTCGGCGGTTGTGTAATTTTTGAAGCGCTTTCCGTCGAAACGAGAAAGCCCTCCCCCCCAGGTCCCGAACCATTTGGTCCCTTCGCCGTCGATCGCCGAGGAGATCACATAGTTGGGGTTGGCCTCTTGATTTTCTTTTCGGTCTTGCTGGTGATGCGCCGGTCCCTCTTCGTATTCATCGCCGGACGGCGGACTCGCTTTCGAATTTCCGACCGCGGCGCCGAGTCCGTCGCGGTGCGTCCATCCTTTCATCGTTTTTCCGTCGAACCGGTTCACCCCTCCCTCGGTGCCGAACCAGAGGACCCCGGAGGGCTCGCGTTCGATCGTGTAGACCCATTTATCGACCAAGCCGTCGTCCATCGTATAGGTCACAAAACCTTTTCCGTCGAAGCGGCTTGCCCCTTTCCAGGTGGCGACCCACATCGTTCCGTTCGGCTCGAAGAGGAGATCATAGACCCAGAGGTCGCCCAATCCGTTTTTCGGATTGTACAGGACCCACTCGGGGCCATATGTCTTCGGGCCCCGTCCATAAGGGGTAAAGTGCTCCCACGCGCCGCCGTCGAACCGGCTCAGCCCGCCGCCGTAGGTGCCGATCCAAGCGGACCCCTTCGAATCGAATCGAATCGAGACGACCACGTTCGACAGGAGCCCCGACTTCGTATTGTAGATCTGATGCGTCTCGCTCCTCCGGTTGAAGCGGATCAGGCCGTTTGATGTCCCGATCCAAACCTCGTCCCCTTGGACCGCCAACGCCCGGATCACCACCTGGCCGATCTGCCAGCCGGTCCAGAGGGAGGCCGCTTCGGGGGGGGGAAGGGGCTGCCCCCGGCCGATCCCGGCGGCCAAAAGGAGAAGGGTCGCGGAAAGAAATAGAATCGGGCGGAGGAAAGCCGCCGTCCGGAGCGATCCGGTGCGATCGGGCATTACCCCTCTCCCCATTTCAATTTTTGCCGGAGGACCTGATAATAATTCCGATGGGGGGATTGGATTAATTTGAGCCGCCGCTCCGAGGCCTCGATATGGACGATGTCGTTTTCTTCCAGCGGAAAGATCTCTTGTCCGTCGACCGTGACGTGGGGGCCCTTCTCGGCGGTTTTCAAAACAACGTCGACCGCAACGTTAGAAGGAATGATAATCGGGCGATTGGTCAGCATATGGGGGGAGATCGGGGTGAGAATGACGGCATCGACGGATGGGTGAACGATCGGCCCGCCGGAGGAGAGAGAATAAGCGGTGGAGCCGGTGGCGGTGGCAATGATCAGACCGTCGGCCCGCAGCGAGGTGACGAATTGGTTGTTGATGGTGATCTCCAGCTTGATCAGCTTTGCCAGCGTTCCGTGACCGACGACGATATCATTTAAGACCCGCGGTTGAGGGATCTCTTTCCCGCCGCGCCGAATAAACGATTTGAGCATCAAGCGCGGATCGAGGACATACTGGTTTTTGAAAATTTTCTCGAGGGTCGGATAGAGCTCATCCAGCGTGACCTCCGTCAAAAAACCGAGGCTGCCGAGGTTCACCCCGAGAATCGGGATATCGAGCGCTTCCACCAGTCGCGCCGCCGAGAGGAGGGTTCCGTCTCCCCCGAGGACGATGAGCATGTCGAGGGAGCGCGGGATGGTTTTCTTGGCGACATCGACCGTGAGGGCTTCTTTCCCCTGTTGTTGAAGCCAAGGGATCAGCTTCTCAAGGACGGCTTTCCCCTGAGAATGATCGGGTTTTAAGACGATGCCGATTGTTTTCATGAGATCGTGATTTCAGTGAAAAAATGAGTAATTTAGGGCGAGTCCGATTCTATACGCCCCTGGTTTCTTTGTCAACAAAAAGGCCTTTTCCAGTTAACTAGGGAGTCCCGTCAGAAAAAAATATCCCCCGTTGTAGAACATGTGGAGGAAGATCGAGGGGTAGAGGCTTCCGTAGCGATCCCGAAAGTATCCGAAGAGGAGGGAGGGGAAAAAAACGGAGACGGCCCAGAGGGGAGGGTGGGTCCAGAAATGCATCATCGTAAATAAAAGCGAGACCAGCACATTTGCGCCGGTGATACCAAAAAAGGAGCGCTTTCCCCAGGGATGGTCGGCCCACGTTCCCTGGAGGAAACCGCGAAAAAGGATCTCTTCAAACCAGGGCTGCCAAACGACCAGGAATAAAAAAGGGATCGAGAAGATCTGGCGCGGCGCCATCGGCGTGAGCGGCTGAACCTGAGCAAGAAGAAGCCAAAAGAAACCTCCTGCGCCGAGGGCGAGGAGAAAGGGGGGATCTTTATAGAAGGGGGAGAAGGTATCGAGACCGATCGCTTGAATGAGTCTACGCATCATGGTGAAGGAGACGTTTCGGTGGCGAGTTTTGATCCGCACGCGTGTGCGGAGCGGATGGAGCGGTTTCTTCTTTCTTCATCGGATCACGCGACGTTTTCGAGGGTTTCATGGTAAAATCAGCGGGAATGAAATGGCAAGGTACCACGGGCCATTGCGCTTGTCAATAAATGGGCCGCCTCGGGCGACTCCGCGATAAAGTCGGAAAGTCCTTCGTTTCGTCCACCGTTTACTTGACAATCGCTCCCCATTTTCATAGGATAGCTCGGTTTTGATCAAAGGAGTCTTTTAATGCCCCATAAAATTCGAGTTCAAAAGAAGAGGGATGAAGCGCCGCTTCGCCTGGTCACCCGATCGGAGGAGTTGGTCGAGCAGGTCCGATCCCATCCGCAATGGATCTGGGGGGGGATCGGCGTCGCGCTTGCGCTCATTGCCATCTTCAGTGCCGGTTGGTTCGTGAACCAGCGCACCGAGAAAAAAGCCGCCGCGATTGAAGCGGAGGCGTTCCGGCTCTTCCATGAACCCCCGCCGCTTCCGCAGCCGATCGAGGAAGGAAAGCCGGAGCCTGAGCCGGACATCATGGACAAAACGGAACGGTTGAAGAAATCGGCCAGCCTCTATGATGAAATCGTGGAAAAGCATCCCCGGACCGACGTGGCGCGGATGGCGCCGTATGAAAGCGGCAACGTCTATTTTGAACTCAAGGATTATGATGCGGCGGAGAAGCGTTATCTTGCTTTCCTGGAAAAAAATGCTGCCGAAAAAAACCTCGCCTCCTTGGCGCATCTGAAGCTGGGGTATCTCTACCAGAAAAAAGGAAATCCCGAATCGGCGTTGAAGCACTTCCGGGCTTCTTATGAAGCGGAGGGGGGCAACAGCAGAGACCAAGCCGGTTTTGAATTGGCGCGCGCCTTGGAAATGAGCGACAAAAAGAACGAGGCGGTGGAGATCTATAAAAAGGTTTCAGAGGGTTTCGAAAAGTCTCCCTGGGGGGTTGAAGCGAAAGTCCGGATGGATCTCCTGAATCCCCCGACCGCATCGACGCCGGCCCCTTCCGCAACGGAACCGACAAAAGGAACGACTCCCCCGGCGGGCGCATCCGCCCCGGCGGAAACGGGAAAGAAATAATCAGGAACGGATCGGCCTCAAATGGGAAAGGTCAGTCTTCGGTGGGGATGATCAGGTAGTGCCCCGCCTGAATCGTACTGTTTCTTCGCAGGTGATTGGCTCGCAGAAGACTTCCGACGCTGACGTCGTACTTTCGTGCGATTGAGCTGAGGGTCTCTCCAGTCGAAATGCGGTGTTTCTCTGTCGGAATGATCAGATAGTCTCCCGCCCGGATGGTGCTCTTTCGATTCAATCCATTCGCCAGAAGCAGGCTTTCGATGCTGATGTCATACATCCTGGCGATCGAGCTGACCGTTTCTCCCCTGGAAATGCGATGCCGCTGACCCTCGGTCGACTTCGGTTCCATCTTTGAATTCGGAGAAAAGTTTGCCAGGAACGTTTCGCGCGTTCCGGTCGGGAGCTTCAGACGATAACGTGGATAACGCGGCGGGGTCGACTCTTTTTTCAATTCGGGATTGTACGCTTTAATCTCGGCCACCGTGACCCCTGCCGCCTTCGCAATTGTCCTCAGCGCCGTCGCCTTCGGAATTTCCACTTCGTCGTAAGTGAAGGGGGGATGATATTCGATCGAGAATCCATATTTCTGCGGGTTCCTCGCAATCATCGTCGCCGCCATGTATTTCGGGACATAGTTCTTTGTCTCAAGACGGATATGGTGCGACTGTTTTAGCTCCCAAAAATCTTCCGCCTTCGTTCGGGCCATGGCGCGCATAATTCTTCCCTCTCCCGCATTGTAGGAAGCCATCGAGAGGGGCCACGATCCAAACAGGCCATAGAGATCTCTGAGATATTTCGCTGCGGCGACGGTCGATTTGACCGGATCTCTCCGCTCATCGATCCAGTCATCGATCCGCAATCCATACTTTTTCCCAGTCCCTTTGATGAATTGCCAGGGGCCGGCTGCTTTCGCCCTGGAAAAGGCTTTCGGGTTAAACCCGCTTTCGATCAGAGAAAGGAAGACCAGATCTTCGGGAAGCTGATGCTCCCGTAGAATGTCCCGCATCAGCGTGGTATATTGGCCGGAGCGGGCGAGCCAGAGCTCGAATTTATCTCTCAACCGGGTCTGGAAAAAAACGATGTAATCATTGACCAGCTCGTTAAAGACCATCGGAACATCATAAGTAATAGAGGGGTCGGAGGGGTCTGCCATGATCGTCTGCATGGAAAAAGGGAGTGCATCAGGGGGCAGCTCCAGCGTCAGAAGGTCAAAAAAGTCCTCGGGAAGGTGCTCCTCTTCTTCAATCTCTTCAAGAGGGGTCGATCGGTCAGGAGGGGCGACGGCCCCTTCCTCCGAAGTCGATTCAACCAAATCGACCGGAGAAGGATGGCTTGTTTCCAGAGAGGCATTTACAACCGAAGGGGTGGAATAAAGGTAAAGAAAAGCGAATAAGAAAAAAGCGAACCGGAGAGGAAATCGTTCTGTTCGACCCATCTTGGCTCCATTCTGACAAGAAAATTAAGCATCCAGCGAATGCCTCAACCTCAAGCATATAATACTTTTTTCTTCCCTTTTGTCAAATAAATAACATTCACTTGACTACTGAGTAAACGTTTAGTAAATTGGATTATCATGCCTTCCAAACCTCAAACATCCCGGTCGGACAAAGCGGAGCGCCGTAGAAAAGAGCTTCTAGAGGTCAGCCTCCGGCTTTTCTCGGAAAATGGATATGATGCCACCAGCATCCGCGACATCGCCCGGGAGGCCGGGATTACGGAAGGTCTTATCTATCATTACTTTCAGGGAAAGAAAGACCTTCTAAAGGCGATCGTTCAGGGGTCGGTCTGCGACGGCGTGGTCTTCGAGCAGATCGATCAGGTCGAGTCGCTGCCGATCGAGGAAGCGGTTTTGAAAATCGGCGCCCACCTGCTGGAGAACCTCCGGAATCGCAAAGAGATCTTCACCCTCATGCTGGCGGAGGCCCGTCTTTTCGAGAAGGATAAAGACTACTTCATTCCGAAATTGATCTACGAAAACAACATGCTCCGATTCGGTGCCTTCCTCAAGAAGCGGATGGAGCGCGGGGAGATCCGTGAAATGGAGCCGGTTTTGCTGGCCCGCCAGTTCAGCGGATCGCTCGTCGCCTTTTTTTTATTTCAAGAGATCTTGCTCGGCAAGACCGTCACCGACGTTCCGCCGGAGCATTTTTTGAAGTGTTTGATCGATGTATTCCTTCGCGGCATCAAAAAGTGTGAGAATTAAAACCGCCGATCCCGGGACAAGCGCCGATGAAAACCCGCACGATGATTGTCCTCTTCATTCTGCTCACGTTGGTTCTCTCCTTTGCCGCCTTTCCTTTTTTCAGAAAGCCGCCTGAATCGAATTACATCGAGCGGGTCGGGATCATCGAGGCGACGGAGGTCCATCTCAGCTCGAAGATCGCCGAGCGGATCGAGTCCCTTCCCTACGAGGAGGGAGATCCCGTTCCGGTGAATGCCGTGGCGGTTCGTCTTGATGAGCGGGAGATCGCGGCCCAGGTGGCCCAAGCGGAGGCGAACGTCCAGCGGGGGGAGGCGGGCCTGGTCAACGCGCGCGCCCAGATCGAAAAGGCAAAAGCGACGTTGGAAGACGCCCGGCGGACCATCGATCGCCTATCGTCCCTCCGTCAGGAGGGATTGGTCTCCGATTCCGACTGGGACAGCGCCCGGACCCGGCTGGAATTGGCCGGCGCGGAGTTGAAGGCGGCGGAGGCGGAGGCGCGATCGGCGGCGGCGGAGCTAAAACAGCGGCAGGCCAATCTCAACCTTGTTGAGATCCGGTTAAAAGAGACGGAGATTCATGCTCCCATCGGAGGGGTAGTGACCTTAAAAGCGTTCGAAGCCGGGGAGATGGTCTCGCCGGGGGCGACGATCCTGACGTTGATCGATCCGAATTCGGTTTGGGCGCGGGTCAACCTGGAAGAGGGAGAGGTCGGCAAAGTGCGGATCGGCGCGCGTGCGGAGATCTTCGTCGGCTCTCTTCCAAATCGGGCATTTGAGGGAAAGGTCTCCGAGGTCGGGGCGGAGGGGGGATTTGCGACGCAGCGCGATGTCACCCGGGGAAGGCAGGACATCAAGACCTTTCGCGTGAAGGTCCGCGCCCTCTCTCCGGAGGGGCTGTTGAAGCCGGGGATGACGGCGAGAGTGCGAATTTTCGTCAACGAGATGGAGAAATAACAAAGGATGCAGCTTCGGCGGATGGGAGCGGCCGGCTTGAGCGCCGGCGGGAGGTTTTGGGTGGTTTTTTCTCTGATGAGCCTTTTCGGATTTTCTTCAATCGATGCGGCCTCGGCCCAAGAAGAAGGGCTGACGATCGAAGAGGCGGTTCGGCTCGCCCTCACACGGAACGAACGAACAGAAATCGCCGACGCGCAGCTCGCGGCGGCGGCGGCCCGGGTGAAAAAAGCGCGCGCTTTCTTTTTCCCCGATCTCACCGCCACCGGTGGATATTCTCGAAGCGGTTTTGACGACGGCGAAGACGACGGGAGCCGGTTCGATCGGGATCCCGAGTCTCTGTTGGGGACGATTACATTGAACCTCCCTCTCTTCGATGCGCGGGCTTTTCCGCTTTATCGCCAGGCCAAACACGAGCATGTCGCGGCCCGCTTCAGCACCGAGGAGGATAAACGTATTCTGGCGTTTGAGGCGGCCGATGCTTTCTTAAGAACCCTTGGCGTCGAACAGGTCCAAGCGGCTGCGGAGCGGAGGGAGGCCTTCGCCCGGGAGACGCTCGAGGACACCCGGGTCCGTTTTGAGGCGAAACTCGTCAGCTCGAACGACGTCACCCGGGCCGAGCTGGAGCTGGCCAACGCGGAAAGGGAAGCGACGTTGGCCCGCGGAGAGGCCGAACTGGCCCGTCTGCAGCTGGGGTTCTTGATCGTCTCCGAGGTTCGGGGCGCGTTGGTGCTCCCCGACGCGTTGCTGAACCCTCCCCAGATGGCCGAATCGGGACGGTTGGTCGCGGAGGCGCAGACGCGCCGGCTCGATCTTGCCGCCGGTCATGAGCAGACCGAGGCGCTGCGCGCCTTTGCAGAGGAGCCGTCTCGGAGGATCATCCCGATCTTGGGGCTGACCGGACAGTTTCAACAAGAGGCCGGTTCCGAGGCCGAGAGCCGAAGCCGCGAGTGGCTGATCGGGCTGAATCTGACCTGGCTGTTGTACGACGGCGGAGAGCGGCAGGCCGATCGGGCCGAGCGGAATGCCCTGGCCCGAAGTTCGGCATTGGAAGTGGAGGCGACGCGGCGTCGGGTGGCCCTCGATGTCCACCGCGCCCTCGTCGACCTGGAGAGCAACCGGACGGCGACCCGGCAGGCGGCCACAGCGGCTCAGATGGGAGAGCGGAATGCGGAGGAGGTCGCTGTTCTCTACGGACAGGGGCTGGCAAGCGCCCTCGAGGTGGCCGACGCCAATCTTCAGCGTTTTGTCGCGGAGGTCGCCCTGGTGCAGGCCCGTTATGGACAGGGGCTTTCGCATCTGAATCTGCGAGCCGCCCTTGGATTTGATCCCTTTGGAATGGAGGTGACCCCGTGAGGTCTGAAAACCCGATCTTGGCCCTGTTGCTTCTTACGTTTATTTTGACGGCGACGGCGTGTGCCGACAATGCCGGCTCTTCTACGGCCAAGGGACGGCAGGGGGGAAAACCGCCGGTCGCCTTTCCGGTCGAGACCGAGAAGGTCGAGAGCCGCCGGGTCGAATATCAGGTGACCGCGGTCGGGTCGGTTGAAGCATTCGAAACGGTTCAGGTCACGGCGCGTGTCGCCGGCATGATCGAACGGGTTCACTTCAGCGAAGGAGAAACGGTCAAGGCGGACAAAATTCTCGCTGAGATCGAGCCGGATCGATTTCGGTTGGCGGTCGAATCGGCTCGCGCCGTGTTAGATAAGGCCGAAGCGGCGAAGGTCGATGCCGAGGCGGCGTTGGCCCGCCGGGAGGCGGTGAATGAGAAAAATCCGGGGCTGATCATCGGGGAAGAGATCGAGACCTTTCGGACCCGCGTTCAGACCGCTTCGGCGGAGCTCTCCCAAGCGCGCGCCGCGCTGGAGATCGCCGAGCTCAACCTCCGGGACGCCTTTACCAAGGCCCCGGTTGTCGGCATCATTCAGACCCGCACCGTTCAAACCGGAGAGTATGTCCAGCCCGGAAAAGTATTGGCCACGTTGATTCGACGGGAGCCGCTCCTGCTTCGTTTCCGCGTGCCGGAGCAAGATTCGGCGGAGCTTCGTCCCGGGATGTCGGCCCGCTTTACCGTTCGGGGGAGTCAGCGGACCTATTCGGCGGTGTTGACCCATGTGGCCGGTTCGGCCGATTCCGCCTCGCGGATGGTCGCGGTGACGGGCGAAGTGAACGATCCGAACCGAAAGGAGTTGCGTCCGGGGACCTTTGCCGAGGTCCGCATCCCATTGGAAGTCACGGCGGAGACCCCGGTGATCCCGCAGACGGCGATCCGTCCCAGCGAGAAGGGTTTCCTTGCTTTCGTGGTGGAAGAGGGGATTGCTAAAGAGCGGGTCCTCACCCTGGGGATGCGGACGGCGGAAGGCCGCGTCGAGGTCCGCGCCGGCGTCCAACCGGGTGAGGTGCTCGTCATCCGGGGCGCGGAGGCGCTCCGGGACGGGGCGCAGGTTCGGATCTCCGGGAAGGAGGAAACTCCCTCCGGCGGACCGACATCGAGACCGGAGCAAGGGGGCGGCACCCCCGCCGATCCGAATCGCGGAGGGGAGCAGCGATGAATCTCACCGACATCTGCATCAAAAAACCGGTTTTCGCCTGGATGTTGATGGCCGCCACCGTCGTCTTCGGCGGGATCGCGGCGACCCGCATCGGCATCAGCCAATTTCCCGACGTCGACTTCCCGACCCTCTCGATCAACGTGACCTGGGAAGGGGCCGCCCCCGAGGTGGTCGAGCACGATGTGATCGAGATCCTCGAAGAGGCGGTCGTTCAGGTGGAAGGGGTCCGGTCGATCACCTCTTCGTCGCGACAGGGCGGGGGGAATATCACGGTGGAGCTCGACCTCGCCCGGAATGTCGATCTGGCGATGCAGGATGTCCAGTCCAAGGTCTCCCAGGCCCAACGGCGCCTGCCGGAAGACATCGATCCTCCGGTTATTTCAAAAACCAACCCGGAAGATCAGCCGATCATGTGGGTCGGCCTCTCCGGCCCTTTTCCGCCGCGGGTCTTAAGCGATTTCGCCCGCTATCGGCTGAAGGAAAAGCTGCAGACCGTTCCGGGAATCGGCGAGATCATCATGGGGGGATTCGTCGAGCGGAACATCCGCGTCTGGCTCGACGCGACCCGGCTCGATGAAAAGGGGCTGACGGTGACCGACGTCATCGAGGCGCTTCAGCGGGAGCATGTCGAGCTTCCCGCCGGGCGGATTGAAACCGAAGGGCGTGAGGTGAACGTCCGGATTTTGGGGGAAGCGCTCGAGCTTTCCACCTTCCGGCGGATCGTGGTCGGCAATACGAAAGAGGCCCCCGTCTATCTGGAGGACGTCGCCCTGGTGGAGGACGGCTTCGAGGACATCCGCCGGCTCTCGCGGGTCGCCGGCGCCCCGGCGCAGGGGCTCGGCATCAAGAAGCAGCGGGGGGCCAATGCCGTCGCGCTTGCCCAGGGGATCCGACAGGCGATGGAAGAGCTGCGGCCGACCCTCCCGGAAGGGATGGAATTGGGGGTCAACTTCGACTCCACCCGATTCATCGAAGAGTCGGTCCATGAGGTCGAGTTCGAGCTGGTAATGGCGGTGATCTTGACGGCGGTCGTCTGCTGGCTTTTTCTCGGCTCTCTGTCGAGCACCCTGAATGTCGTCCTCGCCATTCCGATGTCGCTGTTGGGAACGATCGCCACGATCTACTTCCTCGGATTCACGCTAAACACCTTTACGCTGCTGGCCCTGTCGCTCGCCGTCGGGATCGTCGTCGATGACGCGATCATGATTCTGGAGAACATCTTCCGCCATTCGGAAGAGGGGAAAGACCGGGTCCGCGCGTCGCGAGAGGGGACGGAGCAGATCAAGTTCGCCGCGCTGGCGGCGACCCTGGCGGTCATCGCCATCTTCATTCCGGTGATTTTCATGAAGGGGGTCATCGGACGGTTCTTCCTTCAGTTCGGCGTCACCCTCAGCGTGGCGGTGATGCTCTCTTATCTGGAGGCGATCACCCTGGCGCCGGCCCGCTGCGCCCAGTTTCTCTCCACCTCGCGGGAGGGTCGAAGCCGGCTCGGTCAGTGGGGAGATCGTGGATTCGAGTGGCTCGCCCGCGCCTACAGCGGGCTGCTCGCGCGCGGGCTGAGGTGGCCGGTGGCCGTCCTCTGTCTGGCGGCGGTCCTTTTCGCCGGCTCGTTCCTAGTATTGACCCGATTGCCGAAAGAGTTCGTCCCTTCTCAGGATCAGAGCCGTCTGCTGGTCCGGCTTCAAACTGCGGTCGGGTCCAACCTGGCCGAGACCGATCGAATTTTCCATCGGGCCGAGGCCTTCATGAACGCCCGGCCGGAAGTGGCCCGGGCCTATGCGATCGTTGGCGGATTCGGCGGCGGCAGCGTCAATACCGGTGTCATGTTCATCACCTTGGTTCCTCCCAAGGAGCGCGACCTCAGCCAGGCGGAATTCGCCGCGGTGATCCGAAAGGAGATCAACTCTTACCCGGGGGTGCGGGCGGTGGTCCAGGATCTCTCCCAACAGGGGTTCACCGCGCAGCGGGGTTTCCCGGTGGAGTTTTCGGTCCGGGGATCCGATTGGGACCGGTTGGTCGAGGTAAGCCGGGAGATCGAGCGGAAGCTTTCGGCGAGCGGCGCGGTGATCGATCTCGACAGCGATTATCAGGTCGGAATGCCGGAGCTGCGGATTTCGCCCGACCGGGCCCGCGCGGCCGACCTGGGGATCTCGGTCGAGAAGGTGGCACAGACGATCAATGCGATGGTCGGCGGGCTCCGGGTCGGAAGATACAGCACCGAGGGGCGGCGGATCGACGTCCGGCTGCGACTCCTGGCCGACCAGCGCTCCCGTCCGGAGGATCTGTCGCGGCTTCGGGTCCGAAGCGCCACCGACGAGCTGATTCCGCTCTCTTCGCTGGTGACCTATGAGGAGCGTCCCGCCCTCCAGGCGATCACACGAAGCGATCGGGAGCGGGCGATCACCTTTTTCGCCAATGTCGCGCCGGGCCGCTCTCAGGACGAAGCGCTCACCCTCGTGAAGCAGCTCTCCAAGGAGTTGCCGATCGGATACCACGCCGTGCTAGGGGGGGCGAGTGTGGCATTCCAGGAATCGATGGGGAGCCTGGTTTTCGCGATTTTGTTGGGGGTCGTTGTGGCGTATATGATCCTGGCGTCGCAGTTCAACTCGCTTCTCCACCCGGTCACCGTGTTGACGATCCTTCCCCTTTCGATCGCCGGCGCCGCCATCGCGCTTTTGATTGCCGGAAAAAGCTTGAACATCTTCAGCATGATCGGGCTTCTCCTTTTGATGGGAATCGTCAAGAAAAACTCGATTATCCTGGTGGACTACGCCATTCAGATCCGGGAAGAAGGAGGGTTGGACGCCGCAACGGCGATGCTTCGCGCCGGCCCCGTCCGGCTGCGGCCCATTTTGATGACGTCGGTGGCGACCATGATGGCGGCCGTTCCGGCGGCGCTGGCCCTCGGCTCCGGTTCGGAAGTTCGCTCTCCGATGGCGATGGCGGTCATCGGCGGGATGATCGTCTCCACCGTGCTCAGTCTTTTCGTGGTCCCGGCGTTTTATGTTGTGGCCGATCGGGTGGCTGTGAAAGTAAAAGGGTGGCGGAGCCGGCGGCAGGCGGTCGGGCCGGTCGAGACCGAGCCGAAGTTGATGAAGTAGGATCCCGTGATTCAGAACGAAGCCTCCAATGCGATCATCGTCAAAAACCTGGTGAAGCGATACGACGCATTCAACGCGCTCGATCATATCGATTTGACCGTGCCGTTCGGCGAATGTTTCGGATCGCTCGGTCCCAACGGCGCCGGCAAGACGACACTTATCCGGATTTTGACCGGGTTGATCCACCCGACGGAGGGGGAGGCGATCGTCGCGGGGCATGACGTGGCCAAGCGGCCGGACGCCGTCCGCCGGTCGATCGGTGTCGTCTCCCAGGCGATGACGACCGATCTTGATTTGACCGGCCGGGAGAACCTCGACATTTATGGAAAGTACTATCAGGTTCCCGACAAAGAGCGGCGCGAGCGGATCGGGGACCTTCTCGAGCGGGTCGGCTTGACGGAGCGGGCGGACGATCTCGTCGCGGCTTACTCGGGGGGGATGCGGCGCCGGCTGGAGATCGCGCGCGGGTTGATTCACCGTCCCAAGATTCTCTTTCTCGATGAGCCGACGATCGGCCTCGATCCGCAGTCGCGCCGGGTGGTCTGGGACCTTTTACAACAATTTCGAAAGAATGAAAACCTGACGATCTTTTTGACGACCCATTATATGGACGAGGCCGACCTTCTTTGCGAACGGATCGCGATCATCGATGCCGGCAAGATCGTGGTGATGGACAGCCCGGAGAATCTCAAAAAGAAAATTCCCGGAAGCGACATCATCGAGATCTCCATCGAAGGAGAGCGGGAAGGGCTGCCGGCCTCTCTCGAATCGCTTCCTTCGGTCCACAAGGTCGTCGTTGAAGAGGGACTGCTCCGTGTCTTTGCCGATCAGGGGGCTCAGTCGGTCCCGGTCCTGATGGAGGCGATTCAGAAACAGGGGCTGAAAGTTCAATCGATCAGCGTCAAGCAGCAGACGCTCGAAGAGGTCTTCATTCACTACACCGGCCGCTCGATCCGGACCGAGGATACCAAAAAGGTCAGCTACTTCATCGGGGCCGGGGTGCCGAGAAAATGGGGAAGATGATCGTTATCGATTCACGATGAACGTTTTTCTATGACAATGCGCATCCTTGCTTTTGTTGAACGGGATCTTCGAAAATTTCTCCGGAATCCGATTGCGATTCTGTCGAGCATTCTGTTGCCGATGGTCTATTTGCTCATCATCGGCAACTCGTTTCAGGGGAGTCTCAAGAACCTTCCCTTGGCCTTTGTCGATCAGGATCATGGGCCGTATGCCGAGCGGATGCTCGACCGGCTCCGTTCCATCGAGACCGGACCGAGCACCTTCCGGCTGGTGTATCTTTCCGATCCGGTGGCGGCGGAGGATGGGGTGCGAGAGGGAACGTTCAAAGGGGCGGTGGTGATTCCCCCCGACTTTTCAAAAAATATCGATCGGGGGACCGTCCCGCAGGTGGGGCTGGTCCTCGACAATACCGATGGCGTCTCGGCGGCGGCGCTGCAGCAGAGCCTCTCGGAGGCGTTCAATTCGTTGAAAATAGATGCGCTTCCGATCCGGTCCGATCCGAGGACGCCGCAAATGTATCCGATCGAGCTTTATCGAAAAATCGACTACGATGCCTCGCTTGTGCCGGGGGCGGTGATCATGGCGATCTTCATGGGAACGATGATCACCGGGGCGTTCAATCTGGTGATGGACCGATTCCTGGGGGTCCACGAAGCCTACCTCTCGACGCCGTTGACGAAGATCGATATGATCCTCGGCATTCTGATCAGCGGGGTGCTGGTGACGACGCTGATTTCTCTGGTGGTCTTGGGCGCCGGGATATGGATCACCGAGGTGCCGGTCGCCGGGGGGGCGGCCTCCTTCTCGGCGGTGGTCCTGGTGATCGTCTTAACGGCGATGGGGCTCTTGAGCATGATGTGCGCCCTCCTCTCCCGGGTCGATCATCCCCGGATCGTCGGTCTGCTCGGCGGTTTTCTCAATGTCATCTTCTTTTTTCCGAGCGGGGCGGTTTACCCCGTGGAGAGTTTCCCGAAATGGCTCCAGGCGTTCAGCAAGGTCAATCCGGAGACCTACTCGGTCCATGCATTAAAATCGGTCCTCTTCAAAGGGGCCGATTGGCAGGCGATCCGGGGAGATATCCTTTATTTGATCGGTTTCACACTGGTGATGTTTCTGTTGTCCATTAAAACGTTCAAGCGAGACCTATAAACATGGGAGAAGGTGAATCATGATCCGGAGGGGCGTTTTTCTTCTTGTGTTGGTTCAACTGATCATCGTCGATCCTTTTCAGGGATTTGCGCAGGAGGTCGTCACGCTCGAAGAGGCCTATCGCTCCGCGATGGCCGAAAGCGAGCAGATCGGGATTTCCCGAGAGAATTTGTTGCAGGCGGAGCGGGAGATCGACCGGGCGAAAAGCTTTCTCTATCCCAGCATCAACACCGAAGCGAGCTATCTCCGCCGGGCGGAGGCGAAACAAGGGCCGTTCGGCGTCTTGCTCCCCGAAGAGCAAAAACAATTTAACCTGACGATCGATCAGCCGCTCTACACCGGCGGCCGGGCGTCGGCCGCCTATCGGAGCGCGAAGCTCGGTGTCCGAGGGGGAAAGCTCGACCTCAGTCTGACCACCGAAAATATTCTCTTCGATGTCGCCCGCGCTTATTACGAGGCGCTCAAGGCGCAGCGTAATGTCGAAATCGAGGAGAATGAGGTCAAACGGTTGGAGGCCCATCTTCGCGATGCCGAGAAACGTTTTCGGGTCGGGGAGGCGATCAAGACGGTGGTGTTGCGCGCCGAGGCGGAGCTGGCCGACGCCCGCGCCCGATTGATCCGGGCCCGAAACGACCAAGAAACGACGAAAGATCAACTGGCGCTCTTCGCCCGGATCGAGGGGCCGTTTCACCTCGCCGATCCTCCCTCCTTAACCCTCTCGGAGCAGAGCGAGGCGGAGTGGGTCAAAACGGCGCACGAACGGCGGTCCGATCTCGCGTTGCAGTCGACGAACGTCAAGATTTCCGAAGAGCAGATCAGCATCGCCAAGGGGACTTTTTTCCCGTCTCTCAGCCTACAGGGACGGTACAACTGGATCGATCAAGACCCGGAAACCTCCTTTTTGACCACCAACGATCGATCGGCGATCCTCAGCCTCAGCTTCCCCATTTTTGAGGGACGCCTGCGGGTCGCGGAGTTGGCGCAAGCGAGGTCACGTCATCGTCAACAGCTCTTGCAAAAATCGTTTCTGTCGGATCAAATTTCCGTCGAGGTGCGGCGCTCTCTGCTGAACCTGAATGCTCTTACCTCTCAGCTCGATGTCCTGAAGGCGCAGGTCGCCTTTGCGCGTGAGAACTTTTCGCTGATCTCCCGGCAGTTTGCGGTAGGTCTTGCCACGAACATCGACGTCCTCGATGCGAATGCCACCCTCATCAGCGCGGAGCGGCAGCTCACGAACACCACATATGACCGGGAGGTGGCGATCCTCCAGGTGGAAAGAGCGGTCGGCGTTTTCCTGGATTTAATGCCGCCGAAAACGGGGCGGGATGATGAA
The DNA here is from genome assembly GCA_021651055.1 of Candidatus Manganitrophus morganii. Taxonomy (NCBI): domain Bacteria; kingdom Pseudomonadati; phylum Nitrospirota; class Nitrospiria; order Candidatus Troglogloeales; family Candidatus Manganitrophaceae; genus Candidatus Manganitrophus; species Candidatus Manganitrophus morganii. Next base: position 3,894,331 of record JAJHOH010000001.1, read on the forward strand.
GGTTCAAGCGGGCCGACAGGCAATCCGCAGGTTCCATAAGAGTAGGGAGCGGTGTTCATGAAATATTGGTTTCGATTGTATGTGACACTGAAGAAGGGAGGGGCGCTCTTACTATTGCTCCTGATTTTCGCCGGATGCGGCGAGGGGGGAAAGTCCGACGCCAAGCCGCCTCAGGCTTCGGGGCCGCAGACGGCCCCCGCGGGTCCTCCGGCGATGCCGGTGGAGGCGGCGCGGGTTCAGACCGGAACGGGACGGTTGGAAGTCACCGCCGTCGGCTCCCTGGAGGCGAATGAATCGACGGTGATTCGGTCGGAGATCGCCGGCCGGATCACCGCCATCCGGTTTAAAGAAGGGGAGCGGGCGACGAAGGGGAGCGTTCTTCTCACGATCAATTCGGAGGAGTTCCAGGCCCAGCTCAATCAGATCAAAGCGGTCGTCGAGCTGAACAAGATGAACTTCGAGCGGGCAAAACAGCTGCGCCCGGAGGGGTTGATCGCCGAGCGGGCGTACGATGAGGCCGAATCGAGATTAAAGGAGTCGGAAGCGAGCCTCTCCCTCGCGCAGGTGCGCCTCGACAAATCGATCCTCCGCGCCCCCTTCAGCGGCCAACTCGGTCTCCGTCAGGTGAGTCCGGGCGACTTTGTTCAGCCGGGCCAGGCGATCGTCAATCTGGAAGATACCGATTCGATCAAGGTCGATTTCCGTGTCCCGGAGATCTACTTGAACCGGATCGAAGACGGCCAGTCGCTTCAAGTCGGGGTGGACGTCTACCCGAATCGGCTCTTCGAGGGGAAAATTTATGCGATCGACTCGCGGATCGACAATGCGACGCGGACCGTTCTCGTCCGCGCGCGGGTGCCGAATCCGGCGGGGGTGCTCCGTCCGGGGATGTTCGCCCGCGTGACGCTGCTCCTCGGCGAGCGGGAAAATGCCGTCTTCGTTCCCGAACAGGCGGTGGTCCCGATGGGAGGAGATAAATTCGTCTACCGCGTGGTCGACGGAAAGGCGGTATTGACGAAGGTCCGCCTGGGGCTTCGGAAAGAGGGCCGGGTGGAAGTTGTCGAAGGGATCGGCCCGGAGGAGACGGTGATCACCGCCGGGCAGATGAAGCTCTTCGACGGCGCCCCGGTGATGACCGTGGGGGCCGCAGAGGCCGCGCCTGAAAAGGCGCCGGCGGGAGGGTAGAAATGTATTTGCCCGAGATATCGATTCGTCGTCCCGTCCTCGCGACGGTGATGAGCCTGGTCCTCACCCTGCTCGGCGTCATCTCCTACACGCGCCTCTCCGTCCGGGAATATCCGAAGATCGACCCGCCGGTTGTCTCGGTCCGGACTGTTTATCCCGGTGCTTCCGCCGAAATTATCGAGAGCCAGATCACCCGGCCGATCGAAAGCGCCCTGGCCGGGATCGAGGGGATCAAAGTCATGAAGTCGATCAGCCGGGAGGAGGTCAGCCAGATTACGATCGAGTTTGTCCTCAATCGGGATCCCGACGCGGCGGCCAACGATGTGCGCGACCGGGTCGCGCGCGGACGGGCGACCATTCCGGAGGAGGCGCTGGAGTCGATCGTCCAGAAGATCGAAGCTGACGCCCAGGCGGTGATGTGGATCGCTTTCTCCAGCGATCGGCATACCCCGCTGGAGATCACCGATTATGCCGATCGCTTTGTGAAAGACCGTCTTCAGACGCTCGACGGGGTGGCGACCGTCATCATCGGGGGCGAGCGCCGCTACGCGATGCGGATCTGGCTGGACCGGGACCGGCTGGCGGCGTTTCAATTGACCCCGCGTGATGTCGAGATGGCCCTCCGCGCGCAGAATGTCGATGTGCCGTCGGGCCGGATTGAAAGCCGGTTCCGCGAATTTACGGTCTTGACTGAGACCGACTTGAAGACGCCGGATGAATTCAATCGGCTGATTCTCAGGGAGGTCAACGGTTATCCGGTCCGCTTAAGCGATGTCGGCTATGCCGAAGTCGGCGCGGAGGACGACCGGAACGCGGTCCGGGTCAACGGCAACCCGGCGGTCGGCCTGGGAATCGTAAAACAATCGACCGCCAATACCCTGGAAGTCGCCGAGGGGATCAAGGCGGAGCTGCCGAATATCAGCGCGGGGCTTCCGGAGGGGATGCGGTTGCAGGTCGCCTTCGACAGCTCGGTCTTCATCGACAAGTCGATCAACGCCGTTTACCGGACGATCGCGGAGGCGATGGTTTTGGTGGTCCTGGTGATTTTCTTCTTCCTCCGGTCGTTCCGGGCGACCCTGATCCCGTCAATCGCCATTCCCGTCTCGCTGATCGGCGCTTTCCTTTTTATGTACATCATGGGGTTTTCGGTCAATATCTTGACGCTGCTGGCGCTGGTGCTGGCGATCGGTCTGGTGGTCGACGACGCCATTGTGATGATGGAGAATATCTACCGCCGGATCGAGGGGGGGATGCCGCGGCGTCAGGCGGCGCTCGAGGGGAGCCGCGAGATTGCCTTTGCCGTGGTCGTCATGACGATCACCCTTTCGGCCGTCTTCGTTCCGCTGGCGTTTATCACCGGCACCACCGGAAGGCTCTTCATCGAGTTCGCCCTGACCGTGGCGGGGGCGGTCCTTGTCTCCGGTTTTGTCGCGCTGACCCTCACCCCGATGTTGTCGGGAAGAATCTTAAAGCATCAGGCGCAGCAGGGCCGGTTCTACACCGTCACCGAGCGCTGGTTTGAGGCGATGAATAACGGCTATCGAAGGCTCCTGGCCGGGTCGTTGAGGGCGCGGTGGTTGGTGGTCTTGCTCGGGTTTATCTTCGCGGGGGCGAGCGTTCTCCTTTTCATGTTGCTCAAATCGGAATTGGCGCCGCTCGAAGACCGCGGGACGATTATCGGGGTGATGATCGCTCCGGAAGGTTCGACGATGGCCTACACCGACAAGTATGCCCGGCAGGTGGAGGAATTCTATTCCAACGTCCCCGAGATCAAGACGTACTTTATGGTTATCGCCCCCGGTCTCGAGCGGCCGAACCCGGTCAATTCGGCCCTCTCGTTCGTCAGCCTGAAGCCGTGGGAGGAGCGGACGCGGAAGCAGCAGGAGATCGCCGCCGCGCTGGGGCCGAAGATGTTCGGCCTGCCGGGGGTATTGTCGTTTCCGGTCAATCCCCCCTCTCTCGGGCAGAACTTCCGGAATCCCCCGGTGCAATTCGTCATTCAGGCGAATTCTTATGAGGAGCTTCAAACTCTGACCGATCGGCTGATGGAGAAAATGCGCGCCAATCCGGATCTCGCCAACATCGACAGCGACCTGAAGCTCAACAAGCCGCAATTAAACGTCACGATCAACCGCGACAAAGCGGCCGACGTCGGGGTGGGGGTCGACGAGATCGGCCGGACCCTTCAGACCCTCCTCGGCGGGCTCCAGGTGACCCGCTACAAGGAGCAGGGGGAGCAATATGATGTCATTATCAAGCTGGCCGACAAGGACCGGACCAATCCGGCCGATCTGACCTCGATTTTCGTCCGGGGAAAGGATCAGCAGTTGGTGCAGCTCTCGAATCTGGTTCAGGTGAAAGAGACGGTTGCTCCCAAAGAGCTCAACCACTTCAATCGGCTTCGCTCCGCGACGATCTCCGCCAATCTGGCCCCCACTTATTCCTTGGGGGAGGCGATCGAATTTCTGGAAAAATCGGCGGCCGAGATCCTCCCGGCGACGGCGAAGGCCGATCTCGACGGCCAATCGCGGGAGTTCAGGGAGGCGGGGGCGAGCCTCTACTTCGCCTTTGTCCTTGCCCTGGTCTTCATTTATTTGGTTCTGGCGGCGCAGTTCGAGAGCTTCGTCGATCCGTTCGTCATCATGCTCTCGGTGCCGCTGGCGGTGACCGGGGCGCTGCTGTCGCTCTGGCTTACCGGGGGGACGCTGAATGTCTACAGCCAGATCGGGATGGTGATGCTGATCGGCCTGGTGACCAAGAACGGGATCCTGATCGTCGAGTTTGCCAACCAGATTCAGGAGCAGGGAAAAGAGCTGCAGGAGGCGGTGATCGAGGCGTCGGTCCTCCGGCTGCGTCCGATCTTGATGACGGCGATCACCGCGGTCCTCGCCGCGGTCCCGTTGGCGCTGGCGAAGGGGGCGGGGGCGGAGAGCCGCCAGCAGATCGGGTGGGTCGTCGTCGGCGGGATGAGCCTGGGGACGCTGCTGACCCTCTTCATCATTCCGACGGCATATACCTTTTTTGCGAAAAAACGGCAGGCGGAGGAGACGGAAGGGGTTCGAACGTCGCCCGAACTTGTCCATGCCGATCGAAGTTAAATTTGCGTTGCGTAGGGGCGTATTGCAATACGCTTGAAACCGTTTCTTTACGCCTGATATGATGTGAGAGATAACAGGGCCGCTCGATGAAATCCCGTCTCCTCGATTTGCATCAATCCGCCAAAGAGGATCTCCCTCGAATCATTCTCTATTCGGTGATGGTCCATTACATTGTCTTTTATTATCTCTTCGGCAATCCGTTTCTGGTCCTGATCGATCGGAAGGGGTCCGGCGGCCCGAGCAATCTCGATATCGAACTCCTTTCTCCCAACGACGTTGACGAGGGGGACGACCCTTTCGGAGGGAAGAGAGAGTTTCCCGTCTTCCCTCCCGAAAAAGGGGAGGAGGAGCAGGGGGAGATCGAGTTTCGCGGGAGAGAAAAACCGGATGATCTTTCCGAAGACGGGATGAATCTGGTCGAGAACATCGCGGCGCAACCTCCTCCTAAAAAGATCCTCAAGCCTCCGCCCAACATGACCGGACCGGAAGATTGTATGCTGAAGCTGGTCGGGATGGTCTGTCCGAACGGCGATTTCGATTGTATCGAGGCCTATAAAGCGTTCTGCACCCGCTTGCCTGAATAAAGCCCGAATAAGGGAAGATGCAGCGGCTAAGAGGTTTCTCTCCGAAGGGTCCAGGCGGGATTTCCATACTTTTCTTTGACGAGGCGGGCGGCGACTTCTTCTTCCTCCGGGGTGAGGCTTCCCATCTCCAGATTGATTGAGAGAGCCGATTCGAACCCTCCCTTCATCGCCGCAAACAGGGTTTCATCGTCGGGCAGGAGAGGAAGAAGCGCATCAAGGCTGATCTGATTTTCGGAGGAGAAACTCCGGTCCGATTCTTTCTTCAAGATCAAAGATCCATGCTGCAGAAAATGTTTCGTCCATCGCCGCTGCGCGCTTCCGATCAGCTTTTTCCCTTGGGCGGTGATTTCGTACCAGGAGGTCGAAGCAAAACAGAGGGAATTCGAGGGTCGTTCGAGTCGCTGCGAGCGGGGAGGGGCATACACTTCGGCCTCGACGCCGAGCGATTCCAATCCGGCCAAGAGCCCTTTCGCAATCGTATAGAAAGTTTCCTTGATCCCTCCGGCAAAGAGCGGATCTTTCGTTGATGCGACAACGGAGTAGGTCAACTCCCGATGATGAAGAAGCGCCCGGCCCCCCGTCATCCGCCGAACGAAGTGGTGCGTCCCCCCCGCCATGAGCGCATCCCATTCCGGCTCCCACTTCTGAAAGGAGCCGAACGAAACGGAGGGAACGGCCCAGCCGTAGAGACGGAGGGTCGGCGGGACCTGACCTTTCGAAAAGGCGGTCGCGATCGCCTCATCGATCGCCATGTTCATCTCGGGCGGCTGAGGTAAATGGGAGAGCAGCCGCCATGTCGTCTTGGAGTTCATCTCGTCTCCGATTCTTCGCTGCCTCGGACGGATCTTAGGGAAAGTAAAACGAAACGTCAAGATTGACTTAGGGGCACATTTGGGGTATCTTTACCCGCGATTTCTCAGGTTGTATTCCCGCGTCTCTGAGGACGCGTCATGTTGAAGTAGAAGGAGGATCGGTGTCTGAGCGAACACTTTCGATTATTAAGCCGGATGCGGTGTCTAAGAATGTCATTGGAGAGATCATCAAGCGGTTTGAAAGCGCGCAACTCAAGATTGTCGCGATTCAGATGCGTCATTTAACGAAAAAGGAAGCGGAGGCGTTTTACGATGTCCATCGGGAGCGCCCCTTCTTCGATAGCTTGGCCACCTTTATGAGTTCGGGGCCGGTTGTGGCGATGGTGCTGGAGGGAGAAAACGCCGTTGCGAAGAATCGCACCCTGATGGGAGCGACCGATCCGAAGAAGGCCGATAAGGGGACGATCCGGGCCGACTTTGCAGGAAGCATTGAAGCAAATGCCGTTCATGGCTCCGATTCCTCCACATCGGCGGCCGTTGAAATTCCTTTTTTCTTCAGTCGACTCGATCTCGTTCGTTGAATCATGACAGAACGAAAAAAGTATGATGCCGTTTTTGCGGGGTGCAGCCTGACGTCACTGGCTGCCGCCGCCGCATTGGCGAAAAGGGGGAGATCGGTCCTCGTCCTGTCGGGGACCGAGGTTCACTTCCCCTCTCCTCTCTTTCGGTTTGCCCAGGGGCCCCTCCTCTATCTCGGTTTTGAAGAAGGGGGGGCGATGGAAGGTTTTTTCTCGGAGCTTCCCCTCCCCATTCCCAGCTTAAGAAAGGAAGGGTTCTTATTCAAGCGGGCCCTTCCCTTTCTTCAAATCGTCCAATCCCAGCATCGGATCGATCTCTCCTCCCAAAATGAAGAATACCTCGACGAGCTGAAACGGGAGTTCGGCCCCCAGCTCCAAAAAATTAAATCGTTCTTTCAGGAGATCGAGAAAGAGACGCCGGCCCTCGCGCCCTATCTGGGCCGTTTCTCCCAGGTGGAAATCCATGGACTGGTCGACCGATTGGGGGCCTGGAAGCAGAAATTTGATTTTCAGAGGGCGGTTCAAAGTTATAAGAAGAAGCCCGCGACGGAATTCCTCGTCCCCTTCGCTTTTGATGAGGAATTTCTCGAATATCTCGATCTCCAAGCGCTCTTTGCTTTTCGACGGCCGCTGACCGGCATCTCGACCTACGATCTGATTCTTCTGACCTGGAGTCTATCCAAAGGGGGAGTTCGGATGGTAGGGGGCGCGTCGACGCTCATCTCCTTTTTCGTTAAGTTGATCAAGGGGTGGGGAGGGGAGGTGGTCGGAGACAAAACCGTCACCCAGGTCGAAACAAAGGGGAAGCGGATCGATGAAATCGTCCTGAAGGATGGGACGCGGATTCCGACCAAACACCTCATTCTCGTCCAACCTCCGCCGAATTCCCCCGTTCATTTCTGTTTTACCCTTCGCAACGAATGGATTCCGGCGCCGATGAAAGAGAGTCTTCTCATGACCTGGGGGGAAGAGATTCCCCCCGATGTCGAAGACCTGTTGGTCCTCCGCCTCAGTCTGCCGGAGGAGGAAGAGGGATTTTCCGCCGGTGTCCGAGGGCTGGTTGTCACGGCGCTTTTCCGCCCAGGCGTGGAGGTCACGGCGGATCGAATCGAAGCGGTCCGGAAGAGGGTGCTCGATCGACTTCAATGGCTGATGCCCTTTTCCAAATCGCAAATCGAGGAGGTCGCCGGCACAGTCGGCAAGCGGGAGCTTCCGTCTTCCCTCGAAACGCTTCAGACGGAGTGGCGCGGCAAATCGCGCGAAATTTCGAAAGGGACCTGGAGCTTCCTTCAGCCGAAGGATTTAAGGAATGTCATTCTGCTGAAAGATGATCTGTCGGATCACCTTGCATGGGGTTCCTCCTTTCTCGCCGGAACCTCCCTCGCCCAGACGGTCGAGCAAGGCCTTTAGCGCCCGGCATCTATTTCCATTTTCTTATTAGAATAAGGACTCTCTTGGGAATGTTCTTTCGCGTTTTTGTGATCGGGTTTTTTCTCGCGGCCTTTATCTCGGGGTGTGTCCGGCCGCCGACCCGGTCCATTCAGACCGATGACCAGGGGTGGGCTGAACTGGTCGAGGGGATTCGTTCTTTTGAAGCGAGCCGTTATTCGGAGGCGAAGCAACGGTTTTTGAGGATTATCGCGTCGTATCCCGGCTCTCCGCTTTTGAGTGAAGCGCAGTGGCTGTTGGCCAGGACATACGATGCGGCGGGTGAGAAGCCGGAGGCGATTCGGGAACTTCGACTTTTTCTGAAGAATTATCCGAAGAGCCTACACGAAGAGGAGGCGCGCTTTCTCCTCTCCCGGCTCGATCAGCCGGGCCAAAAGATCGTCGCGGTGATCTGGTCTCCCTTGTCCGGATGGGAGATGGAAGATTATCTCCGGGCGTTTCGGAGAAGGGCGAATACGGTCATTATCCCAGTTTTCAATAATTCGCCCGGAAGAAGCGGCGTTTTCTTTCAAGCTTCAGGCGCTCCTGTGTTGGCCGATCGGCTTCGTGAATGGACAGAGACGGCCCGTCGGATAGGATTTCGCGTCGTAGCGGTCTTGCCGATCCGGGAAATGCGCTGGGCGACGCAGGCCCGTCCGGAGTGGCGCGATATCAGATATGATCCGAATAAACAAGAGCTCCATTCCATCGAAAAACTCGATTTGTTCAACACGGAAGTGAAGAAGATGGTGTCGGACCTCTATCGGGATCTGGCGCGTTATCCTATTGACGGCGTTTATATCAGCGATTTATCGTACGGCTCCGAAGAGGGATGGACCCCTTCCGCCATTCGCCTTTATGAGAGCCTGTTTTCCGAATCGATCGATCCCGCCTCTGTGGCGGCCGGGTCGGTCGGGAGAACGAGGGATGGACGAGGATCTCAATTCTGGCATTGGATCGGTTGGAGGAGCCGCTTTTTGAGCGACTTTGTAAAGGATCTCCAGACGGAAATTCGGCTGCGCCGGCCCGACATGTTGTGGGGAGCCGTTTTTCCTGAAATCGTCCTCACCCATCCTGTAAAAGGCCTTGCGGAGACCTCCGTCGATCTGCTCGATATCAAACGGGCTGAGAATGACATCCACCTGATTTTCCCGCAGTCGGCTCCCGGAGGGGTGGCGCTTCTCGCCGATACAATGTCGAAATATGCGATTCGGCCAGAAGACATATGGCTGCAGCCGACCTCGAACGATCGCGCGTTGCTCTCTGAAGTGATGAGATCCCCTTTCCAAGGGATCATCCTTCCAAGTCCTTGACAAAACATTCACCGCTGGTTTATATCTATCATCTTATAGATGGGGCCGGCGCTGAAGGCCGTCTGTTGATTTCGGATTTTCACACTCGGTGCGCCATGCCCGATCTCTCCTTGATTTTATTCTGGGCTAGCAGTAGGTGCTGCCCGAATTTTTGTTTAGATTATTAACCGAGAGGCTTCCATGATTCCTGAGAATTTGCGTTATCATAAAGAACACGAGTGGGTCCGAGCGGAAGGAAAGAAGGCGACGATTGGGATTTCACATTTCGCCCAGGAGGCGTTGGGCGATATTGTTTATCTCGAGATTCCCAAAACGGGGGTGAACGTCCAATACGGAAATGAAATCACCGAAATTGAATCGACAAAGACGACCTCTCCGCTTTACGCGCCGGTCGGCGGTAAGGTGGTTGCCGTCAATGAGAAGCTGAAAGAAAAACCGGAACTGATCAACCAGGATCCTTATGGCGAAGGGTGGATCGTGGTGATTGAGATGAATGATCCGAAAGAGGTCGAAAAGCTCATGACGGCGAAAGAGTATGATGCGTTCCTTCAGAAAGAGGCTCATTAGGAATGGCCGAGATCTGTTCAAGTCGCACCCATCTTTTTTCAAGGTTGCTCTCCTCTCCATTATCATAGCCACCGCATTCTGGTTCAGGACATGGGCCGAGAGAGGGGCGGGGAGCTTTCCTCCCGACGGCGAGCTGTCGTCCGTGCCTGTCTTAACCGCGCCGATCTTCTCATCTGATCCGTCCCCTTCTCTCCTCTCCAGTCGGGGCCCGGCGCCCTCGGTGGAGAAAGTGGATCTGAACAGCGCCGCTGTCGAGATCATTGAAACGCTTCCCGCCGTTGGGCCGAAATTAGCCCAAGAAATTGTTCGATACCGCGAAGAGCGGGGGCCCTTTCGAAAGGTGGAGGATCTTCTTGAGGTGAAGGGGATCGGGCCTAAGAAATTAAGTCGACTAGCGCCTTACCTTATATTTGGATCCAATGACGAACAGTGAAAAAGAGCCGAATGAAATCGACCCGTCGTGGCAGCTTCTCTTCCGTGGGGCGGTCGAGGTCATTCAAAAAAAAGAGCTGCTTGAGAAACTGAAAAAGTCGAAAGCCGAAGGGCGTTCCCTCCGAATCAAGGCCGGGTTCGATCCGACGGCGCCCGATCTTCATCTGGGGCATACGGTTTTATTTCAGAAGATGAAGCAGTTTCAAGATTTAGGACATGAGGTCATTTTCTTAATCGGTGACTTTACCGGAATGATCGGGGACCCAAGCGGACGATCCGAGACGCGAAAACAGTTGACCCGAGAACAGGTGCTCCAAAATGCGGAGACCTATAAAGCTCAAATCTTCAAGGTGCTCGACCCGAAGAAAACCACAATTCGTTTTAACAGCGAGTGGTTTGGGACGATGAACGCGGAAGGGCTGATCCGATTGGCCTCGCAGTACACTGTTGCGCGGATACTTGAGCGGGATGATTTCCAGAAAAGATACCAGCAGCTGCAGCCGATCGGCATCCATGAATTCTTATATCCGCTGATTCAGGGATATGATTCTGTCGCGTTGAAGGCCGATGTCGAGCTTGGCGGGACCGATCAAAAGTTTAATCTCCTGGTCGGACGGGAGTTGCAAAAAATCGAAGGCCAACCGCAACAGGTCGTCATGACGATGCCGCTTTT